>CAUZRD010000108.1:0-7263 GCA_963582255.1 Alphaproteobacteria bacterium | reverse complement strand
GTCACGGCCCTGACCAATGCGTACACTGTCATGTGAATACCATGATCCCGATTTTTCAACGACACCCGCTTTAACGCCAAGGTCGATAAGTTCGCCGACCTTGGATATCCCTTCGCCATACATAATATCGAATTCAACTTCCCTGAATGGTGGGGCAACCTTGTTCTTCACCACCTTGACCCTAGTATGATTGCCAACAACCTCATCACGATCCTTGATCTGTCCAATCCGCCTGATATCCAGACGAACTGAAGCATAAAATTTCAGCGCGTTGCCACCTGTGGTGGTCTCTGGGCTGCCGTACATTACCCCAATCTTCATGCGAATCTGATTGATAAAGATCACCATACAGTTCGAACGCGAGATCGAAGCTGTTAGTTTTCTAAGCGCCTGGCTCATTAAACGAGCCTGAAGGCCTGGAAGTGACGCCCCCATTTCACCTTCAAGCTCAGCGCGCGGCGTTAATGCCGCAACAGAATCTATCACCAACACCTCTACAGCACCGGAACGTACCAGTGTATCAGCGATTTCTAGCGCCTGCTCGCCGGTATCAGGTTGGGAAATCAAAAGCTCTCGAATATCAACACCTAGTTTTCGTGCATAGCCTGGATCGAGCGCATGTTCGGCATCAATAAAAGCGCAAACTCCGCCACCCTTTTGGGCTTCAGCGACGGTGTGCAGCGCAAGTGTCGTTTTACCGGATGACTCCGGACCATAAATCTCGACCACCCGCCCACGGGGAAGTCCACCAATTCCAAGAGCTATATCAAGACCAAGAGAACCCGTTGGAACAAAACTTATTTCGACAACTTGGCCATGTGTTCCAAGTTTCATGATTGAACCTTTGCCAAAAGCTCGTTCAATCTGGCTTAAAGCGGCTTCAAGCGCCTTGTCTTTATCCATTGAGTCTCCATCAACAAGTCGAAGCGAGGTTTTTGACATGTTTGGTGCGCCTTTATTCCATAGCCATGTGAGTGTTTCAATTGGGCATTTGTACTTTCTTTGTTCTCTTTGCACAAGAACATATTGGCAACTTCTATTTTTGTTTCTATTAAACCTCTGATTTAATTCAATAACTTTTCTTCTAGCGGATCACTACTTCGTACATATTATCGCCTTTAAGAAGCTTTAAAACGATAATGAGGAGCTGAGATCACCATGAGATTAAGAGATAAGCACCTTGATGTTACGATGATATTTCAAACGTATAGGATCTGATTCTGGCATTACCTGTCGATGCACAGTCGTTAGAAAAGGGCCGCACACTCATCATCGGCAGTGATAATCATTAACCATCACAATGGTACAAAAGTTGGCAACCGGTACAAGTAAATTGCAGCCACACTAACAATGAATTTTTTTATTTAGGTCAGAGACAAATGTCTCATAGTACAATGTAGATACAGTCCAACATTATCAAATATTATTCGTCATCAAGTGCGTCTTTCACCGCCTGTGCAAGTTGCTTTAGTGTAAACGGCTTAGGTAAAAACCTGAAATCTTCCTCATCTCCAAGGCTCTTGCGGAACGCCTCTTCCGCGTATCCTGAGATAAATATCATTTTGAATTTGTATTTCTTCTTGCGCAATTCTTTTAAAAGAGTCGGTCCATCCATCTCCGGCATCACCACATCCGATACCACCAGGTCAATTCCGCCACCGGCCTCCTCAACCAATTTAAGGGCCTGCTCACCAGATTGCGCAGGCAGAACCGTATAACCACGCGCCTCAAGCGCGCGCGCGGCAAAGACACGCACAGCATCTTCATCCTCAACCAAGAGCACGGTCTCCTTACCCGTCAGATCCGACTTCGGTTTAGGGTCGCGAAGTTCTTTAAGCGGCTCTATATCGTCCTTACGAACAATATGGCGGGGCAGAAAAATTTGGAAAGTAGCCCCCTCACCCTCACCCAATGAATCAGCAGAAATATAACCGCCGGTCTGCTTGACTATTCCATAAACAGTCGAAAGGCCAAGCCCCGTGCCCTTACCCACTTCCTTGGTTGTAAAAAATGGTTCAAATATTTTTTCAAGGTTTTCCTTGGCAATGCCCATACCAGCATCCTCAACCTCAATAAGCACATAGTCGGCTGCCGGCATTAGATTTTTGTTCATGTCAACAGACACCTCTGCTGGCACATTTGATGTTCTAAGCAATACCGTACCGCCCTCATCCATGGCATCACGAGCATTAATGACTAGATTCATAAGCACCTGCCCGAACTGGTTATGATCAACTTTGACTAGCCATAAATCGCGACCGTGTTGAACTTCAAGCTCGAAGGTCTCGCCAAGCAACCGTTTAAGTAAAACTGAAAAATCAGAAACTACATCAGTCAGTGAAAGCACTTCCGGGCGCAATGTTTGGCGACGTGAGAACGCCAGCAACTGGTGTACTAACCCGGCCGCACGATTGGCATTCTGTTTGATGTTCATAATGTCAGGAAATGAAGGATCGGTCGGTCGGTGATTGACTAAAAGAAGGTCAGAGAATCCGATAATGGCCGTCAAGACATTATTAAAATCATGTGCAATACCACCCGCGAGCTGACCGATAGCTTGCATCTTTTGGCTCTGCGCAAATTGTGCCTCGAGCGAGCGTTGCTCAGTTGTATCAATCACATAGGTTAAAAGACGCGTAGGTTCATCGCGTGCATCTTCCATCCGTGAGATAAAAACCTGACCAGTTCTCCCATGCCCAAATGACACATCAATCGGCAAAAGATCGGTCTTACCTGTGCCTGCGCGTTTTAGCAGAATTAAAAGCGCCTCCCGACTGTCATCATCTAGAACTAACTCAACCGATCCGCCCGTTGCCCTCTGCCCGGCAAAGATGCGTGAAAATGCTGGATTAGCATCAAGCACCGAACCCGTGTCATCAAGAGTTGCTATCCCGATCGGTGCGTTGTTGAAGAACCTTGCGAAACGCACTTCCGCCGCGCGCAGATCATCGTCCACGTCTTCGCTTCTAGTCCTATTCAAGACCACAGAACGCGATGCTCGTGCTAGTCCATTATCATCAAACTCCACCCGGTGAAGAATACGTACCGGCACGGATGTGCTGTCGGTGCAGGTCAGATCAACATCAATCATCTGAACATGAACGCGGCCAGGTGTGGCGGGATAGTCTCTCAACAGCGTAGCAGATGCTCCCGACACAATGTCTTCTATTGCAACAGCACCGCCAGTCGTCTTGTCCAGTGATAAACCAAGCCAGTCCGCCAGGGTTGCATTTAGATAGGCTATCCTCCCATCTGGACGCAGAGAAAAAAAGCCCACAGGGGCATGATCCAGATAATTGATGATCTGCTGTAACTCAAGAAATGCGTCTTCCTGACGCATACTGTCGATTGAAATATCAGCAACTTGCCAAACCGTCAGTTCGTCATCCGTTTCACCCACCGGCCGTACTGATACCCGCAGCCAGCGTGGCTCATCCAAGTCTCCTGTTATAAGGCGTATGTCCTCACTCCACGGCTCACGCTGCCGGGCCGATTCGCTAAGACGATAAAGGGCCTCTGAAGCTTCACGGTGTCCGCTGAAATACTGCTCAGGCGTTGCGATCACATCGGCTTCATCAGGGCATAGAATGTCACGGTACGCATCGTTGGCAAATCTGATCGCACCTTCACTATCGGCAACAGCGAATCCTGTCGACGAGGTCAGCGACACAAGAGAACCAAAATTAGCCACTGGCGAACGTGCACGCACAAGAAATCCTGTGATAATACCGATCAGTGCAATCACGCCGATACCAGACAGAATTGCTAAAATCACAAGGGCGAACGAACCGCCAGCCATCTGTTCGGTGACAAAAATACCGAGCGCTAAAAGTAAAAGGATACAAACGCCATAACTAAAAATACGCACCCCAGACCAACTGGATAGAAGCATCGTATCGTTTTCTCGTGTACTTATGTTATTATCAAAGTGGCCGATTGCCATATTTACCCGCTTCGAATCAGTTCATTTGGCTTGCATAAACATAGCGTGCTGTCGCATGACATGCCCAAATACTTCCGCAACTAACGATTTGTTAGTCTTGATGGCAGCAATTTGTACATAGTTTTAATTAACGCCTCACCGCACTAGTGTAGGAATACGGGAATAAGCAATGGAATTTCCTGAGATAGCTAAATATGGAGCGGCCCTGCTCGCTGCAATCGCGCTTATCCTGGCGCTGTATTGGGTATTGCGCCGTTTCTTCAATAACAACGGACACACCAGACACTCCACCAAGAGACGGCGTACCCGCCGACTTGGCGTGGAGGAATCTGCTCAAGTTAGCCCCCGACATAGGTTGTTACTAGTCCGTCGCGACGACCGAGAGCATTTATTGCTGATCGGCGGCACCAATGATTTAGTGATAGAAACCGGCATTTTACATGCCAGTTCACAGGATGCTGTCAACACCCACAACGTCGAGCCTCGTCTAGAAGCTGATGATTTCCGCAGTAAACTTAGCACCTATCGTCCGGGCAACAACGCTGGGCTACGCACCCCATCCGCTAAAGGCCCCTTGACACCGCCGACATTCCGCCCAGAATTCGATGACGGTGATAGTGGCCATACCGCTGGATCAAATCTCTCATCTCCGTTGTCCAACTTTGACGATGCCGAGCCTAAATACGAAAGCGGATCATCAATGTTTAACCGCAACTCTCTATCGAAGACTAAAACCGACAACGATTCTGGCAAAGACATTGACGGCGATCAGGGCAGTAAACCCGACGAAAAAGAATCCACTGAGTCTCAAATTCTTAGCCGCTTCTTGAAGAAAGACAGTACCTAAATTAGACCTATAATGGAGAACTGGCGGCCATAAACTCCTACTATATAGCTACCCTAGCGCTTCCTTTTGCCTTTAGCCGACCAAGTGAAGCGTTAGCGCAGTCGCCAACCATTAGTCTGGACAAGACAGCTGGACTTCCAGACTAAGCACCGCATCCCCTCTGGTGGATATGTGCACTCGTTAATTCGACACACAATTACCAGTTCTATGATTCATATAAGCGTGCTTACCTAACACAGTAGGCAAAGCTGACATTGGCGCCGACATCATCACGGAGACACCCAAATGACAACAAAGACAACAACAGAGGGATGCCGTACTACTGACGGTCGCCGAAAACTCTATGACAGCGTATTGGATACCATCGGCAATACTCCGTGCATTCGGATAAACCGGTTAGCCCCAGATGGTGTGGAAATCTATGTCAAAGCTGAGTTTTTCAATCCAGCTGCATCTGTGAAAGACCGTCTTGCTCTCAATATTATCGAACAAGCAGAGCGCGACGGCATGCTTAAACCTGGACAGACAGTTATCGAGGCAACAAGCGGTAATACCGGTATTGGCTTGGCGATGGTTTGCGCGGCCAAGGGCTATCCACTTGTTGTCACCATGGCGGAAAGTTTTTCAATCGAGCGGCGCAAGCTAATGCGCTTTTTTGGCGCGAAAGTGATTTTAACGCCACGGGCGGAAAAGGGCACCGGAATGTATAAAAAAGCGGTTGAACTTTCCAAGGCGAATGACTGGTTCCTCGCTCGTCAGTTTGAGACCGCCGCCAATGCCGACATCCACGAAAACACAACTGGACGTGAAATCATTGCTGATTTCGATGGAAAGCGACTCGACTATTGGGTCACAGGTTATGGCACTGGCGGAACCGTCTCCGGGGTCTCGCGGGCTTTACGCGCCACACGTCCGGAAACAAAAATTGTGTTAAGTGAACCTAGCAATGCTCAACTAGTTAGCTCGGGCCAGGACCAGGAACGTGGCATCGCAAATGACCCGGTTGCATCTCACCCTGCGTTCGAGCCTCATCCAATCCAAGGTTGGACTCCTGACTTCATTCCTTATGTCCTGCAAGAAGCAATCGACAAAAAATACTTTGATCACATTGTCCCTATCCCCGGAAATCTAGCCATAGAGTGGTCTAGAAAGCTGGCCGAAACTGAGGGTATTCTAACCGGAGTTTCGGGTGGAGCGACCTTCGCCGCGGCAATTCAGGTTGCCGGCAAGGCTCCTGCAGGATCGGTTCTTTTGTGCATGTTGCCCGATACTGGTGAGCGCTATCTCTCCTCACCCCTATTTGAGGGCATTACCGAGGACATGACAGAAGAGGAGCTAGCGCTATCATGCTCAACTCCCGGGTTTCAAATGGACTAATGCTTAATTAAAACATTCGTAAATAATGGGATACTTTATTAGCTGGTGCCCCTAGCGGACGGGCACCAGCTATTAGCTACCTAGTCGCCGGCTTTACGGCTGCTGTTGTCGTCGCTGTCGTTGTCGTCGTTGTCGTCGTTGTTATTATCGCTGCCTCCGAAGCGTTTTAGCGTCTGGTGAGTATTGATTCCGCTCCAATCTTTCTTATACGGATCGTTTATTAGTCTTCCAGGATTTGTGCCATCCCACTTATACGGTCCGTCACACTTCTTGTTACCATTTTGCATGATGCCATAAAGCGGCCCAGCCGCAGGACCCGCATTCATTTTACAGCAAGCTTCATCATCTGGATTTAACTTACCACCCTGAGAACCGCCTGGGCACATATATGATGTTCCCTTGCGGGCAAGAAGTAGTGTTTCTTTCGAAGTCGTATAGACATCAAAATCAGTACCTCGCACACCAATAGAGGCAGATGCCGTAACTACACGGTAACTTTTATGACCAGCAATCCCTGTCACAAACCGGAACGCTCCATGCATCGCATTAAAGACGATCTCATTTGATGAGCTGCCCGGAGTATAGACAAAGCGATCAATTTTAATCTGACTACTAGGACCAACACTTAGTTTTGTCTTATCAGCCAGAACAAACTTAGCGCTACTTTTCGGATACGACTTGATGGTTTCATCGGCATAGATCCGCGAGTTGGTCTCTATGCTTTCCAAAGTTCTTCCTATCTTCCCTTCAACCTGATTTTCTACGGCCACAGCACTTCCAATCGAGGGCTGAGCCTGAGCAACATTGCTTTGCCACATACCAACTAGCAGCAGTAAAGAAGATACTCGTGCAATACTTTTAATCATCCGGTAAGCCTTTCTCCAATTAGGTAAAACTGCAGGCTAATAACGCAGTATTGGCGCGGTAAAAACCTAATGCAAGCTAACCTAGCACCAACTCCAATAGTGTGATGTCCATCACAACAATAATGAATTATTGTAAGTCAGTGAGCAATTAAATCAACCAATCAAATCGGTGGAAGTCTCATTATAACTATTGAAGGAGAGAACCCTTTAGCCAACCAAATATATCCATC
>CAUZRD010000107.1:0-7274 GCA_963582255.1 Alphaproteobacteria bacterium | reverse complement strand
AAGTGCATTTCCAAAGCTCTCGATAAGGAGAGAATGGACATTATGTCCTATCGCCGCTCATCACCAGCGATGATGCGTGCGGCCAAGCGCCTCGGTGCGTCTTATGTAGAAATTGCTCAGGCGCATAATGCTATCGCCAAGCGCGCAAAAAATGCCAACCAGCAATACCAGCAGGTACCGAAGACACTCCGCAAAGATTTGGCACTCCAGTTATCTCGCGCAACCTGGTTACGCCGAAACGAAAACGATGAAATCGCGAGAAAACTGATTTTGGATGCACCGAAAGACAAAGCTACAATACTAGATCCAGAAGCATGGTGGACAGAAAGACGTCTTCTTGCCAGGCGTGCCTTGGGATCACAAAAACTTATAAAGAATAGCTACAAACTAGCCGCTGAACATGCTCTATCCAATAGCAGCTCATATGCTGATGCAGAATTTCTCTCCGGTTGGATTGCACTTCGCCACCTGAAAAACCCAAAACTAGCGACACAACACTTCAACAATCTAAAATTAGCTGTGAAGCGCCCTATAAGTATCGCACGCGCCGAATATTGGCTAGCACAGGCAGCCGACGCTAACGGACAAACAGAACTTGGAAATCAGCTACGCCAAGCTGCAGCCCAACATGGAATTACATTTTATGGCCAATTGGCACGCAACCAACTGTACCCAGCCGGCATACTGTTAGACCTACCAAGTCTCAATATTGAACAATATCGTAAGGCTGAGATTGTTGAGCAAAACCCGCTGATGCGGGCAGCTCGACTATTAAGCGTTGAAGGAGACCGTCAGCTAGCTGCAAAATTCTTGATCCGCCTTTCTTATGGCCTAAGTGACATGGGGCAACTTGGCCGGGTTGGAAATTTTGCCAATCAGCTTGCCTTACCGCAGGTGGGTGTACGGATCGGAAAAATCGGACTCGGCAACGGAGCGCAAATTCATGATATAGCCTACCCTATTTCTGATTTTCCGGCACTCATTCCACCACCAAGAGTCGAGACTGCTCTTCTCCTCGCCCTCACCCGTCAAGAAAGTGAATTTGCCTGGCAAGCCTCAAGCCGTGCCGGAGCCCGTGGTCTGATGCAAGTGATGCCAGCAACCGGGAAAATGCTGGCACGCCAAGCTGGCATTGCCTACTCGCTGAAACGCCTTGGAGAGGACCCGCATTACAATGCCCGCCTAGGATCAAATTTTCTTTCTGATCTTATCGACAGATTTAATGGTTCGTATGTCCTTGCTATCGCTTCTTACAATGCCGGACCGGGCCGCATCGAACAATGGATTGAGCGTTTTGGTGACCCACGAAACAACGGCATAGATATGATAGATTGGATCGAATCAATACCGTTTAACGAAACTAGAAACTACGTACAGAGAGTTATGGAAAACGTGCAAGTGTATCGTGCCCGACTTTCCAACAAACCTGTACCTCTGCGTTTATCTGAAGACCTCATGCGTGGAAGCAGGTAACCAGGACAACTATCGGCTGAGCGTCAATTGTTAAGCATTCACATTTATTATCTTACATAAAGAAATATCAGTAAAATTCTGATAACAATGATAAAAATAACTTGCGTTGTTCAACTTACGCTGGGTGGCTTCGACTTTCTCAACGGCATCAGCTTTGCTAACAGACAACCAAAATAGAAACCAATGAATCCAACCGCGAACACTAAAGCAGCGGTTTGCATAACAATTTCTAACATTAATATTCACTTACTTGTTAGTGGGCTTATCTAGTGGGCGCTGCATGCTTGGTTTTTAGCAACACCGCAACTGCATATGTGCAGATCCCGCACCCAAAAACAGAAAAAACTTAAATCACGTACTATCTATGTCCGACAAAATAGATAACCAAAAACCAAGCCCACAGAGAGAGCTGCTACCAAATAGGGCCAAAGATGTTGAATGAGATCAGCCATAAAGTATATTCATACCTGTTTGTAAGGCAGATTTACTGCAGAAATTAAGAAAATTTATGTAAAAATTACGACCCGGACATAGAAATACTAATACAGTAAAAAGTGTTTCGGATAATTATAATCTCATACTAAAATTAACCGACTCACCGATCATAACGGTAGCTTTAACCATGAAGCTTAGCGGCCAATAAATTTTGGTTTACGTTTTTCAACAAAAGAGCGGAAACCTTCTTTCGTATCCTCTGTGTTCTGGATGTCTGTCAAAACATCCCAGGTAAAGGGAATCCCCTCCACAGGGCCTCGGTCTATCGCTCCTAGGATAGCTCGTTTAGATCCTTGGACCGCGAGCGGCGCAGCGTCTTCGGCAATATGAGTTGCTATTTCCCAAGCTTTGTCCATCAGTTCAACTTGTGGAAGCACTTCGGACACAAGCCCCCATTGATAGGCCTGCTTGGCATTGACACGAAAATGCCGTCCTTCCAATACCATCCGCATGACAATACCCAGCGGCATTTTAAAGGCGAACCCGGCCGACTCAACTCCGTTAATGAGTCCTATATTTACATGCGTGTCGAAGAACTGAGCATTATCTGAAGCAATCACAATATCGGCGTCTGCCACCAGATGCCATCCACCTCCAATACAATAACCGTTAACGGCACAGATAAATGGCTTTTCTATCGACTGCATCATGTCAGTCCATGGTTTGAAGATAGAATAGCCACCGGTTTCACCTGTCTCGGCGGTCTGTTTGGCAGCTTCAGTGACATACATACCGCTGCAAAATGCCTTATCACCAGCAGCACAGATTATCATTGCCCACAAATCATTGTTATCACGGTATTCTGTGAATACTTCGAGCATCTCGTTACCAGTTTCCACACTGATTGAATTCATTCGCTCAGGCCGATTTAGTGTGAGGCAGATTATGCGTCCGCGCTTTTCAACGGCTATATCGTTGTAGACCATGTAGTTTTTTCTCCGTTTCCGAATATTCTATTTACCTAACAGTGAACGACCAATGATCATGCGCTGAATTTCAGACGTTCCCTCATAAATACGTGTGATACGAGCATCGCGAAAGAATCGGCCAACCGGATTACCACTGATATAACCGGCACCACCCTGTATCTGGAGCGCGCTGTCAGCAACAAAAGCCAGGGCTTCAGAAGCGTAGAGCTTCGCCATTGACATGGTGCGGGGTGTTGCCTGGCCATTATCAATATCAACTGCGGCTTTATAGGTAAGCCAGCGGGCGGCTTCGGTTTTCGTCGCCATGTCGGCGAGCATGAACTGAATACCTTGAAAATTACCTATCGGCTTACCAAATTGGTGGCGTGCCTTGGCCCATTCGGTAGAAATTTCAAGTAGTCGCTCACATGCACCAACACATCTGGCAGCAACTGCGGGACGTCCGCAATTAAGAATTTTCATTGCAGCCACCCATCCACCACCTTCGGGACCAAGACGATTCTCCTCAGGCACCTCGCAATCTTCGAACACAAGTTCAGCAACTGGCTGACCGCGGGCTCCCATCGTCTCGTAGACCTCTCCGATACGGAATCCTGGGAAACTTGGCTCAACCAGAAAAACACTAAATTCCTTGTCCGGATTTTCGAGATTAGTTCGGGCGATGACCGTGATTAGACCTGCCTTTGATCCACCACTAATGTAACATTTGACTCCGTTCAAATAGTATCGGTCACCCTTCTTGCGGGCGTTAGTTTTAATGCTTCCCGCATCAGAACCTGCCTCATGCTCGGTGATCGCGAACGCGGCACGTAGCTCACCAGTTGCCATCCGCGGCAGGTAACGAGCTCTTTGTTCGTCTGAACCTAGTTCAACTAATCCATCAGATCCTATCCCAGTGTGGGCGGCAATTACTCCGGCAAATCCAAAGCCACTTCGGCCAACCATTTGATGGACCAACATGCGTGAGAACCGATCAAGCTCACTACCACCATATTCTTCCGGAATACTGATACCAAACAGACCGAGTTCAGATGCTTCCTTGAGAACCTCACCTGGCATCTCATTAGTCTTTTCGATCTCATCCATTCGCGGCTCAACCCGCTCGTCGATAAATGCCTTAACCGTTTCCATCAACGCGACTTGATCGGCAGAAATTTCAAAATTCATTACTCAACTCTCCGTTACAGGCCAACGTGCAAGCTCTTCCAGGATTTCATCACGATGTTCATCCATGGCTGGGATTGCCAGGGTATGATTGTAACTTATGCCATTGACCTTGATCGGAACTCCCCAGGTAGAGATATTCTGCCCACCTGGAAGCAGAGCTGGTTTGATCATGTCGCGTGCCACGACCTGCTCATCGGCAATGACATCGGTAGTCTTGCGCACATGGGCAACTGGAACCCCAGCATCAAGAAAGATGCGTTCCCATTCCTGCGCCGTGCGTTTGCTTAGATAGTCCTCGACCACGGGTCTTAACGCATCTCGATTTTTGACGCGGTCCGGATTTTTCAAATAGCGTGGGTCTTCTATAAGTTCGAATGCACCAAGAACATCACAGAATTTTTTCCATTGGATCTCGTTGCTAACTTGGACCAGACAATGCTCTCCATTACTGGTCAAAAATGCTCCCATCGGATACATGGCCATGGTCTCACTACCCTGCCGTGCAGGTAACTCCAGGCCAGCCAGTGCTCCTTGAAGATAAGCGTGCATGAATCCGAGCGATGACTCCATCAGTGAAACTCCAAGCAACAGTCCCTTACCTGTTCGCAATACTGTGTAAAGGCCTGATACAATCGTGCTGAAAGTTAAATAAGAGGTTGCTATATCGATAGGCGAACCACCACTTCTTACAGGTGCACCACCCTCCTCACCGGTGATTCCCATGACGCCAGTGTAAGCCTGCATCATAGAGTCATAACCTGGAGCAGCTGCGCGTGGTCCTTCACGCCCATAACCGGTAACCGATACCCAGACAAGCTTGGGATGGGCATCCTTAATATTTTCCCAGCCAAGCCCCATCCGCTCCAGCGTACCAGGGCGATAATTTTCCACCAGCACATCTGCAGTATCAAGAAGCTTGTAAAAAATTTTCTTGTCTTGATCAGTCTTGAGATCGAGTGAAATGCTTCTCTTGCCGCGATTGCAACTAATAAAATAGGCACTTTGACCTTCAATAAACGGGGGCCAAGTCCGCATTTCATCCCCACCAGGCGGTTCAACTTTTATCACGTCCGCACCCATTTCTGCGGCCAACATTGTCGACACCGGTCCGGCGATGTTGCGCGTGAGATCAAGAATTCTAACACCTTCGAGAATAGGTGGTGGTGATTGGTCTGGTCGGGCCATGGTGCAAAACTCTACTTTCGGTTCGCTGTTGATTATACAAACAATCACAAAGTGAAAAACCTACGAGCCAACTTAATCGACTTAAGCGTATGAACGGGTCTAATGCCCAGGAATTAGTCGGTAAAAGTCTGATCTTCCTCGATCATCGCAGATATTAAATCTGCCACTTTCCAGAATGGATCGTCCGACATACTCTCAAACAACATCATCTGCTCTGCAACCTTGGAGAGTCCTATCTCGTCAGCATATCGCATCGGTCCACCGCGAAATCTTGGAAACCCGTAACCCGTCAAATAAACCACATCAATATCTGATGCCCTAAGCGCAATCCCCTCCTCAAGAATGCGAGCTCCTTCATTAACCAATGCATAGATACAACGCTCAACAATCTCTTTATCTTCTATGACACGTGGGGAAATACGATTTTGTTCACGATATTTCGTGATTATTTTAGTAACTTCATTATCAACAATCGGAACCCGACTACCCTTCTCATAGCGATACCATCCCGCGCTGGTTTTCTGACCAAATCGTCCAACCTTACAGATAGCATCAGCAACCCGCGCGTAATGAACATGCGGACGTTCCACATAGCGACGCTTACGGATAGCCCAACCGATATCATTGCCAGCAAGGTCACCAACCCTGAAGGGGCCCATGGCCATCCCCCAAGCCTCCAGAGCTTGATCAACCTGCGACGGAGACGCGCCTTCCTCAACCATGGTGTGCGCCATACGAACATAGTGTTCAAGCATGCGATTGCCGATGAACCCGTCACAGACGCCAGCTACGACTGGTGTCTTGCCAATGCGCTTTGCAACTGTCATCGCCGTCTTCAGAACTTCATTTGAGGTTTTATTTCCGCGCACCACCTCGCATAGCTTCATCACATTTGCCGGACTAAAGAAATGAGTGCCGACAACATCGCAAGGGCGCCCAGACATCATAGCGATCTGATCAATATCGAGCGTAGAGGTGTTGGTTGCTAGAATAGCGCCAGCCTTTGCCACCTGGCCTAGTTCACTGAAAACTGCTTTTTTGACGGCCATTTCCTCAAACACTGCCTCGATGATGAAATCTGCCTGTGACAAAGCGTTAAAATCAAGCGAGGTATTAAGAAGAGACATTCGTTCATCTAGCACCTTTGGTGTGAGACGTCCTCTGTCCACCCCCACTTGATAAAGGCTGCGTATGCCTGCCACAGCGGCATCGTGCTCTGCCTGCCCGGTCTCAACAAGGGTTACTGAAACCCCAACATTGAGAAAATTCATCACAATGCCGCGTCCCATTGTACCGCCACCAATCACACCTACATGGCTCACCTGACGAGCAGACATATTGTTCGGAAGATCTGGAATCTTTGCACATTCGCGTTCGGCGCGGAATGCATAACGCAAAGAACGATGGGCAGAAGTATCACGAAGCTCAAGAAAGGCTGCTCTCTCGTACCGAAGCCCGTCAGCAAACGACATCGTTACCGCTGCTTCCAGGCTGTCAATAATTTTTATCGGAGCAGGGGTATGATGAGACTTCAGTTGGTATCTCGAACGAGCTGCTGTCAGCAGTTGTGGGGCATCGACTTCATCGACAATGCGATCACGAAGCGGACATAAAGGGGCCCGTTCAGAGAAGACCTCTCGCGCAAAACGTATTGCCTCTCCAAGCAAATCCTGTTCGACAACTCTCGCGATGAGAGGAGAACCGTCAAATATTTCCGCAGCCACAGGTTCACCACCAAGAATAAAATCAAGCGCTCGTTCTAGTCCAACAGCGCGAGTAAAACGTTGTGTTCCCCCAGCCCCCGGTAACAGACCAAGCTTCACCTCAGGCAGTGCTAACCTCGAACCTTTGAGGGCCATACGATGGTGGGCCGCCATGGCCAACTCAAGCCCGCCTCCCATGCAAACACCACCGATGGCCGCGACAATTGGCTTACCGCAGGTTTCCATCTTAGCCAAAACGGACGGGAGAACTGGCTCTTCAAGCGCATTTGGCTGGCCCATTTCCTTGATATCAGCGCCGGCT
>CAUZRD010000106.1:0-7275 GCA_963582255.1 Alphaproteobacteria bacterium | reverse complement strand
GCAAGACCATGGAGCATTCCGATCCCAACAGCATTTTGCTGGAACCTGGAAAGTCGGGAGAAGTTGTCTGGAAGTTCATCAAAGCAAGCGCCTTAGAATTTGCCTGCAATATTCCGGGCCATTACGACGACGGCATGATGGGGGAAATTAACTTCCAGCCGCGTCATTGATAACAAGCAGGTGGAATTTGAAGTTGGTTTGAGCCTCAGCGCATCAGCCCTAAGGGTAATCCATAGGATGGACTGCTCGTGGAAACAAATCGCGTTAGTGAGGCACGTTCTCAGGCCGTCTCAGTGGCACGGAGATATAGGACTATCCTCGGGTGAGTGGTTTGGAGCAGCCATCCAACTTTTCTCCTCCTGCCTAGACCATGAACGCGCAACACCTCAAAGCCGCTCACTGGGTTGGTCAGGGTGTCTTCGAGCCCCCGCAACCAAGTAATATATAAGGGTTAGAGGGGGGTCAGCCTCTAACCCTTATTATTTGTTTAGAATAATTGCCGCATTTATTGCCGCTTTTTTCATTACTAGGCGACTAAGTCGGGTCCCTTGGGACCAAATACAGTTCCTGCCCTGAAATAATGGTAGTTGGGGGTTGATGGAAGTGTAAGGGCTCAGGGCTCCTAAGCAGGCGTTTCGAATACTATTTCATTCGAGCTCTCTTCGCGCTAACATCTCCCAATGGGACAGTCTCTTGATTTTAGCTATTTGGTGGAACGCGACGGGGTCTATTTCAAGAAATTCACCGCTATTCCCTATACGGGGGAGTCCACAGGTGAAGAACAGGGAATATTCAAGAACGGCAAGAAAGACGGGCCGTGGGTAGTGTATTACGAAAACGGTCAGGTAAGGGAAAAGGGCAGCTACAAGAACGGCGAGGAAGACGGGCCGTGGGTCACATATAACGAAAAAGGTCAGGTAGATTCCCAGGGCAGCTGGAAGAATGGTAAGCCAGACGGGCTAGTTATCTCGCATTTGATCAACGGTCAGCTAGAGTCCAAGGGCAGCTGGAAGAACGGCAAGCTTGACGGGCCGTGGGTAGTGTATCACGAAAACGGCCAGTTACAGTGCGAGGGCAGCTACAAGAACGGTGAGTGCGTCGGGCCTTGGGTCTACTACACTCAATCTGGACGGCAAGTTTCCACTTTAGATAAGACGTTGTAGCCGCCACTCCGGGCATGGGCAGCTTCGTTGCCGCCCTAAAACGGCCAGGTCTCCAAGCGGGCGTTTCGAATACTATTTCACTCAACGCCCTACCGCGCTAACATCTCGTAATGGGACAGTCACTTGATATTAGCGACTTGGTGGAACGCGACGGTATTTTTTTCAAAAAGTTCACCGATGTTCCCTTCACGGGAGAGACCACGGTTGGTTCATTCACAAACGGTAAGAAAGATGAGCCGTATGCCGTGTACCATGACAACGGTCAGTTGCATTACAAGGGCAGCTGGAAGGACCTCGAGAAAGCCGGGCCTTGGGTCTACTACCATGACAACGGTCAGTTGCTGTCCAAGGGTAGCTACAAGGACGGCGAGGAAGACGGGCCTTGGGTCTACTACCATGACAACGGTCAGTTACTGTCCAAGGGCAACTACAAGGACGGCGAGAAAGACGGGCCTTGGGTCGGGTACCATGGCAACGGTCAGTTATATGCCAAGGGCAGCTGGAAGAACGGCAAACAAGACGGGCCGGGGATCAGGTACCATGGCAACGGTCAGTTACGGGAAAAGGGCACCTACAAGGACGGCAAGCGAGATGGGCCTTGGGTCTACTACACTCAATCCGGGCGGCAAGTTTCCACCTTCAAGAAGACCGAGGATTAGCCGCCACTCCAACCCTCTGCTAAAATCCTGTCGCCACAGGACGCAACAGGTGCAGGATGCGTGGGGGCAAGAGTGCAGGTCCGTCAATGCTGAGATAAGGCAATTACCAACGAGCTCAAGGAGCTCAGGTCAATCCCTTAGTCGGGAGGCTAAGTTGCCAGGCTTCCTAGGGTCAAGGTCTGTAATCCTTGGTGTGCGGCCTGGGAGGCGTTGCCGGAAATCAGCCCGGCCTGTTCTAGCATCCTAAGGGCGTGGACTTTTGCACGTCGATCGCCGGGCTCACCGCAATCCCTTTTTTTGAGACCTGTATAGGATATTAAATTAGCCGATAAAACTCAAAAATGAGATCTCTTTGGGGGCTTTGATGGGATGGCCCTTTCTAAGGGAGATGCTATGAATTTGATAGAAAAGTTGTTTATGCGGATTGTTTGGAATTACCACAACTTAATTGCAGAAAATAAAGAGAGGCCGCGACGCAAGGGCCTATACCAAAAGCAAATAGTATTGTGCCTATGCCGACCACGCCGCCTAAACACCAACCGCTCAATACGACCGTTAATTCTATGGCGCCTCGGACCCAGATGATCGGGAAGTCTGTTAGTCGCTGAAGTCCCGTCATCAAGCCATCTCTTGGGCCCGGACCAAGTTTGGCAATCAAATATAGCCCACTACCAAAACCTGTCAGTATTACGCCGATGGCGGCCTCTAGAATCTGCAAACTATATTGGTCAAAGGTTGGTAAATACGGCAATGAATATTCGAGAACAGCGGCAATAATCACCGCGTTGAAAAGTGTTCCTAGGCCAGGGATTTGACGTAGCGGTATCCAAAGAACCAGAACGAATGAACTTATTATAAAAGTTGCAAAGCCAACACTCCAGCCGGTGACTTGATTGATGCCTTGTGCAAAAACAGTCCAAGGACTGACACCAACACCCGCTACGATAAGTAATGCTTCCCCCAATCCAAAAATTATCAGCCCAAGTATTAGAAAAAATACTGATATGGCAGGTGGAGTAATTGTTAGAGATTTAGGTGAACTCCAAAATAGTGTTGGTACATATCTAACAGTTAAGAAACTAAATTTATTTTTCATTTCTATGAATAATCAAGAAATGTCATTAGTCATAATGAGTCCAATGTAGTTTTATTTTATATAAATTGTCTTAGATCAGATCTATAAAAATAGGTATATTAATAATAATTTTAAATGCACTGTTTATAATTAACTTTTGATAAGATTTTAATTATAATACTATAGATTATATATTTATTACCTAATAAAACACATCTTAGAATGGCTCAAGCCTACTCTCATTTAGTGTTTTTTGTCGGCCCCACAGGCAAAGGGGGTCTGAAACCCTCGCAAACTTTGGTTGCGCTGTGTCGCCTACTTTTTCAGTGTAGGCAGTTAGGCTCACTGCCTCTTCACCTAGCCCAAAGATTGTGCCGGATTGATAGGTGTATGTGGCTTACTGAATAACAGCAGGTACGATGACTCCGTCTGCAATTAATCTCTCTGCGGCAGATTTTGATGCATCGGCGGCTAAATCCTCAAAAGAAGAACCGGAGAAACCGCTAGTATCGAGAGCTGCAGTCCAGAGTGATTGACCGGTTCTCATGTCAATATAATAAGCCTGATACTCACTAAGTGGCGTTTGAATGGTATAGCCTCCAGTCGAGTAGCCAGGATTGTGGCTGGTCGTTGCGATGGTATTATTGCCGATAACATTGGTTTCCGTGGTTGATTGTGCGGGATAGAATGTCGGAGGCACATATGTCTCCGACATGTCTTTTCGTTTCAAGCCGACGACCAACATTCCATCGGCTCCTGAATTAGAAAGCTTAGAAGCCGCCTCTTCTTCTGTATATGTACGAGTGGGAGGAAGAAGCTGCGTTGCAGCAAGTGCTCGAAATCCATGTTTAGATAGTTTGTCTACCATGGCATTTTCGGAAGCCATAATTTCTTTGAAGCCCATTTCCTGTGCACGTACAAGAATCATTTGAACTGGGCGAGCGTTCCTGACAAGATTTCTATCAACGAAGCTGGTTGTTTCTGTCTGAGCGGTGCAGGCGGCTAAGCCAACTGTGATACAGAGTGCTAGTACGGCACTAGCATGTTGAGTGCTGGGTTTCATAAGACGCCTAATATTTAGTTTGTTGAATTTTTCTAAAATAAATGACATTTTGATATGCTGGCCATATTCTTCTAAGGCTATTTGACGGCAGTTCCACACATTAAATTAATTCATATTTTAGGTTAATGAGATGGGTGAATATGGTAACCCAAGGGCATTGCTTCACATGATCCGTGTATTGCAATTCGGCAGTGAATAGACGATGAACGTTTTTAAGCCCCAGTAAAGCCCAAATTTTTTGGTTCTAAGTTGCTTCAACTATTAATCATGATAAACATCGCTCAATCGGTTTGCAACGCGTTGTTCAGGAGAATCGCTATTTTTGGTCAAAAATCTAGCTGGCAGCAGCTACTACGAGCTTTGGCATTATACAAAATAAAGCTATTCAATTTGGCTAACACTGTATCATTTGTGCAGTTGGTTGGTTTCTGGGGCCGTGGGCGGGAGTTGGTATGTTAGACGCCAACCTCCACTCAAATCTGGCAACCATCGCTAAGGGGAAACTTTATGCCTTGCAGAATGAGCTTCATCTTGATGGGCGGATCAGTGCCTATCCGGCCAACGCTCGTGGATATGCGATGTCAAACTGCTATCTCCTGCTTGAGGATGATGCCGCAACTCTGATTGATACCGGCTATGCGATCCACTTGTCGGCAATTATAGCTCAGATTGAATCATTGGTTGGTCCAGACAAGCCATTATCTCTGTTCCCGTTGAGGCTGAACGAGTTCATGTCGATCAACAATGTTGAGACTTTGGCCGCGTATTTCAATATTGAGCAGTGCTATACTGGCAATCCAGATGCCAATTGGTGGTTTGATTTTGGTGCCACCTCGGACTGTGGAAAAAATATCCTGGAAAACTTGAATATTACTGTTGTCAGTCGCAGTGAGGTATTGCCGATTGGGCATTTGGGCGAGCGTCTTCTGGATGTGTTTCAGGCGCCAGTTCGGCTGATCTCTACCCGATGGATTTATGATCGGGCAACGAAAACACTATTTTCTTCTGACATGTTCTCACATGTCTGGCGTGATAATCCCCAAGGTCCCTGGTTCGTCGACGCGAGCAATGATCCTTCATCATTTGATCACGTTCGTTCCTTTCTGCTCAACACGCGCTATTGGTGGCTCGAAGGAGTTAATACCGGGCAGTTGCGCAATGCGGTACGTAAGGTATTTGAAACCTACGACATCGAAACTCTTGCGCCCGGTTATGGTGCTATCATCCGAGGTCGTGATCTGGTTGAAAAACAGTTCGAGATCTTTGACCAGGTGCTCGCCAGCCTCGACCGCTCAATTCATACATCTCGCTATGTCGACCGAAACGAGGAGAGATAGCATGTCTCAAGACCATCCAGGGGCTTTCACCGCTAGTACCGACCGTGTTCGCACTCCGCTTGAAACTCATATTCCAGGTTCCACGCTAACTCGCCGCAATCCGCTTCCACGCGAAATATCTCCTGATGTCTATTGGCTTGGAGAGTGTCTTGAGCAACGGTTTCAAGGAGTCGTTTATCATGGCTATAACGCCGCTTTCTTGGTGATTGGTGAAGAAGCCTCCCTGCTTGTCGAAACCGGACATCCGAAAGATTTTGCGCATATAGAAAAACAGATGAAACACTTGTTGATCGGGCGACCTCCGCTAAAGTACCTGTTCATCACCCATCAGGAAACACCACATTCTGGAGGTTTGGCTAGGGTGATGAATCGCTATCCCGAGGCGGTATTGTGCGGCGACGTCTCTGACTATCATTATGTCGTGCCACAGTACGCCGACCGGCTACGCTCCATGGATAGGGGCGAGACAATTGAACTGGGAGGTCGTGGGTTTCAAATTGTTGAGCCGGTGATCCGGGATTTGCGCACCAGCTGGTGGGGCTTGGAGACCCGGGACAAGGTTCTGTTTCCCGGTGACGGCTTTGCCTATAGCCATTATCACGAGGATGGCCATTGCGGGCTTTTTGCCGAGGAAGCAATTTCTCTCGATCTGCCGGACGCCTCCTCGACATTTGCCGAATTTGCTCTGTTCTGGACTAAATTTGCTGATATGGAGTGCTACGTTGCTCGCCTCAAAGAGGTTATCAAGGAGTTGGATGTGCAGACTATTGCACCAACTCATGGGCTGCCAATCCGCGACATGCAAAGTACCGTGGACAGGGTTTGCGAGGGCATTGTTTTGGCAGGTCTGGCGCCCGAAACAGGGTTTCTCTAGCTATGCGTCGGTAGGCGCTGAAATATCATTCCGGTCAAGATTAAAATAGTAGCAAAGATCGCAAGATGATGCGCTATCTTTGCTGTAATCTGACTGAGATTGTGAATGTTTTATAGCGTGTATGCGTGCTTGCTGGTTTGATGCTTCCAGCTGAGTTTTTCAACGCAGAAATGGCCTTAATTCCCAAAAATCTACTCGCATCGTTCTACAATCGAGGGCTGCCCTAATGCGCGCGTCCTCGTTGGATCCTAAAAACTAAAAATTCTGGTTTCTTCTGCCTAACTGTACGCTCTGTTAGCCAATCAAGTCGTGCCCCAAGACAGATTTTCCAAGCAGTCTGCATAGTCCCCAGTTTGATCCAAAGTGGTAGTTAAACGATTACTCTTGCTTGGTCTTTTGTTGTCCGCCCGTATTCTCATGCCTGTTTTCTTGATGAAGAAAAAAGTAGAACCGCGGAGGCTGTTGCAAATGAGAATAATTCTCATTATCATTTATGCATAGGAGTCCGCTATGACCATGGGTCTAAGAAGTTTTGCTGCCGCCACGTTGATTCTAACCTTAATGTTAGCGGTCACAGCACGCGCACATATTGTGGTTGATGAGCCGTGGCACCCGGCTTCTGCTGCATACCGCACCACTGTGTTCTTGATAGATCTGGAGCCAATTGATTGGGAGCTGGTTAAAAAAACCTACGAGGCACCAATTGCGGCTGCTGTTGGAAGCCGGACGGCTAAATCCATCGTGCGGGAAATTACCAATGGCCTTAAACTTGATGCCGCCATTGATAGGGCCATCACACGACAAGATCCTCAAGCTGTCTACGAAAGCATGACACGTGCGATGTCGAATCTGATCCGTCATGAACTTGCTGGCGCGGCCGAGGAGATGTCCAAGCAAGGTCAAACGCACCAGAAAGTGTTGGATGCCCAGGCAATTTATAGAGCTTTTGGAGATTTTATCACCCAGGCAGATCCTGCTGGAGCGCGTCAGTTGGGTCTTGCATGGCTGGAACTTACAAACTCCATCGGTTCAGTCGGCGTATTAGGCCGTGGTGTAACCGACGCAGACAAGCTGACATTCGAGAGCTCTTCGCAGATTATCTCT
>CAUZRD010000105.1:0-7292 GCA_963582255.1 Alphaproteobacteria bacterium | reverse complement strand
CCTTGCGGGGGGACACTTGCGACTGTCCCCTCCATGATTTTTAACAACGCCTGCTGCACGCCTTCGCCTGAAACATCCCGGGTGATGGATGGGTTTTCAGCCTTGCGCGATATCTTGTCCACCTCATCAATGTAGACAATACCACGCTGAGCACGCTCAACATTATAATCAGCTGCCTGAAGTAGTTTGAGAATGATGTTCTCAACATCCTCACCAACATAGCCAGCTTCGGTCAATGTGGTGGCATCGGCCATAGTGAATGGCACATCAAGAATGCGGGCAAGGGTCTGAGCCAGAAGTGTCTTACCGCAGCCGGTCGGACCTATCAGAAGAATATTTGATTTTGCCAGCTCAACATCGCTGCTTTTACTGGAATGAGACAATCGTTTGTAATGATTATGAACAGCCACTGAGAGTACCCGCTTAGCGTGGGGCTGCCCGATCACATAATCATTTAGCACTCCATATATCTCTACCGGCGTCGGAACACCATCGCGCGCCTTGACTAGCGAGCTCTTATTCTCCTCGCGTATTATGTCCATGCATAGCTCAACGCATTCATCACATATGAACACAGTCGGGCCGGCAATCAGCTTACGCACTTCGTGCTGGCTCTTGCCACAGAACGAGCAATAAAGCGTATTTTTTGAATCGCTACCGCTAACTTTGCTCATACAATCTCCATATAACTCATTCTCAATTCACACGCATTCCTAGCAGCATGGAACATAGTATCATCTATCGTATTTTTTGAAGGCTAGCGTCGCGCTAATCCCCCGTACAAAAAACAAATACAAAGTCAGCATGATAACCGACCCTCAACCAAGAATTAATTAACCGCGTTTTAGATGCAAGCCCCCGACGCGGACAATCACAATAATCAGGACGATTCACGCTCAGCATCTACATCTGGCCGTTTGTTGAGAACCTCATCAATTAATCCAAACTCTTTGGCATCGTCGGCCGTCATAAAGTAATCACGATCGAGCGTATCCTCAATCTTTTCATATTTCTGACCTGTATGGTGAGCATAGACCTCGTTCAGCCGACGCTTGATTTTAATGATATCTTCAGCATGACGCTCGATGTCACTGGCCTGACCGGAATAACCGCCGGAGGGCTGATGAACCATAATACGGGCGTGAGGCAATGCGTAACGCATTCCTTTTTCACCAGCAGACAGTAGCAACGAGCCCATCGAGGCGGCCTGGCCAATACACAAGGTAGAAATAGCCGGACGAATGAACTGCATCGTATCATAAATGGCCATTCCCGATGTCACTACGCCGCCAGGAGAGTTGATGTACATCGAAATCTCCTTTTTCGGGTTTTCAGCCTCGAGAAAAAGTAGCTGTGCGGTCACCAGAGCCGCAACGCCATCATCAATTCCACCAGTAAGAAAAATAATCCGCTCCTTCAAAAGGCGAGAAAAAATATCGTAGGCACGTTCCCCGCGATTGGTTTGTTCAACCACCATTGGAACGAGGTTCATGGCAGTTTTAGCGAGGTCAATCATGTCTCAGTCTCCTCGTGCGATGCATGCTACGCACATTTATTAGAATTCCGCAGATATCTCAAAATTACAAGTGCGGTAAAGTTGTGGATTTATCAATTGCTGTTCTCAAGGCTACTATAATCAATTAAAGTATTTCTCGACAGAACGTTTTCTCTAGAAATTGGTGCTAGAACAGACGCTCGGCCGTTAACACTACTTAGTGATCATGGTCGTGATCATGGTCGTGATCATGGTCGTCATCGTCCTGGTTGAACAACTCATCTCGCGTGACGGTTTCATCAGAAACATCTGCCAGCTCTAGGACAAAATCGACAACTTTCTCCTCCAACAAGGGCGAGCGAATTTCAGACATCGCCTGCGGATTGTTACGATAAAAACTCATAACTTGATCCTCTTGTCCGGGGTACTGTCTTGTGCGTTCGGCTAGCACCCCGTCCATTTCTTCATCGCTCACGACAATGCCGTTCTTCTCGCTAACTTCAGCGAGAATGAGACCAAGTCTTACACGACGTTCGGCAATGGCACGGTAATCCTCGCGCGCCTTGTCCTCACTTGAACCTTCGTCTTCGAATGTGCGCTTGGCTCTCTCCAGATCAGTTGTTACATTGTTCCAAATGCCGTCGAATTCACTTTCAACAAGACTTGGTGGGAGGTCAAATTTATAAAGTTCATCCAGTTTGTCGAGCAGATTACGCTTTAATTTCATCCGTGAGGCTTGGACAAATCCCTCCTCACAGCGTTTCGACACCGCATCGCGCAGCTCATCCAATTTAGTAAAGCCCAGCGATATAGCTAAATCATCATCGATCGAGGCTTCAATTGAGGCAGAAACTTCCTTTACTTTAATATTGAAGATAGCTTCCTTGCCTGCCAAATGAGTTGCCTCATACCCCTCAGGGAACGTGACCGTAACGATCCGGTCTTCTCCAACCACCACACCAACCAACTGCTCTTCAAAACCTGGAATAAAAGAGCCTGACCCAAGTTCAAGTGGTGCGCCTTCAGCCGTACCCCCTTCAAACGCCTCGCCATCGATACTGCCAATAAAATCAATCGTCACCCGATCTCCATTCGCAGCTGTGGCTTTTTCATCTCGAGGTTCGTAGCTTTTTTGTTCCTTACGGATATTTTCCAGTGCGTCATCAATGTCACTATCTTGAACTTCGGCCACCGGCTTTTTCAGCTGTAGTGTCGAGAACTCGATACTCTCCATTTCTGGCATAACTTCGAATTCAAGGGTGAATGCGAGGTCCGCCTTTCCGGTCATGGCTTGCTCCAAACCACTTTCTTCGCCTTCAAAGGCCAGTTTGGGCTGCACCGCTGCCCGCTCCTTGCGTTGTTCTAGCGCCTCACGTGTCGACTCCTGGACAATATTTTGCACCAGCTCCGGCATTATCTGTTTGGTGAATGTACGCCTAAGATGCGAAAGTGGCGCCTTGCCACGCCGGAAACCTCGCAGCTGGACCGTGCCTCGCATTTCATCAAGACGCTCGATCAAGCGTCGATCAAGTTCGTTCATCTCAACCACGATCTTAAGTTCGCGGCGCAATCCTTCGTTCAGCTTTTCTGTGACCTGCATTTGTCTGTCCGACTTCCCAATATAACTACATCCTTCGTCCGGCCTGTAATCGGGCTCATCCGATGTACGGGTCGAACGCAAAACCTGGTGCGGGCGGAGGGACTCGAACCCCCACGAGCTATGCCCACGAGAACCTAAATCTCGCGTGTCTACCAATTCCACCACGCCCGCGCGGCGGACATACCGACCGCGAAGTTGCTTCCTATATCACGCTAGTTGAAGGCGCCAAAGGCTATTTGATCGAACTTTTCATTCCAACTAACCTCATTAGTTTATAAACGCAGTAGGCAACAATGCATATGATATAGAATCATGTAAACTCCATACGAAAATGAGTCCGGCGCCATACTACCAAGAACACAGCACCTGAGATTGATTTTGCCTATATTTTGCGCATAATGCCTATATTGTTAGCATGCGTTGATCGTCAGTGAGAGTACATCCAAAATTTCTTCAAATATTACTGAGGCTTATGCCTATCCATAATTCTGGCACAGATGATGCTTAAGATTAGTGGTAGCTAAAAGTGAGTGGTAAGATAGGATTGCGACGATGACGAGGGTATGTGCATGAAAAAAATTGAGGCCATCATTAAGCCGTTCAAGTTGGATGAGGTTAAAGATGCTCTACAAGGGATAGGTCTTGAAGGACTTACCGTTGTTGAGGCAAAAGGTTTTGGTCGGCAAAAAGGGCATACTGAACTTTACCGCGGCGCTGAGTATGTGGTCGACTTTCTACCTAAGGTTAAAATCGAGGTTGTCCTCGACGACGAAATGGTCACAAAGGCGGTAGATGCCATTCAATCATCGGCTAATACCGGGCGCATCGGTGACGGCAAGATATTTATCTCACCGGTTGAATCAGCAATACGTATTCGTACTGGCGAAACAGGTAGCGATGCAGTCTAACGACCGCGAAGATCTTCAAATCAAGTTTTCTAAAATAGGGGGCAAGTTGGATTCAAATGGCTAACGCAAAAAATGTGCTGGAACTCATGAAGGATAAGGACGTCAATTTTGTTGACCTTCGTTTTACTGATCCACGCGGCAAAATGCAGCATGTCACAATGGATTCGGGCGAAGTCAATGAAGAAATGTTCGCCGATGGCGTCATGTTTGATGGCTCTTCAATCGCTGGCTGGAAAGCTATCAATGAATCCGACATGACGCTGATGCCAGATCCGGAAACAGCTCATATAGACCCGTTCTTTGCCCAGTCCACACTGGCTATCTTCTGCGACATTCTTGAGCCACTAACCGGCGAGGGCTACGATCGAGATCCTCGCATGACTGCAAAAAAAGCAGAAGCTTATGTCCAAAGTACAGGCGTCGGCGACACCACGATGTTCGGACCGGAAGCGGAGTTTTTCATGTTCGACGATGTTCGCTTCTCCACCAATCCCTACAAAACGGGGTTTGCTCTGGATTCGGCAGAGCTACCATCAAACACGGATGCGGATTTCGAGATGGGAAACCTTGGTCATCGTCCCAGAACTAAGGGCGGTTACTTCCCCGTTCCTCCCGTTGACTCAGCGCAGGACATTCGCTCGGAAATGCTGAGCGTTCTGACTGAAATGGGGGTGACAACCGAAAAGCATCATCATGAAGTCGGTGCTGCCCAGCATGAGCTTGGCATCAAGTACACAACACTGACTCGTATGGCCGACCACATGCAGATCTATAAATATGTGGTACATCAGGTTGCGAACGCCTACGGCAAGTCAGCAACGTTCATGCCCAAGCCTGTGTTTGGCGATAATGGTAGCGGCATGCATTGTCATCAATCAATCTGGAAGGATGGCAAACCGGTCTTTGCGGGCGATCGTTATGCTGATCTGTCAGAGACCTGCCTGCACTATATTGGCGGAGTTATAAAGCACGCGAAAACCATCAATGCTTTTTCCAATCCGACAACAAATTCATACAAACGTCTGGTACCGGGCTATGAGGCGCCGGTATTACTGGCCTACTCATCACGCAACCGATCGGCATCATGTAGAATTCCATTCAGCAATTCACCAAATGCCAAGCGAATTGAAATTCGTTTTCCTGATCCATCAGCCAATCCATATCTAGCCTTCGCTGCCATGGTGATGGCCGGCCTTGATGGCATTGAGAACAGGATCGATCCGGGCGACCCTATGGACAAGGATCTTTATGATTTGTCGCCAGAGGACTTAAAAGACATTCCAACCGTTTGCGCCAGCCTGCGTGAGGCACTGGATTGCCTGAATGACGACAGAGATTTCCTGAAAAAAGGAGGGGTGTTCGGTGAAGAACAGATTGATGCCTATATCCAACTCAAGATGGAAGAGGTAATCCGTTTTGAGCACGCCCCGCATCCGGTCGAGTTCGACATGTATTATTCGGTCTGACCAATCATATAGCGGACAGTGAGTTTAAAGCCGGGGGCGTTCCCCGGCTTTTTTATGTACGCTCCGTGCTCAACCAAAAATTAGATTCATATGTGACCATCGTTGCGAGTTAATGATCACCTCGAAAACACTCTCCCAGGCAAACTATGCGGTGAGTTCTACCCCCGAGATGATTAGTCAATTCTCAGATCTGGTGACGTCACCACCTCACGCGCGTTCATTCCATTTGATAGAACAACCCATGGATGCAATCTGTTCGGCAGGCCCCTCTCCTGTTTCGACAACAATTCTCATCGCTTCTAATAATTCGTGACGTACGCCTTCTGGCGGCGGCTCCTGACGGCCTTCATGCAGCCTCCCGCGATATTGCAATCCGAGTTCAAAATCGAAACCAAAAAAATCTGGAGTGCACTGAGCATCGTAAGCACGAGCTGTCGTTTGGTCTTCATCATAAAGATAGGGGAATGGTAATTGATGACGCTTGGCGAACAGCTTCATATTGTCAAAGGAGTCATCGGGATACGTCATCGCATCATTTGAGCAGATCGCAGCCACGCCAATCCCCAACCCTTGCAACTCTCTTGCATCGAGCACCAGTCGATCTATCACAGCAATGACATAGGGACAGTGATTGCAAATAAACGCAATCATGGTTCCCTTGGGTCCGCGAATATCTTCAAGCGCATATGCCTTGCCGTCTGTTGCAGTCAGCTCAAATGTCGGTGCCTGCCAGCCAAACTCGCAAATCGGTGTTAAAACCTCCATGGTCGCCTCCCCTTCCATGATGGCAAATTTGAACCTAAGCATAACCGCTCTGCGGTGATGACTCCAGATAACAATTGAATTGCAAGCGCTTCTTCCACTCTATCAAAAGGTTTGCTCGCTAAAATGGTAAACCAATGGCATGATTCTTACTGATTCTCTGAGTATTGAATGCCAATAAATATTGAGTTGGAGACTCCAAACCACGTCATGAGCCAAACTAAAGATCTCTTCACAGATCAAAGGGCCGCGCTGAAAAAGCTAAAAACCAGCCGTCCGCCCGTGAAGGTAAAATTGAAAACCGTCCTGAATAGCGATGAGGCTTCATACACGGCAGCCGACATCGAAATTCTAGAGGGTCTTGAGCCAGTACGCCGCCGTCCAAGCATGTATATTGGCGGCACCGACGAAAAAGCCATGCACCATCTATTCGCCGAGGTTCTCGACAATTCTATGGACGAGGCAGTCGCGGGGCACGCAGGGCGAATTGAAGTAAAGCTGACGGCTGACGGCTACCTTGAAGTAACCGACAATGGCCGTGGCATTCCGATCGATCCTCATCCCAAGCTACCGGATAAATCCGCGCTCGAAGTGATCATGACCACGCTGCACGCGGGCGGAAAATTTTCCGGCAAGACGTATCAGACTTCCGGTGGCCTTCACGGCGTTGGAATTTCAGTGGTTAATGCACTATCGATTGATCTCCAAATCGAGATCGCACGCGAACGTCAGCTCTACCGACAAGGCTACAAGCAGGGGCATCCCACAGGTCCGCTTCAGTCCATGGGACCGGTTGCCAACCGGCGCGGTACCACCATTAGGTTTACTCCCGATCCGGCCATCTTTGGGCAACATGCAAAGTTTAGACCACAACGTCTGTTCCAAATGGCTAGGTCAAAGGCATATTTGTTTGGCGGGGTTGAAATCCGCTGGCACTGCACGCCAGAGCTTTTGGATGAAACCAGCGAGATACCCGCCGAAGCAACTCTACACTTTCCCCAAGGCTTGCGCGATTTTTTATCAGAAACCATCGCAGGCAGACCGCAAATAACCTCGGACAT
>CAUZRD010000104.1:0-7362 GCA_963582255.1 Alphaproteobacteria bacterium | reverse complement strand
TTTCACTAATTACCGCGCGCGATGCCAATGGTCCGAGCGAGCATGATTGGGCGGCATTGGCGAAAGATGGGGCTGCTTTTGCCGTTTATATGGGGGTTGGGCAGGCGCGGTTTCTTCAAGGGAGGCTGATGCTTCACGGGGCGCGGCTGGATCTTGCTGTGTGTGTAGTCGAAAATGTCGCACGCGCTAATGAGAAGATTGTGCACGGTAATTTGGGTGGTCTTACTAGTTTAATTCAATCAAACCAGATTACTGGGCCGGCTGTAATCTTGGTGGGGTTATCTCCAGATCAAGCCAATATGCAGGCGTTGGAGCTGAAGTGTAGAGGTACAGCATGAGTGAAAAAGTTCTTACCGCCAATCATCTTCTCTCTGGCGAAGTAGTTTTTTTAGGGGAAGGGGAATTATGGTCGCCCCATATTCAAGATGCTGTGATTGCGCAAAGTACTCAAGAGGTCGATTTGCTGGAGACCGTCGGTCAACAGTCGGTGAAATCACAGTTGGTGGTTGAGCCTTATCTGATCGATGTGGTTCGTGTGCACGGGTTCACTGAACCTCTACGTTTTCGTGAGCGTATTCGCACGGCCGGTCCAACGACACGAACTGATCTTGGCAAACAATCCGAAGCACAGATTGAAGAACCGGCCTAGAGCTATAAGACATCAGGGCGTAGTATTGAGAAAAAAAGGGAATTGCCGATGTATCGGTATGATGAATTTGACCGCCAAGTTGTAGATGAACGGGTAGCTCAGTTTCGTGAGCAGGTAGATAGGCGTTTGGCAGGTCGGTTGACCGAAGAGGAATTCAAACCGTTGCGACTGATGAACGGCCTTTATCTGCAACTGCATGCCTATATGCTGCGTATTGCCATTCCCTACGGTACGCTGTCGTCAGATCAGATGCGCCGACTAGCTGATATAGGTGATAAATACGATAAGGGATATGGTCATTTCACCACGCGTCAGAACATTCAATTCAATTGGCCGAAGTTGGAAGATGTGCCGGCTATTCTTGGCGAGCTGGCTGAAGTTGAAATGCATGCCATCCAGACATCTGGGAATTGCATTCGCAACGTGACATCCGACCCGTGGGCGGGTGTAGCTGCCGATGAAATTGAAGATCCACGACCAACAGCTGAACTTATTCGTCAATGGTCAACCTTTCATCCTGAATTCTCGTTTTTGCCGCGGAAATTCAAAATTGCGGTGACCGGATCACCTAACGACCGAGCTGCCGTCAAGGTGCATGATATTGGCTTACGGATGATCAGGAATGACGTTGGCATCCCGGGCTATGAGGTGATTGTTGGCGGTGGTCAGGGGCGCACCCCATTTGTGGGTGTGGTGCTACGTCCATTTTTGCCTAAATCAGATCTCTTGGCTTATCTGGAAGCAATCATGAGGGTCTATAATTTGCATGGTCGTCGTGACAACAAGTACAAGGCGCGGATTAAAATCCTTGTTCACGAGGAGGGTATCGATAAAATTCGCGATGAAATCGAAGCTGAGTTTTCTGGTGCCGGTGGACTTGAGGTTGAGCCGGATGTAGAGGAAATGTCACGAATTGCAAATTATTTTTCTTCTCCTGTTTATGAGGAGCTGCCCGATAAATCGGCGGTGCTGGATGCGGTTGAAGCACAGAATCCTGAGTTTGCTAAATGGGCCAGGGTCAATGTCGCTGAGCATAAAAAATTGGGTTATGCAATTGCCAATATTTCGCTGAAACCAATTGGTGAGGCTCCTGGTGACGCGACTTCAGATCAGATGCGGGCAGTTGCTAAACTGGCAGATCAATATTCACTGAGTGAGATACGGGTCACTCACACCCAGAATCTTGTGCTCGCGAATGTCAAAAAAGATGATCTGCATGTGTTGTGGGAGGGGCTGGTCGCCGCCAAACTTGCTGATGCAAATCTTGGTCTTGTGACAGATATTATCGCATGTCCGGGGTTGGACTTTTGCGCGCTGGCAACAGCGCGCTCCATCCCAATCGCCCAAGCCATCTCAAAACGCTTTTCCAATGGTGAGCGGCAAAGTAAAATTGGCGAATTGTCCATCAAGATTTCTGGTTGCATTAATGCCTGTGGGCACCACCATGTTGGTCATATTGGTATTTTGGGTCTGGAAAAACGCGGTGAAGAATTTTACCAGATTTCACTCGGCGGCGATGCCACCGAAGACGCTGCAATTGGTGAAATCGTGGGCAAGGGTTTTGCTCATGAGGAAGTTGCTGATGCGGTGGAAACGATTGTTGATGCCTATCTCGCCCAGCGCGTCGATGATGAGAAGTTCATTGAAACCTATCGGCGGCTTGGAGCCAAACCATTTAAGGAGGCTCTATATGCCGCTAATTAGGGATGAGGGCCTTGCCGAGCACTCATGGCACTTTGTAGATGAGGAAAAATTAATTGGCCGTATCGTGCCGATGATTGTACCTCTTGCGCGGTTTAACGATATTCTGGAAGATCACAGCGGGTTACCCATTGGTGTTGCTGTCGCAAACGATAGTGATGTTGGAGTAATCAAACCTCATTTTGGCGCGATCGATCTGATAACAGTTGACTTCCCGTCCTTTGCCGATGGACGAGGATTTTCTCTGGCACAGAGACTGTGTGATCTGGGGTTTGCCGGAGAGCTTTGGGCCCGGGGCCATGTGATACCAGATCAATATGCTTTCGCCCGTTCGTGCGGATTTGACGCCGTGCTGGTCGATGATGAGATATTCGCACGTCAGGGTGAAGCCGATTGGCGAGCTGCTGCGACGTCGCTAAGCTTGCGTTATCAGAAGAATAATTCGGACTGGCGGGGCGGTCCGCGTTCGATTCGTGAGTTGCGTCGTTCCGGTCAGCTATAAGTTTTACCAAGTGAGCGCGGGCGGATGCATCTAAGCTGACTTATGTATTCGGTTGCGGGGTATTCTTTGACGTAATTTTAATAGGCGTCGCGCTCCGCTAGCTTTTTGATCTCTTCATGAAGTGATGCCGAAATGGTAATCCCCTCATGCTCGGCGAGGGCACGATTGTCCAAACGCTTGGTGCCAGGTAATCTGGCGCCAGGCTCAATCTCGATTTCATTAAGAAGCGTTTCAAGGCGTGAAGAAAAATGTCCGGCCGAGGCTCGTCTGACATCAATAGCAATCATGGTTTGGCTTAGTGATGGTGGTGGACCGTCACCTGTAAACAAGCTTGAAGCTTCAAAGGCAAGGGAAGAGCCTGCTATTGCTGCGGTAAGAATTTCGACTATGAGCGCGAGCGCAGCGCCCTTTTGCCCGCCAATGGGCAGCATGGTTCCAGGTAGGGCTTTGAACGGATTAGTGGTTGGATTGCCATCTTCATCGAGTGCCCAGCCTTCAGGGATTTGGTCTCCTGTCCTTTGCGCTGAGAGAATTTTTCCCCTTGCTCCAACCGAAAGAGCAAGATCCACCACAAGCGGGGCATTGCCCTCACGTGGCGCGGCGAACGCAATGGGATTGGTACCGAATAATCCGCGCCGGCCGCCCCAGGGTGCTATTGCCCCCGGTGAATTAGAAAATGCAAACGCGGCAATGCCTTGGTCGGCTAATCTTTCACAGTGAGCGCCGGCTTGACCAAAATGATGCGAACGGTGAACGCTAGCAAAGGCGAGGCCGGTCTTAGAAATAATTTCTGGCAGAGCATCCAGCAATAGATCGAACGCTGGATAGGCAAATCCATGATTGGCATCGACTCTGACAAGTGCGGGAGCCATCTGCTCAAGGCTCGGGATAGCATGTCCGTCGACTTTGCCTGATATCGATTGCGCGCCATAAGAAGTAACCCGGATCAGCCCATGTCCTGGTTGGCCATCAATTTCGGCTCTGACTAGGGCTTTAGCTACGCTTTTAGCATTTTCAAGATGGGTGTTACTCGCAACTAGAGCAGCAGTGACTAGTTCGAGGGCATTGTTACGATCAAGCGTGACAGTGTTGGTATCAGCCAATTTCGTCACGCGCTACGATAGAGTTTTGTCAATACGAATTCTCGGTGGCCGAGTGTCTCTGCCGCTGTCGCTCGTCCATTAGCAGTGCGGGTAATCATCTTGGTGAGCTCATCACCCGCTTCATCGATAGTCATTTGACGCTTTAATATGCCTGTAACATCAACATCAATATGTTCAGGCATGGTGCGCAGCGTTCTCGGATTTGCTGAAATTTTTACTACCGGTACAATAGGATTTCCAACAACATTACCTTGGCCGGTAGGGAATGTATGCACCACATATCCTGCTGCGGCCATTAATGTTATAGATTCAGCGGCAGCCGAAGACGTGTCCATGAAATAAAGACCAGCTCCTTTTGTTGGTGCCTCGGCGGGTTCCAGTACATCAATATAGCGGCAGGTGCGTCCGATTTTTTCCAAATTTCCGAGGGCTTTTTCCTCGATTGTGCTGAGGCCACCTTCGATGTTTCCTTTTGTTGGCTGCGAGTCTGAAAGATCATCGACCTTATTGGGCTCGATGACTTCATCCTGATAGGCTTGAAAGGTGGCCATGAACTTTTTGGCAGCTTGCGGGTTTTCCGCGCGGGCTTCACAGATATGTTCTGCGCCAGTGATTTCGGATGTTTCGCCAAATACGCCGTAAATTCCCTTGGGGATGAGCTTGTCATAAAAATTTCCGACGGTGGGGCAGGAGCCAAGCCCGGTCGTAGTATCTGATTCTCCGCATTTGGTGGAGACCCAAAGCTCTGTGAATTCGCACTCTTCACGTGGCAGTTCGCTTGCCCAGTGAACAAATTCCTTGGCTTTTCTGGAGGCCGCGGCAACGGTTGCAATGTCGCCGTGCTGTTCGATCCAAAAGCCTTCTACAGGTTTTCCGGTTTTGGCGATGCCCTCGACAATTTTCTGAGTCCACTCAGGTTCGATGCCAATCACGATGCACGCGGCAACATTGGGATTGGCTCCTGTGCCGATCATGGTGCGAAAATGTAAATCGAGATCGGGGCCGAACTGAAGACGCCCGTAGGCATGTGGAATTGCTAATGTGCCCTGGATATGTGCCGCGACCGCTTCGCAGGCAGCATTTGAAATGTCATCAACGGGCAGGATTACAACGTGGTTACGCACGCCAATCCGACCATTCTCACGCCGATAGGCATGAATTTTCTCAAAGTTTACCATGTTGATCCTACCAGCGTTTGGTTTTGAGATTATGTGTATGGACGTGACCGCCCTTACTGGCCGGTGCTACAACGCGGCCTATATCCACACCATATTTGATGACCGTATCGCCTTCGATTAGGTTTTTGAGAGCAACTTTATGGCCGATGGGAATGGAGTCAGTCGAAGTAAGGCGGAAGTCTGAGTTGTCTTCTGTAACGACACAGAGCATGTCAGTTCCAGATTCTAGACCTTCAATTACCACGACACCTACATTGTCACGCCGATTGTGGACCAAAAGTTGCGGAATAGCCATAAATCTTCCTCAAATAAGTTGTCGTTTATTCATTTGGGCGCCGGCCCCATTCTGGATCGTATAGCCTATGTAGGTAGCGTCCATAAAGACCGGACAGCTTTTTTTAAATCATGTAGCTTTCAAGATCCATGATAGCTATCCCACTTAAAAATTTTGTGTAGCCTTACTGCTAGGTTTGTAATGTACTGGCGACCTGGCGGTAGGCAAGGCCCTTGTTTTATCGCAGGACGGCAAGGTTGTTTCGGCACTGTGCTGTAATGGGCAGCTGTAGCTGCGAGGTGGTTTCAGGCGGCATGGCAGGCGCTATTGTGGGCCATAGAAAATTCAATTGATTCTAGACTTTCTAAAAGCTTGCGTGAGTCTGTTTCACTAAGCCCTTCCAGCGGCGGGCGAGTGCGGCGCCAGGTTGGGTTATCTCCAAACGTGGCAACAATTGCCTTTAGAGCGGGGATAGCGGGATAATTCTGAATGGTGTTGCGTATTTCGGAAATGCGCGCTTGTAATTGGTCGGCATTTGAAGTCTGCCAATTTGAGTAGACTTGCCTGATACCTGCCGGATTTACATTGCCGGTTGCTGTGATGCAGCCGGCGCCTCCATGGCGTAAGCCGTCGAGTAAAAAGAATTCAGAGCCCGGGAATACTGCAATATTGGGAACTGCATCCAGAATAGATTTTGTATTATTCCAATCACCGGATGAGTCTTTGATGCCAACAATTGTACGCGGATAGCATGCGATAAGACGCTCTATAAGCTGCACGGAAAAGCCCACTTGAGCGACCGGCGGGATATGGTAAAGATATACCTGCAAATCATCATTTGCGACCCGTTCGATGATTTCACTGACGCTAGCATACAATCCTTCGTCGCTAACAGTCTTATAGTAAAATGGCGGCAGTAGAAGCACTCCTCCAACGCCATGGTTTGCGGCGTGGGAGGTAAGTTTTATGGTATCGGAGAGTGCGCAGCACCCAGTGCCGGGCATCAGAAGCTTCGGATCTATCCCCGCGGAGATGAGCTGGTCAAGAAGATCGATGCGTTCATCGATGCCTAATGAATTAGCTTCGCTTGTGGTGCCAAATATAGCAAGTCCGTCGGCTCCTTCGTTTAACAACCAGCGGCAATGCTTGATCCAGGCGTCGTGGTCTGGAGAAAAATCAGATTTAAACGGAGTGATGGGGGGTACAAGGACGCCCGAAAAAAGTGATTTGTTCATTATATCCCACCTATTGGCCAAGATTTTTCTTATTCTTAACCTCATATAGCAGACGTTGAGGTGTAGAAACAGAAAAACGGAGAAAGTGATGATTTATGCGTTAGGCGATATCAGGCCACAGGTGGATCTTGAGCATGTTTATGTTGCGCCTAATGCGACGGTAATCGGGGATGTGTACCTTGGGCGGGGGGTAAGCATTTGGTGGAATGCGGTGCTACGCGGAGATAATGACCCCATACGCATAGGTGCTGAGACAAATATACAAGATGGATGTGTTGCTCATGCTGATCCGGGGTTCCCGCTCACCATCGGCGCTCGAGTAACCGTTGGCCATATGGTGATGATTCATGGTTGTACCATTGGGGATGACGTTCTGGTTGGGATCGGATCCGTTGTTCTAAATGGCGCAAAAATTGGGTCTGGTTCGCTGATTGGAGCCAAAGCTCTGATCACGGAGGGAAAAGAAATTCCACCAAATTCCATTGTTATGGGCGTGCCGGCAAAAATTGTAGGTGAGGTGAGCGAGCGTCACCGCAAAATGATAGCTGCTGGCGTTAAGTCTTATGTCAACCGTGCAAAAGTTTATCGTGAGAGCCTTTCCGAAGTTTTGTGACTGCATTTGCAATCGAAGACTTTAGATTCTTATAAGTGCGCTGATTTTGCTTTGTTCTATTCATCTAGCTGAGTAGCTGCTGACATAAAAAAGGCCCGGGCAATTTG
>CAUZRD010000103.1:0-7457 GCA_963582255.1 Alphaproteobacteria bacterium | reverse complement strand
TCGGACCTGTTGGTGGGGCTGATCAACCACTGACCAAACGAGACCATAAAAGAGGCCAGTAATGAACGTAGCAATAGTGAGACAACGTAATGCAGAAGGTGGACTTTACGACCACACCAAAGAACATGATGCTTGCGGGCTTGGTTTCATAGCTAATATTAAGGGCCTTAAGTCTCATAAAATCATTGAAGATGGTATCCGCATTCTTGAAAACCTTGAACATCGGGGCGCTACGGGTGCTGATCCGCTGATGGGTGATGGCGCGGGAATACTGTTTCAGATTCCTCATTCTTTTATGGCTGAGGAATGTGGTGAGCTGGGCTTTGATTTGCCTATGATCGGGGACTACAGCCTTGGTTACTTTTTCACACCAAAAGACGTTGAATTACAGGATAGCATCAAAGCCATTATTGAGGCTGTATCTGAAGCCGCTGGTCAGCCGGTGATCGGCTGGCGGCTGGTTCCAACCGACAACGCATCGCTCTCCCAGGACCCAGAGATTATGGCTGCAGAACCTGGTCATTTACAGGGGTTTTTTGCCCGGCCTGCTGGACTCGACGACAATGCTTTTGAGAGAAGTGTGTATGTCTTGCGCCGCGAAATCTCAAACGCTGTAATTGAGGCTATGGGCCAACGGGAAGATTTCTACCCAGTCTCGATGTCGTCGCGTACTGTAGTATACAAGGGCATGTTCCTGGCCGACCAGCTGCATCCCTATTACTCTGACCTAAGGGATTCCCGATGCGTTTCAGCGTTGGCTATGGTGCATCAGCGGTTCTCAACGAATACGTTTCCGTCTTGGAAACTAGCACATCCTTACCGGATGGTCGCGCATAACGGCGAGATCAATACGTTGCGCGGAAATGTAAACTGGATGGCAGCACGCCAATCGACACTATCTTCGGAGCTGTTTGGCGAAAACATTAAAAAGATCTGGCCTGTTTCCTATGAGGGTCAGTCTGATACCGCCTGTTTTGATAACGCACTTGAGCTTCTTTTTCAGGGCGGTTATTCGATTACCCAAGCGATGATGATGCTTATCCCTGAGGCGTGGGCGGGTAATCCACTGATGGATGATCAACGCCGCGCCTTTTACGAATATCACGCAGCCATGATGGAGCCGTGGGATGGCCCCGCTGCGATTGCTTTCACTGATGGGCGCCAGATTGGGGCCACTCTTGACCGTAATGGATTACGCCCTGCTCGTTATTTTGTGTTAGATGACGATACGGTTGTGCTTGCCTCTGAGGCAGGGACCTTGCCATTTGATGAGTGCAAGGTGGTCAAAAAATGGCGACTCCAGCCCGGAAAAATGCTTTTGATTGATCTAGAAAAGGGCGTTATTGTTTCGGATGAAGAAATTAAAAAGAAATTAAGCAGTGCCAATCCATATGACCAGTGGCTTAAGGAAACTCAGATTGTTCTAGAAGATGTGGACGTGCTAGTTTCGTCTCAGCGTGATTACAAAGGTCAGGAATTGCTCGATGCTCAGCAGGCCTTCGGCTATACTCAGGAAGATATCAAACTGTTGCTGATCCCTATGGTTGTGAACGCGCAAGAGCCTTTAGGATCAATGGGTACTGACACACCAATTGCTGCTATTTCAAATAAAGCCAAGTTACTTTATAATTATTTTAAACAGAACTTTGCGCAGGTAACCAATCCCCCGATTGATCCAATTCGTGAAGAATCAGTAATGAGCCTGGTATCGTTTATTGGCCCGCGCCCTAATCTCTTTGACCATGAACATCTGTCAAAGAAAAAGCGGCTAGAGGTACGGCAACCGATCCTACTAAATTCCGACCTTCAGAAGATTCTGCAAATAAGTGAAGTAAAAGACAATCATTTTGTGTCTTATGTGCTGGATACAACTTTTGGTGTTGATGATGGCCCCGCAGGGATGAAAACGTGTTTGGAAAAGCTTTGTGAAGCGGCCACTCAAGCGGTTCAACGTGGAATTAACATAATAGTCCTGTCAGATCGCAAGTTCAGCCAGCAGCGTGTGGCGGTACCTTCATTGCTTGCCACGGCGGCGGTGCATCATCATCTGATTAAACAAGGTCTACGTACTTCGGTTGGGCTGGTGATAGAATCTGCAGAGCCACGCGAAGTTCACCATTTTGCGGTGCTGGCAGGCTATGGTGCTGAGGCTATCAATCCGTATCTCGCTTTCGAGACATTGGCTGACTTGAATGAAAAGAACGCTTTTCTCCCAGAGGTAGAAGAAAATCAAATTACCCAACGCTATATTAAATCCATAAATAAGGGTCTGCTAAAGGTCATGTCTAAGATGGGCATCTCTACATATCAGTCCTATTGTGGGGCCCAAATTTTTGATGCGATCGGCCTATCTTCAAGTTTTGTAAGCCAGTACTTCACTGGAACTTCTAGTCAGATTGAAGGCATTGGGCTGGCCGAAGTCGCTTCAGAGACCCTACGCCGCCATCATGAGGCTTACGCCGATATACCGATCTTACGAAATGTGCTTGATATCGGTGGCGAATATGCCGTGCGCCAGCGCGGCGAGGCGCATGCATGGACATCCGACGAAGTAAGTAACCTGCAGCATGCGGTACGGGGGAACAGTCAAGATAAATACCGAGCTTATGCAAAATCGATCAATGATCAGCAAGAGCGGCTTTTAACAATCCGAGGCCTGTTCCGATTGCGAAACGCAGACGAAACAGGGCGCAAGACGCTAAACCTAGATGAAGTCGAACCCGCAGCAAGCATTGTTAAACGCTTTTCAACTGGGGCAATGTCATTTGGCTCAATTTCGGCTGAAGCGCATGAAAACCTGGCTATTGCCATGAACCGCATTGGCGGAAAATCCAATACCGGTGAAGGTGGCGAAGAAGTCGAACGTTTTACGCCTATGACAAACGGTGACAGTAAACGTTCTGCCATCAAGCAAGTGGCGTCTGGGCGCTTTGGGGTGACGACCGAATATCTAGTAAATGCGGATATGATACAGATTAAGATGGCGCAGGGAGCAAAGCCCGGTGAAGGCGGTCAGTTGCCGGGCCATAAAGTTGATGCGGTGATAGCAAAGGTGCGCCACTCAACTATTGGTGTTGGACTTATATCGCCGCCTCCGCATCATGATATTTATTCGATCGAGGATCTGGCGCAGCTTATTTATGACCTGAAGAACGTAAATCCAAGCGCAGATATTTCTGTAAAACTTGTCTCAGAAGTAGGCGTTGGCACTGTTGCTGCTGGGGTTGCAAAAGCCCGAGCCGATCACGTAACGATTTCGGGAATGGAAGGTGGTACAGGGGCAAGCCCTTTGTCTTCGATTAAACATGCGGGCTCCCCGTGGGAGTTGGGACTTGCAGAGACGCACCAGACCCTCCTGCGAAATAAACTGCGTTCTCGAATCTCAGTTCAAGTTGACGGTGGATTGCGTACGGGCCGTGATGTGATTGTTGGGGCGTTGCTCGGTGCCGATGAATTTGGGTTTGCGACCGCGCCGCTGGTGGCATCGGGCTGTATCATGATGCGTAAATGTCACCTGAATACTTGCCCCGTCGGAGTAGCAACTCAGGACCCGGAGTTGCGAAAAAGATTTACTGGGCAACCGGAGCACGTGATAAACTTTTTCTTCTTCGTGGCCGAAGAAGTTAGAGAGATCATGGCTCATCTTGGTTTTGCGACCGTTGATGAGATGATAGGCCAAATTGATGTACTTGACCGAGATTCGGCTATCACTCATTGGAAAGCGAGAGGGTTAGATTTTAGCAAACTGTTCTTCGATCCCAAAATGGGCGCCGACGTGCCTATATTTCAATGCGAAACCCAAATCCATCACATCGGCGACGTCCTAGACCGTGAGCTTATCCGGCTCGCGCAACCTGCATTGAAAACACGTAAACCTGTTAGAATTGATCTCGATATAGCAAATAAGAACCGATCGGTTGGAGCCATGCTTTCTGGCGAGATTGCTAAACTTTACGGGCATGCTGGCCTACCGGACGATACCATTCATATAAAGCTGACCGGCACGACCGGACAATCCTTTGGAGCATGGGTTTGCCGTGGTGTCACGTTTGAGGTCGAAGGCGAGGGTAACGACTATGTGGGTAAGGGTCTGTCGGGTGGCAAGCTGATCATATACCCACCACAGAGTGCCGTTCAGATTGACCCAAGCAAGTCTATCATCGTAGGCAATACCGTGCTGTATGGCGCTGTTGAGGGCGAGTGCTATCTTCATGGAGTGGCCGGAGAGCGATTTGCAGTGCGGAATTCTGGAGCCACCGCGGTTGTCGAAGGCGTTGGTGATCACGGTTGTGAATATATGACTGGTGGGATTGTGACTGTACTTGGCCACACTGGTCGCAACTTTGCAGCTGGGATGTCTGGAGGAGTTGCCTATGTTCTTGACGAAGACGGCACCTTTGCCGATAGGTGTAATTTAGCGATGGTCGAACTGGAACCGGTGTTGGATGACGATTGGAAACTAGGTTTTGAACCGTCTGACCAGGGAGCAGTCGATAGTGATATGGCCCGCCATGACGGAGTACGCCTGCGTCAGTTAATTGAAAAACATCTGCACTATACTGGATCCATCCAAGCCGCCAAAATTCTAGCTAACTGGGATACTTACCGGCCCAAGTTTGTGAAGGTAATGCCAACGGAATACCGTCGAGCGCTTGCCGAATTGGAAGTAATCTCAGAAGAATCGGTAGCATGAAACGAAAACTCAAGGCATGTGAATGTTACAAAAGTGGAGTAATAAAATATGGGTAAAGTTACAGGTTTTCTAGAGCTTGACCGCCAGGATCAAACATATATCGCGGCCTCTGAACGAATTAGCAACTTTAAAGAGTTTAGTGTGCCTTTGCGGGAAGAAACTTTGCGTGAACAAGCCAGTCGTTGCATGGATTGTGGCATCCCTTTCTGTCATGATATGAAGGGCCTTAAGGGGTGCCCGGTAAACAACCAGATCCCGGATTGGAACAATCTGGTTTATGAGGGCGATTGGCAGGCGGCTTCCGAAAACTTACATTCAACCAACAACTTTCCAGAAGTTACTGGTCGTATATGTCCTGCACCCTGCGAAGCGTCGTGTACCCTAAACCTGATAGAAAGTCCGGTGACAATTAAATCGATCGAATGTGCAATTGTCGACAAAGCGTGGGAGAATGGGTGGATTATGCCACAGGTGCCTGCTCATAAAACTGGTAAGAAGATTGCGATAATTGGCTCTGGCCCTGCTGGCATGGCCGCGGCCCAACAATTAGCCCGGGCGGGTCATGACGTGAATCTGTACGAGAAAAATCAAAAGATTGGTGGGCTGATGCGATATGGCATCCCCGATTTCAAAATGGAAAAAGTCCATATTGATCGCCGAGTCATTCAGATGACCGCAGAGGGTGTCACATTTCATTTAGGCGTTAAGGTGGGCGACGATGTTGCACTTGGCAACCTGGTAGATCAACATGATGCTGTTATCCTATCCGGCGGCGCTGAACGCCCCCGCGACTTACCTATCAAGGGACGCAACTTAAAAGGTGTGCATTTTGCCATGGAATTTCTACCACAGCAGAATAGGCGTGTATCGAACGAAGCTGAGGATGCTGAGCTGATTCTTGCCAAGGACAGGCATGTCGTCGTTATTGGTGGTGGCGATACTGGATCAGACTGCATTGGCACGTCTATCCGCCAAGGCGCTCTCTCAGTCACTCAGCTTGAAATCATGCCACCCCCACCCGAGCAGGAGAACAAGTTACTGACCTGGCCGAACTGGCCCGTAAAAATGAGAACATCTTCGAGTCAAGAAGAAGGCGCAGATCGTGAGTTTGCAGCCATGACCCAGTATTTTGAGGGCGAAAATGACCAACTCAAAGCTCTACATTGCATTAGGGTTGACGAAAAGTTTCAGCCCATCCCAGAAAGTGAATTTGTTTTGCGCGCCGATATTGCATTGTTGGCTATGGGCTTCGTGTCGCCTGTAACAGAAGGCATGATTACAGATTTTGGGATCGAGTTAGATGATCGCCAGAATGTTCATGCCGATACCTTCAGCTACCGGACCAATCATGATAAAGTCTGGAGCGCCGGCGACATGCGGCGCGGTCAATCGCTTGTCGTTTGGGCTATCAGAGAAGGTCGCCAATGTGCACACGCCGTCGATAAAGCTTTAATGGGCACCACAACTCTGCCGAGGTGAAATAAAGGTGTTGTCAGACAAACTTGAACACCCGTAAAAGGCACCTCAAGTCAATGATCATGCGGCACAGAAATTGAACCACTCCGTGAGGGCTTTGTCAGATTAAACTTGCTTGAAGTGGGCAGGGCTACTTTGCAACCTCGTCTAAAGACAAAACACCCCCCATTCCACTACATGAAACCTGGCACGGGATTACTGCAGGGTCTTGCCTAGGCCCGTGGACCGGGAGCCAAGAGCCACGGCACTATCGGACCATAGAGCACGCACCTATGTCCTGCCTATAGCGTTGCTGCGGTTCAATCAGCGCATGATAGTTCCGCTCGGGTCATAGGCCAACGGCAGGGGTTACTTGGCCCAATCGTTACAGTTGAGCCGCAGGACCATGGACCGGGCCCCCCAATCCTAGGGCCCCGCGTCACGGACCACGGGCCTCTAGTATTAGCCTGGTAAATTCATTCGGGGGTAATTTTGTTGGGGGGGGGCTCGCCACCTCTATTCACGCACCAATTTCAAGCTAAACCGTGCCGCTTCTCTGGCTGAGTGGCGTCAATTATTGAGCGCATAGATTTAGGCTGCGCTAGCAATCCGATGCGAGTTCTCATTTGTTTGACAGTACCGCCAAGATAAAACGGGCAGCCACCAGTATGAGAAAACTGCCAAAGGCAATTTCTAGCGACCGACGTGGCGTTCGGTGAGCAAGTGCAACCCCAAGCCGCGTAGTCAAGAGCGATGTCGGGATAGTTAGGGCAAAAGCAAAGACCGAAACAAACCCAAGTGACCCGGGTGGAAGGTCGGTCCGGCCCAGACCTGCGAGTACGTACCCTATCGTGCCAGGAATGGCGATCAAAGCTCCGACACCTGCAGAAGTCGATATAGCTCGATGAATTGGTACACCATGCAATGTTAGAAAAAGGTTTGAGACTGCACCGCCGCCGATCCCCATGATAGCGGAAACTAAGCCGATGGTAATGCCGCCAAAACGCATCCCAAGCGCACCAGGAAGCATTTTGCGCAGTTTCCAGCCCTTGCCGCCTGATAGGAGTTTTGTCCCAATGACTAACGCCACCAAGATAAAAACGGACTGAAAAACGGCTGGCATTGAAAAACTGGCTATTGTTGCTCCAAGGATAACGCCGATAAGGATAGGGAGAGCCCAAGAGCGCAGAACTGCCAGGTCCAGGGTCCCTTTTTTATGATGGCCGAGGGCGGAACTTATAGATGTTGGAACGATGACGGCGAGAGACGTCCCAACTGAAACCGGCATGGCAACATCGGACGAATATCC
>CAUZRD010000102.1:0-7572 GCA_963582255.1 Alphaproteobacteria bacterium | reverse complement strand
TCATCAAACACAGAAAACGCACTAAACCAACTATTAAGTCAGCTTGCCAATGATCCCGACATGGTAGCGTTTGATCAGGTAATTGACGTGATCAATGCCCACTATGATTACATGCCAACGCGCTTTGTCAGTGGAGAAGAACCTGATCAGAGAACCAATGAAGCGGGCACCAATGAAATATCCTGCAAAGTATTTGCTTTTGCCCAATTACAGAAGCTGGATGTGAATCAAACCCTGAACTGTTTTGGTGATTACTACAGAGTTGATGTACTCCCAAATCCAGAAGGCACAGATCATGGCAATATCAGGAATTTTGCACTGAGCGGTTGGGCAGGGATTAAATTTGACGGAGAGCCGCTAAAAATTAAAGAAAATGAATGAATTATTTGTAAGTCATCTTACTAGAACGAATTAAAATTTGGCCTCTGTATCCGCTTAATTAATAATCTGCAAGCTCTCAAAAAGATTTTCCAAAACATGATCTTTGCATACCCTGAAATGATTGGATTCGGATTTTCGAAAAAATGCGCTGAGCTCATGCTTGCTGAACCTACATTCGGTAAGAGACAAAATAAATAAAATATATTCCGTTTTTAAATCAAAAGCGATTCTCAGTTTTTTTAATATAATATTATTTTTTAAACGTTCTTCCTCTGGTGGTTTAGCGCTCTCCTTTGTGCCGCGCTTTTCGATGATCAATCCATCCAGGAATGCGCCGAAGAGTATGTCAGTGCATTCAGTGAACGCATCTGCATCTGCGTCTTCTTTCTCAAGTAGATTGTTAATTTCTTCCTGTGTAACTTGTTGACCCATATTTGAAATAATGCTTTTCATCGTCGACTCATCAAGATCCAGAATCGCGTGAATGCGGCGCAGACAGCCATTATTGGTCATTTTTTTTCTCAAGTTGGATGTTCAACTTTTCATTACCGAATTCAATAACATCCCCGGACATAATTTTTTTTCGTTTTTGGGTTTCAACCTTACCATTCAGCAAAACATGGCCATCAGCCACTATATTCCTTGCTTCCCCACCACTTCCTGCCAGACCTTCAAACTTTAAAATTTTGTAAAGCTCAATGGGCTCCCTACTAAGTTCCACTACTCGCAGCGTTTGAGCAATATTTTCTTCAGGCTTTTTCTCTGGCACTTTCTTTGTCACTTTCACTGATTCTTTATCGGGCACTACAATATCGTCGTTGATGCTGTCGACTTCGTCTTTTTGCAGCAAACGGATGCCCTCTTCTTCAATACTGATGATCCGCTCCCGATACAGCTTACCAATGGCTTTTTTAAAAGCGCCTTTACTCATGCCCAATAAATTAACAATGGTTTGTGGGTCAGAGTTGTCATGCACCGGGGCAAAGCCGTTTTTGGCGTTCAAATAATTCACAATGCTTTCCGCGTTTTTATCGCGAGCCCCCTTGCCTTCCTGTAATATTAAGTCAATTTTTCCGTCTGGCCTGACATGTTTGATATAGCCATTGATGCTCTGCCCAAAACTCAAGCGTTGATGCACATCACTCTTATAAAGTACTCCCCAGTGACTGTGATTAATGATCGCCTTGAACCCAAGATCAGTAGTATTGGCAACAATCAGATCGACGGGCTGGCCTTTTTCAAAATCATGCGATTTATCATCATCAAGTACCTTGTCTATTTTAGACGTAGCCGTAATTCTGCCGTCTATTTTATTAAGGTATAGGTATACCAGATAGGAACGACCCCCATGCATGGGGCGATGCTGTTCAGCAAAAGGTGCCAATACATCTTTCTCTAAACCCCAGTCCAGGAACGCACCGATATCCGTCGTTGCAGCAACTTTTAAATACGCAAATTCGCCAACGCATGCCTTGGGTTTTCCGGTGGTGGCAACCGGAAGTTCATCAGTATCCAGATAGAGAAAAACATCCACTGTATCGCCAGTCTTCAGTTTTTCGGGAACATGTCTTGCAGGAAGCAGCACTTCTCCAAGCTCCCCGGCATCCAGCATGTAGCCGTCATCAACGCGCTGGCCAACCGGTAAGGAGTAATATTGACCAAGGGTAATCATAGGCAATTAGTAGTCAGGATTTACTAAAGATCGATGGGGCGGCAATTGTACAGCATGCAGGCGATATCAATAGGGTCAGAGAGATCTAAATAATGAAGGGACAGAGTAAAAATACAGGTCATTTCGCTGCCTTTGCTTTAGGTCCTCTCTTTTGTAATCTAACCTTCTGACCAAGCATTTGTTCTACTTGATTTAGCGTCTTGGGGATTTTCTGATTCATTATCCCAATGGGAGTGGAACAAAGGGGACAGTGAAATCAAATGACTCTGCCACCTTTGCTGTTGATTAATCTGTCTCCCTACCGAGCAGTCGGCTGAAAAAGCCTTTCGTTGATTCCCGCTTCCCACTTTCTATTTCTTCCAGTCTTTGTTTTTTGGCATTTAAATCCAACATGGCCTCAGCCAGCCCCGGGTTTTCTTTGGCCAGACTCAACATCTCGGCATTCAGCGCCTCCACTCTATCCCGGTTTTCCCAATACAACTCTTCATCCGTCTTTTGGATAAACCCGAATTGCAAATAATTCTGTGCACCACGGAAACGCTCCCGGGTCATGAACCCTGCATCACACTCCCAGGTTGGGATCAGGGTGCCCGTGTACGTGATATAGCGGCAAATAACGTCAAAATCATCTGTGCTGTTGAGATCGTTAAAAATGTCGTACATCATCACTTCTGCATTTTTAATTTCCCCAAGTAAGAAGATGGTAGAGGGTTCGGCGACAACCGTTATTTCTTCAATAGGACTATCGTTTACAGGTTGTGCTGGCGCGGACTGCAAGTCTGTCGATAGTTCAGCACCCACCGCGAAGCTATATACCAACGACAACACCAGTGTAATAAATACATAACAACCAGTAGTAAATACGCCCGAAATTGAATTGTCAGAAATATTAATTTTTATAGTAAATCGAATAGATTAATCAGGAATCAAACGATTCTGTCCCTTTTGATTATTGGATATTAGTGGATATGACTGGACCGATCCCTTTAATCTCAACGATAACCTCCTCGTCTTTGGCACCGTCATAATGTACTGCACCAGCGGGATGTAGCATAAAACTTCCAGCTGGCAGTGCCACTGTGTGGTCACGATCAAAATCTGACCCGGTGCCGGTATGCCACACCCCTTTGATCACGGTCACGTGTCGATCTGTTGAATGGTGATGCGGTATTGAAAAAGACCCAGGGGCGAATGTAATTCTGAGTAGGTAAAAGCCTTCTTCGTCGGGATGTCCCGTGATATAGGAAATGGTCAGCCCTTCTCTGTAATCCTGGAACTCAACTTCTTCTGGCAAAAGTCTCAAGAAACCATCTTCATCAACAGCAGAATGAGCTGTGGGTATACACAAGAATAGAAAGATTATTGGAAAAAGCCGCTTCATGGTGGACCTCATTATTATTATGTTTACTTGCATCCAACTTTAACTGAGCGATACTTTTGTGGCAACATTGAAAAGAAGAGAGTAGATTGATTTTCAAGTTATTCTGGTTCCTTTGATTCTGTGATTCTGTGATTCTAGGGCTATATTCAGGGCGTAAATATGGCTGGAAAATTACACCTTCTTGTTTTTTTTATGGGATCTGTCATCACCGGCATGCCGCTTATCGTGGATGCCCAGGTTCCCGATATCTCTGGCGTCTATCGATCAGGGCGTGCCAACACGCCGTGTGGCCGTGATGCGAATATGAGGAGCATTCCTAACTGCCCTGTCAATGAGCTCGGGCTGCAGACGGCCGCCACGGCAACCGCGGAGAATGATCCCGGCCTGGAATGCATTGCCGACGGCCTATCCCGGCAGTTTACACGACTGCCACGGCCCATGGAAATCATACAAACCGACGACAAGGTCATCTTTCATTACGAGTACTTTGATGTCTGGCGAGTGGCGCACCTGGATCGTGATACAGCACCCCCGCAAACACCACACACGTTAACGGGGTTCTCGGTGGGCCGGTGGGAAGGCGACACGCTTGTCGTCGAAACATCGCATCTGCTGGAAAACGCCCACACAATTCCCACCAGCGACCAGACGACAACTGTCGAGCGTTATCGCTGGAACGCGGACCGAAGCCTCCTGCTATTGGATGTCGAGATCACGGACCCGGCCTATTACGATGCGCCATTCAGGTTCGGGACTGCCGAATTTGTTCCAAACCCCGACGACTACATCGCCCAATTCGTTTGCACGAATCAGACCGATCTGTTTTACGGCGACGACATCAACTCGTTTTTCGACGATAACTGAAGGTAAGCGGCATGACACTGAAACATCTCCTGCCAGTAACGCTCACCAGCCTGCTGGTTTTCAGCTCCACGGAAGCTCACCATTCCGCGGCCGCGTTCTTCGACCTGGATGCAACGATTTCAGTAGAGGGCACAGTCACCGCCGCAAAACTCCTGAATCCCCATTCCTATTACCGGGTGACAACAGATGACGGCGTTGACTGGGCCTGGGAGTCGGCGGGCACCTGGACGGCGTTGGCGAAGGCGGGGTGGTCTGAAGAGGCGCTTCCCATTGGAACCCGTATCCTGATTAGCGGGACGCCGGCCCATGGCGACAAGCCAATCGCCCGCTTCACTTCCATTGCCGCCTATGGCCCGACCACGGACAGCAACATGATGATCCTGGTCGGCCTGGACGTTTTTGGCCGCGGCAGACCCGACTGGTTCGAGCGGGTGCGGCAACTGGGCGTCCCTTGTGAGAACGGGGTTGCAGATTGTACCCGGGTCAGCAAAGAGGCTCGACAAACACTCCAGGATGAATTTGGCAGCATCGGCGTGTGGTCGGCGTTTGAACCCAAAGGGTCAGAGTAACTTGATTTGGCACTTTCGCAGTAATCGGGCGGTTTTTATTCTATAAATCATTCATGCTTATCCAGGCATGAGAACGGATTCTCATCATCAAACGCAGGTCGCAAAATTTACTGATCAGGAACAGACCGTAAAGAAAAAAGAGGACAGATTTATTTTAAGGCTAAATAGATCTGTTCCCTTTTTATAAACTACTGTTCCTGCCGCGCCTGCTCCAGATTCTCCTCAAACCTGGCCTCTGACCTTTCCACCATTGCTGTAAAGCCCTCGGCGTCGAGACAAGTAAAGCAAGCCGGGTTAACCGGCAGTGCTGGATTAAGTGGACGATCCAGAGACTGCGGGTGATTGTGCAGCAGCAGATCAGGTGGGGTAAGAGTCTTCAGGCGCTCCAGTGTCATGTAGGTATCTTCAACAACGGAGGCATGTCTGGGGTTGCCGAAGAGTGGCACGCCGTCATTGGGAATTTCCCCGCCCCGGAAGGCTACCGAGTATGAATTGCCCTCCTCTTCAACTGTTGTCATCCACACCGTGGCCCCTTGCGTATGTCCAGGCGCCCAGAGTGCACTCAAAGACACGCCACCCAATGTAACGGTGTCGCCATCCTCGATCACACGATCCACCTCGACCGGCTCCAGACCCCGGAAGCCCCCCGCCGAATTATCCTGTCCCGCTTCGAGCGCGGCGGCATCGCCACCAAGTGCAACGACCTGTGCGCCGGTTAATTCCTGCATAAGCCTATGCCCCTGCACATGATCAAAATGCGCATGACTTGAAATCATAATCTTGATGTCTTGCACATCAAAACCCAGCTTCTCCACGTTCGATACGATGTCGTCATGCATCGCATTGGTGCCCGTGTCGTGGAGAATATGACCTTCCGGCGTGGTGATGAGATAAGAGCCGTACGTGCTACCCACCCAGTAAATGTTATCGATAATGCGGAAAGGTTCTGATGACTCCGCGCCATACACAGTTGGTATGGAAAATAGCGTTAAACTTAAAAGTATTAAATTAGTGATTCGGCGCATAAGGCCTCCTTAAAATGAATATAGTTACACAACTTCCGTTAAACCCTTGGATTAGTACGTGGGCTGTCCCCAATTATTTAGCGACCTGCCCGACCATATATTCGACTGCCCCGATGACTTCGTCATCAGAGAGGTCAACGCGCTCACCCTTTTTCGGCATGACGCCGGTGTTGCCGGAGAATCCGTTCAGCGCATGGTCGATCAGCGTGTCTATGCCTTGGGCGATGCGCGGCGCCCAGGCATCGGCATCGCCAAACGCTGGTGCGCCGGCGACGCCGGGTGGGGAGTGGCAGGCGATACAGACGTTGTTGTAGACCTGGTGCCCGGTCATAAGCTCAGTCTGCGTTGGGGCCAGTTCTGCCGAAGCTGCCAGCGCAGCCTGCCCGAAGGCCACGCCGATGAGAATTCCGGTGACGCGCATGAAGCTGTTGAAAAATTGCTGGTTTGGGTCACGCATGGTGCTGATCCTGAGTTTCGGGCGGAGCGATTATAGCGTATCGCGGCCATACGGACGATAGAGCCAGAGCAGCTGCAGGGCTTCGGCGATCTGCTGTCGTACTACACTTGCGCATCAGTAGTTACCTCTCGCCCCTGCTACAAATGACAAAAATTATGGAAGCCACTTCACAGACTACCCTGATACAGGCTTTTTGCCTGATAATCATGCTATGTTTCCTGATCAAATTACGGATTTTATAAAAACTAAAACAAAAGGTCTGGTGCCATGCACATTCACAATCGTTCGTTCCTTCTTTCTTTACTTATTTCAGCATGTTTCACCTTTGGCCTAAGCGCTGCGGCTCAAGCACAAGGTCCTTCGGCTGTCCAGAGCGGGCAGTGGTCTGACTCATCCACCTGGTCCGGTGGGGCGGTTCCTGCGGCGGGTGACCTGGTCACCATTGGCGAGGGCATGGATGTTGTCCTCGACGTCAATCCGCCGGCGCTGCATGGCATCAATCTCAATGGCACCCTCAGCTTTGCCGAGAATACCGATCTCGAACTCACCACCGAGTGGATCCTGAACCGCGGCGAGCTACAGATTGGCACTGAAAACGACCCCTACACGGGCAACGCGACCATAACGCTCACCGATAATGTCCCTGATGAAAACATCAACGGCATGGGCGACCGCGGCATCTTGATGGCGCCCGGCGTGCTGAGTCTGCACGGTGATCGTGAAAATGCCTGGACCAAGTTGGCTGAAACAGCCGAGGCCGGCAGCACCCGTATCGACGTGCTCGATGCCAGCGGCTGGAGAGTGGGTGACGAAATTGTCTTGGCCTCAACGGATTTCAATCCTCGGCAGGCCGAGAGGCGCCATATCACGCGCATCAGGCGTAACCGAATTACGCTCGATGAGCCGCTCGAGTACATGCATTACGGTGAAATCACTTTTGGGGTCGATGAGCGTGGCGAAGTCGGCATGCTAACCCGCAATATTAAGGTTCAGGCTTCTGCCGATGCTGAAGAGACCTACTTTGGCGGGCATATCATGGCGATGGACGGAAGCACGATGACAGTTTCCGGCATCGAGTTAACTCGCATGGGCCAGCACCTGGAGCTCGCCCGCTACCCGATTCACTGGCATCTCAACGGCGACGTGACGGGACAATACATTCAGAACTCCGCGATTCACGACACCTACAGCCGCTGCGTGACCATTCATGGCACGGATAACCT
>CAUZRD010000101.1:0-7572 GCA_963582255.1 Alphaproteobacteria bacterium | reverse complement strand
TCGAGTTCAGCATCAACTAGCCCGGCTCGTGCGGCATTGCCTATCAGGCGAGCTGCTTCAATAGGATCGCGCTCAACACCCAATCCTTCATCATAGAGTGTTCCCAGCGCATAAATCGCCTCAATATGGTCTTGCGCCGCCGCCTTCTGGAACCATCCAGCCGCTTTTACCATGTCCTTACGGCGTGATTGACCCTGGGCATAAATCAGTCCGAGATTATACTGGGCGGTTACATTTTCTTTGCCCGCAGCCTTTTCAAAAAGATCAGCAGCCTCATCCAGATTATAAAAAAGGCTATCTGGTCGAGTTAACAAAAGGCCAAGCTCCAGCTGAGCTATAGGTTCACCCGCCTCAGCGCTCAGGCGATACCAGGAAATTGCCTCGTCTAAGTTAGCATTTTTTACCAGATCTCTGGCGTGCAGGCGACCCATTAGAAGCGTTGCCACCGGATCGCCACTCATGGCAGGGCCAACTGCCAACTCAAGGCCCCTGTCGAACTCACCGCCCGCAATAGCGGCGTGTGCCTCATCTATCGGTTCAGCCAATGCAAAAGGCAAAAACAAAAGAACAGACGCCAAAATCCAAAATACAAAGAATGTGCAATACTTCTTCATGACCAGCCTAGCTTGATGAGACAGCCACCTGAACGCTAACATCGGACAGAAGGTTAACCGCTGAGAGATCAAGCGAGATAAAATCTGCTCCTGCATCAATCAATTTTATTAACTGGACTTTCGTGCCGGTACAGCTTGCCATAGCCGGTACCTCGAAAATCTCAGACCACCAAGTGATAAGACTGATCATATCAGCATCCACTTGCAAATCATCAACAACATCTGAAGTGAAATGGACATAATCGGCTCCCGCCTCGGCAGCCTCCATTGCTGCATGCCGAGATAGCCCAACCCGGCAACCAATATTAAGGTCATCATTCCATAGAGATCGCAGCTCCTGATAACAGGCGCGATCCCAAGAAATCTCGATACCGTCAGCACCAACCTGGTCAATGATATCCCTATCATCTGCGACAAGCAGGGTAACATCATGGCTGTCAGTTATCTGACGCAGATTAACCAGCGCAAGGCGCTCATCTATCTGGTTCGATGGATGAGCAACAACAACGGATATGAGATTATTACTCAATAGATCAGGCGCGGTCACAATCTCCGCCGAGAGTGCATCGAAGGACCCGACCAAGCAAATTTTGCCAACTATCGCCATTTACTCGATGCTCGCCGGTATGTCAGGTGATCTGTTCAAGCTCTGCCCGCCATCCCGCCGCTGTAGCCAAAGCATTCATCCGCGCTCGATGCGTAAATGCGTTTTGCGCGGCAGCAACGTTTTCAGCCTTTCCAATCCAGGCTTTGAGCGCGGCCTGCTGCAGCGCGCGACCATAAGAGAAGGTCAAAGCCCATGGTGAGCCACCTATTTGATTTATCAGAGAGAGATGCTGGCTTGCCTGTTCATCACCCTGCCCTCCGGATAGGAAGGCGACACCCGGCACCGCAGCTGGAACTGTTGCCTTAAGGCAAGCGACTGTTTGCTCGGCAACTTCTTCCGGACTTGCCTGTTTAGCTGCACGCTGGCCGGCAATAATCATATTCGGCTTCAATATCATACCTTCAAGCATAACATTGGCCTCAAACAATTCATCAAACACAGTGTTTAACGTCCATTGTGATACCCTACGACACTCCTCAATCGTATGACTTGCATTCGGGCCATCCATCACAATCTCCGGCTCCACTATCGGTACAATACCAACCTCCTGACATAGTGCCGCGTAGCGCGCCAGAGCATGTGCATTTGATTTGATGCAACTCCATGAAGGATTGCCTCCACCAATTTCAATAACAGCCCGCCATTTAGCGAACCTAGCCCCAAGTTGATGATATTCGCTAAGGCGCTCGCGCAGGCCATCAAGACCTTCGGTGATTTTCTCACCGTTCGATCCGGCCAAAGCCTTCGCCCCGGCATCGACCTTGATGCCCGGAATAGCGCCAGCATCTTCAATCAAACGCGCCAAGGGGGTGCCGTCGGCCGCGTTTTGACGCAGCGTTTCATCAAATAGAATGACGCCGGAAATATATTTCCTCATTGCAGTTTCAGATCGGAATAACATCTCACGATAGTCGCGCCGACTATCTTCAGTTGATTCGACGTCAATTTGAGCAAACCTCTTGGAAATAGTGCCTGAACTCTCATCGGCGGCAAGAATTCCCTTGCCCGGAGTTACCATTCTGGCGGCGATATCTGCGAGTTCCGAGTTCATATAACTTTTCTCCAACGCTTTGGTCGCTAAATTATCGTCTAGTATCAACGCATAAGTGCGGCAACGCCTGGCAACTCCTTGCCCTCCAGCCATTCAAGAAACGCGCCGCCAGCCGTAGATACATAAGTAAAATCTTCTACCACACCCGCCGCATTCAGCGCTGCAACTGTATCTCCTCCACCAGCGACAGCAATCAAGTCGCCACTTTGCACCCGCTCCCCGACATGTCTGGCTATATCCATGGTGGAACGGTCAAACGGTGGGACCTCAAATGCACCAAGAGGGCCATTCCATAAAAAAGTTGCGTTTTGATCTATCAAATTGTTGACGTATTCAACAGTTCTTGGCCCGACATCCAAAATCATGTCATCAGCCGCGATCTGATGCAGCTGGGAAAGTTCCGATTTTACATTCGGCACAAGTTCACGAGCAGTCATAACATCGAGTGGCAAGACAATTTGACAACCTTTCTCACGCGCGGCTTCCATTATATCGCGAGCAACATAATCCTGGGTTGGCTCATGGAGCGATGACCCGATCGAACCACCTTCAGCATATATAAAAGTATTGGCCATCGCACCACCAATCACAAGATAATTAACCTTATCAAGTAGATTTCGTAACACTGCAATCTTGCTGGAAATTTTGGCACCCCCAACAATTGCAATCACGGGACGCTTAGGGGAGTCCAGCGCATCGGTAAGTGCTGAAATTTCAGCCAACATGGCGCGACCGGCAAAAGCTGGCAAATGATAAGCAATACCTACGGTTGAGGCATGGGCACGGTGGGCAGAGGAGAAGGCATCGTTCACATAAAGTTCGCCAAGCGCTGCGATTTGACTGGAAAACTCCGGATCATTAGCTTCCTCACCCGGATGAAATCGTACATTCTCCATCAGAGCAACATGACCCGGCATCAATCCTTCGGATGATCCCGCAGTTGACTCATTACTCCAATCTGTGGCGATAAATGTCACCGATTGGCCAAGCCTTGTCGCCAGAGCTTCAGCAATTGGCTGAAGTGAGAATTCCGGCACGACTTCACCATTTGGACGGCCAAGATGGGAGATTAAAATAACCACCGCACCGCGCTCTAGCAGATCTTTTATCGTTGGAATCACGCGCTCAATACGAGTAAAATCACTCACGATGCCATCGCGCAAAGGCACATTCAGGTCCACGCGCAACAGCACCCGCTTGCCTGCAACTTCAGCAGTATCAACGCATTCGATTTGCGACATAAAATGAACTGCTTGCCTAATCAGATGAGCCGACCCATCACGACCGCTGTATCAGCCATCCGGTTAGAAAATCCCCATTCATTGTCATACCAAGCCATCACTCGCACCAGAGTGCCTTCCAGGACCTTTGTCTGATCTAAAGGAAAGGTCGCAGAATGGCTGTCATGATTGAGATCCATCGACACCAACTCCTCTCGCGTTATAGCAAGAATACCGGCAAGTGGCCCACTGCTCGCCGCAGTCTCTATCGCCTGATTAATCTCTTCAACACTGGTTATTCGGGAAGCGACGAACTTAAAGTCAACCATAGAGACATTAGGTGTTGGCACGCGCACAGAAACGCCGTCTAGCTTGCCGTTCAGCTCAGGCAAAACCAACCCCACGGCCCGGGCTGCACCAGTTGACGTCGGGATCATCGACATTGCCGCGGCGCGCGCTCGGTAAAGATCAGAATGCATTGTATCAAGTGTCGGCTGATCACCAGTATAGGAATGAATGGTGGTCATGAAGCCGGCTTGGATGCCAACCGCCTGGTTAAGAACATGGGCGACCGGCGCCAGACAGTTGGTGGTGCAGGAGGCATTAGAGACAACGGTGTGACATGCTTCAAGCTTGTCGTGGTTGACTCCATAAACGACCGTCAAATCGGCATTGGTGGCTGGAGCAGAGATAAGAACCCGCTTAGCACCAGCTTCAAGATGTGCACTCGCCTTATCGCGATCGGCAAATATACCCGTGCATTCCAGAGCTATATCAACGTCCAATTCTTTCCACGGAAGCTCAGATGGATTGCGAATAGCAGTGACTTTGATATTTCTACCATCGACAATAATACTATCGTCATCAATCGACACATTGCCGGGATAGCGGCCATGAATAGAATCATATTTTAACAGATGCGCGTTGGTTTTAACCGGCCCAAGATCATTGATGGCGACGACTTCAATGTCACTACGCTTCGACTCGGTGATTGCGCGTAAAATATTGCGGCCGATCCGGCCAAATCCATTAATACCTACTCTGATCATCATTTTCACTTCTTCAATCTAACTCAGTTTAATTTGAAAAAAATTACGCAACTTGCTCAAGACGTTCCCGCGCGGCAGTCGCGATACGCTCAGCAGTTATCCCAAAATGCTCATAAAGCTCCTTATAGGGAGCGCTGGCTCCAAACCCAGTCATGCCGACAAATAACCCGTCAGTGCCGATAATACTCTCCCACCCCATCTTTATCGCCGCTTCAACAGCGACATTCACTAGAGAAGTACCAATGACTGCAGCACGATCGACAGCAGATCTCTCATTAAAGAGATCTAGACAAGGCACCGACACCACACGCGCGGTGATGTTCTGCGCCGCCAGCAAACGCTTAGCATCGACAGCGATGGCAACCTCCGAACCAGAGGCAAAAATCGAGACTTCCGCATTTCCATCGCTAGGCGATATTTCATAAGCACCGTTCATACAAAGGTTGACGTCATTGACCGCAGTACGCAACAGCTCAAGATTTTGACGCGACAGCGCAAGCACGCTGGGCCCATCTTTACGCTCTAAAGCAACCTGCCAGCACTCAGTGGTTTCCACGGCATCAGCTGGACGGAAAACACACAAGTTTGGTATGGCACGCAAAGCCGCCAGATGCTCAACCGGCTGATGAGTTGGACCATCTTCACCCAGCCCGATCGAATCATGCGTCATCACATGAATCACGCGCTGTCCCATCAATGCCGCCAATCTGATTGCTGGCCGGGAATAGTCAGAGAAAACTAGAAACGTACCACCATAGGGAATAAGCCCACCATGGAGCGCAATTCCATTCATGGCGGCAGCCATAGCGTGCTCTCTCACGCCGAAATGAATATACCGCCCAGAGAAATCATCCGCGTTGATCGGCTTTAGATCAGCGCTTTTTGTGTTGTTCGATCCGGTTAAGTCGGCTGACCCACCAACGGTTGAGATCAGTATGGGGTTGATCTCTTCAAGCACTATCTGCGAAGATTTTCGAGAGGCAAGTGCCTCTGGATTGGCCACAAATTCCTGCTTGATTGACGTAAAGACCTGCGCCAATTCTACGGGAAGATTCCCACTCAACCGAAGTTCAAACTGGGCGCGGGTATCGGCATTCAACTGCAGGACAGTTTCTTCCCAGTCCTTTCGATTGTGACGGCCACGCAACCCGGCCATACGCCAAGCATCACGCACATCCATTGGCGGATCAAATGCTGCGTAGTCAATGCCGAGCTCAACTCTAGCCGCGGCATATTCGCTCTCACCAAGTGGCGCTCCGTGAACTCCGGCTGTGCCCTGCTTGTTTGGAGCCCCATAACCAATCGTGGTACGGCAGGCAATCAGCGAAGGAAGCTCAGATCCTTGGGCATCTTCAATCGCAGCCGCGATAGCATCGCAATCATGCCCGTCGATTCGCTGTACACTCCAGCCAGCAGCAATAAATCGCCCGAGTTGATCACCGCTCTCAGAAAGACTGACAGGGCCGTCAATGCTAATCTGATTGTCATCGAACAAAACCATCAACTTATTTAATCTGAGGTGTCCGGCCAAGGAGATCGCCTCATGTGATATGCCCTCCATGAGATCGCCATCACCGGCCAATACATAGGTGCGATGATTGACCAGATCATCCCCAAATTGAGACGCCATCATCTTCTCGGCGATCGCCATACCGACCGCGCTAGCCAGACCTTGCCCAAGCGGACCAGTGGTAACCTCGACTCCAGGAACATGACCATATTCAGGATGACCTGGGGTTAGAGATCCAAGCTGGCGAAATCTTTTAAGCTCATCGAGAGCCATGCCCTCAAAGCCCAGAAGATAGAGCAGTGAGTAAATCAGCATGGAGCCGTGTCCGGCTGAGAGCACAAACCGGTCGCGATCGAACCAATGCGGGTCACATGCATCGAATTTCATAAATTTCGTAAATAGGACGGTTGCAATATCGGCAGCACCCATCGGCATGCCTGGATGGCCGCTTTTAGCGGCTTCCACACCATCCATCGCCAGAGCCCGAACAGCGTTAGCTAATTCGCGATGAGTAACCGTTGGGCAAGCCCGTTCATCATTGGATCTCTGGTTCGGCTCCGTTGTCTGCATTTTTAAACCTTGATTCTTCTTGGATAGCACCACGGGGTACGATGGGAACACATAAACTCCTGCAATGCCGGTAGTGATTGGGCCCATCCGGCAGGATGGAAGATTTCCCTTCTTGACTGGCAAGCCGGCGCTTATCCCACTCGTGACTAAAAGTTCGCGTTCACATACCACCATGGTGCGACCTGTCAATGCGGGGCGACCGTGATTATCAGCGCCGGAAGAGCTTATGGCCAGAAAAAGCATACTGAATCGCCATAACTTTGAAGATGAACTAGCACAACGCGTTCATCTTAGTTGACGGTTCATTGCGGTGGTGCCTAAGATCAGTTTCTTAGCGCTTTTGATCAGCACGATCCGATACAACTAATGTCGGCCAATCGATGATAGATGAGTAAAGGTTGCTTGAAAATAGGACTGGTGTAGCCAAATTCCTGGGCAGTAATCATGGGGTTTCAGTATTTATCATGAGCGCACAGACAGCTTCGAGTGAGCATAGCTCCTACGATCAGGCAGATGATCAAATTACAACCGCACTTGAGCGGTTGAACCTGGCGATTGACGCACTTGAGGCAGCTCTGTCGATAAAAGTGCGCGAGGGCAAAACGGTGAGTGTACTTGAGCGAGAGCTGGAAGTCCTCTTGGGTGATCGCTCAAAACTGGCCCTTGAACTCAATCAGGTGAAAGCAAAGGCGTCACGCCTTGATGCGGCTGGAGCAAAAGTTTCGGAGCATCTCGATAAGGTGACGGCTAATCTACGTTCGATTCTTACAAACATAAAATAGCGCGAGTTTCGCTCGTCTAAGGCAGGGAAAAATATGGCCAAGGTCTCCGTTAACATCAACCGCCGGGTGTTTGATCTTGCCTGCGATGAAGGCCAAGAGAACGAATTACGCGACCTAGCACGATTTTTTGACCGCAATGTGCAAGCCCTTCAATCCAAATTTGGAAACA
>CAUZRD010000100.1:0-7602 GCA_963582255.1 Alphaproteobacteria bacterium | reverse complement strand
TACAAGCCAATTCGTAAGTTTTTACTTGCGATTATATCCAGAACAACACAGAAAAAACCTTGTTTTATCAAGAGATTAAGGCTTAGAAATGCTTCCTGTCATTTTTCTTAGTTCTAAAATGTTAGTTCTGGAAGAAAGTGTTTGCTTCCTCATCATAATAAGCGCCAGAACATTGACTTCATTGACACTAATGATTTCGCACTCATCCCAAGCACAAAATTGTGCACCAAAGATGCCGTAAAAATGTTTTTTAGTTTTGACGGGAGCTATCTACTAGAAATTAACTGAGATATACCGTGCGATTTTTACCCTGACATTCACGATCAAACTCTCCATTAACCGGAGTCAATCTAAGATGTAGACACTCGTATGGGATGCAAATCCTTGAGGGTTCAATCCGGAGCGAGACTAGGTGTCAAACCAACCAATGCCGTATCGACCAATTGGACCTTCAGCTAACAGCATGCCGGCTTATGTTATCGAGGGCTACGCCATCATTTCTGCCGAGGGCTCAATCACAGGCTCAGATGGCATTATGCCACCTTGTTTAAAAATTGATGCCGACTGGGTCTATTTCCAACGCCAACTAGATAAAAGCGCACTAACCATATTGGGACGCCTCAGTCATGAAGCAACCTTGAGCTCAAAACGGGTGCGTCTGGTATTAAGCGAAAGAGTCGACGGGCTCGTTCAAAAGGACGAAAAAACTTGGATAATCAATGTTTCACATACACCAATTTTGGAAGCGCTAAAGTTACTTGTCCCAGAAGGTGGACGCATAGCAGTAGTGGGAGGGAGCCGCGTGTTTGACCTATTTCTGGCATCAAGATTTGATAGATTTCACTTAACAATCGCTCGAAAATGTCAGATTTTAGCAGGCCGCCCGATATTCCGCGGCACCAGAAGTGCAAACCATGCGATAGAACAACTGAATAACCACGGTCTTGTGATCACATGTAGTAATATTCTGGATCATAAGCAAGATTCCGTTCTCCACATTTTTGACCGCCCAGTCATACGGTAGTCAAATTGCGGAGCACAAGCTAATGGGCAGCCCCCCAAAATGAAGTATGTAGGGACTGACGATTCAGGCGGGCTTTCTTCTCTAATCACCAGCCTAGCACACCTACTGGCCAGGAGCTGGAGTTGCGGCATGACTACCTCGATTAAGCACCGCTTCACGCCCACCAAAACGCTCAAGCGCAGCCCTTTGGTCTTGCCTAGCACTACGATCAGCAGCTACCGGATCAACCATTGAGCAAAGCTGTGCTTTATAGTCTGAGAGGATCTGGGCATGTGCCGAAGATGTAGCAAGATTGTTTTGTTCTTCTGGATCGTCCAAGACATCGAACAGCTCTGGTTCATGATCAACATAGTGGATGTATTTATAACGACCCTTACGCACCATAAACGCTCCACCAGCTGCACCAGCTCCATGATATTCACTTAGTACGGCACGCTCTAGATCATCCGGAGATGCAGCAATTTCAGCTAATGAGCAGCCCCAAAACTCTTCTTCTTGAACTATCGGTTCCACACCAACCGATGATAGCACCGTTGGATAAATATCAAGCAGCGAAACCGGTGTTTGGCACACATGCCCAGAGGGCACATCTGGCCCAGCCATAATCATTGGAATTGAAGCGGCATCCTCGTACATCGTCATTTTACCCCACAGGCCACGATTCCCAAGACATTCACCATGGTCGCTGGCATAAATTATGCGGGTATTATCATCTAGGCCAGCATCGTTGAGCGCATCGAGTACACGGCCAACATTGGAATCCATAAATGAACACATACCAAGGTAGGCAATAACGCCGATGCGCCTCTTTTCATCATCCATATAGTCATCATAAGGCCAAGCCTTGCGAATACCCCGCACCCAGGGATGAAGCATGGGATCATCCGCATCCATCGTGCGCGGTAGGTCGATATCTAAATCTGCATAAAGGTCATAAAACTCTGGCGGTGCAACCAATGGATAATGCGGTGCGGCAAAGGAAACAAATAAAGCAAACGGTTTGTCACTAACCTCAAGAGCATCACGTCCAATCCATTCGCAGGCACGCTCTGTAATACGCCTATCATAACGCAAATAATTACAATCGCCTCGGCCAAGCTCGTCGGCAATTCTCTTACACGCTATCTTTGGCGGCATCTCCTCGCGCAACAGACCAAACACATCGCCGACGCCATCTATAAGGTGCATCGCCTCAATTGTTTCATCAAAGCCGGTATCAACATTTTCATCGCGGTAATGAAGTTTTCCAATCGAAACCGCACGGTGAGCCTGTTCAGTTAGCCGGTGTGGCCAACCGCGTACTCTTCCGTCATAGGCAATTGCTCCATCCCAATATCCAATTTGATGTACTGGTTGTCCTGTTACCATCGCCGCACGCGCAGGAACACAAAGTGGTGATGGCGTGTAGGCATTTGCAAAACGAGTGCCGCGCATGGCGAGTTCATCAAGTCGCGGTGTTAGAGCTTGGTGATGACCTGCGCATCCCATAAACGAACTGTTGTGTTCGTCTGCCATAATGAAAACTAGATTAGTTTCTTTCATGTTTTAAAATCCATCCTCAAATCTTCAAACACTATCTATCAACAAGCCAATGCTAACTGGACAACATCCCCAATGAAGGGCATCACAACATCAATGGCGTATAATGATTTCAATCGCCATGCATCTAATCTTTACCGTGTGATATTGATTATAGTTATATTAGCATCCACGAACTCTCAACAACCTGACACGCACTTTGCAAAGATATAGAGTGCCCTAGCCCCATAAAACAATGTAGGCTGCATTCAAGCTTGTTAGCTTAATCACATTTGACATGTTAGTTTATGAAAGCATTGATTTTACACGAACTTTTGACAATCTCAAGCGCATCTCACTCCACCAAACTGGCAAGTGCTGACTAATGGTGAATATTTATAGATCGCTCATAACGCTATTCTTCGGCGCACTGGGAGGAGCGTTGTTTTATTATCTAAAGACACCCCTACCCTGGCTACTTGGCGCATTTTTCGCCACCTTGATCATCACGGTTACAACGGGTTCGCTACGTATTGATTCCAAATTTCGGATGATCGCCATGCCTGTCATGGGCGTGCTAGTGGGCTCATCATTCCAACCTGATATTATAGATCATCTCATGATCTGGCCGGCCGGACTGGCCGCCGCGGCTTTTTACACAATTTTCTCAAGCATCGTTGGCTTTTACTATTTCACCCGCATAGCTAAATGGGACAATCCAACCGCACTTTGTGCCGCACCTCCCGGAGGGCTGGCCGAAATGGTCTCTATAGCCGGTGAGATTGGAGCTGATGAGCGGCGCGTCATCCTTACCCATTCGATCCGCATCGCTATTGTTGTAGTATTAGCAACATTTACCATCCAATACATTCTTGATTTCAACACCACTGATATGTTGGCCCCTCTCGATATTCCTGCTCCGATCTCACTAGTTGAATGGCTCATCCTTGGCGCTTGCGCGGTAACTGGTGGCTATCTTGGTCCAAAACTTGGTTTACCTGGTGGCGCCATTCTTGGGGCAATGCTTGTGAGTGCAGGGGTCCATATTGTTGGGATTAGTGACGCATCACCACCAAATTGGATCGTAGCAACAGTTCAAATAGTTCTTGGTGCGTCACTAGGCGTTCGTTTTCTTGGAATTACCAAGCATGAAGCAACGTCCTTTGCCGTTCATTCAGCCATCTGGTCTATTATTTTATTATCTATCGCCTTTGCTCTGGCCGCGATCCTTTCGCCATTGATTGGATTTGATCAACGCGCCCTGTTTCTAGGCTTTGCCCCTGGTGGTTTTTCTGAAATGCTTCTCGTTGCTCTTGCAATCGGTATTGAGTCCGCATTTGTTGCAACCTGTCATGTGATCCGTCTGCTCGCCATTTTTATTTGTGTTCCATTGGCTGCCAGCCTTTTACAGCGCCACAAAAATGAGCAATTTAACAAACGCGATCTATCTAACTGAGTACTCAGCGAACGCTTCCTGGATTATCAACGCAATGTATCTAGCACTTTGTCAGGAACGTGTTAATCGTGTGATTTCAGCATGCCTAAAGCTACATTTATGACTTTCAATGGCTCTGCAGGCAAAATTAGGAAACACACATGATCTCAATGACGAGCCGATGGCAGGCAGTGATTATGCGTACTTTGACAGTGATAGTAGTGCTTAATCCGGTTTATACGAGCGCTCAATCGCAGCATCCGATGGATGCCCTTTCCAATAATGAAATTGAGCAAGTGATAGAGCTCATCAGAAACGTAGGTCATAGCTCAGATACAGCCCGTTTTCCGACCATCACGCTAAATGAGATGCCCAAGGTCGACGTACTAGCATGGGAGCAAGGTGATCCTGTGCCACGTTCGGCATTTGTAGTCATGTATGACAAAAGTAAAACATTGGAAATCGAAGTCGATATTACCGAAGGTAAAATTATTTCCGTTTCCGAAGTCGATGGGCAGCCTGGCGTCATGAGTGAAGATTCACTCAACGCAAGCCGACTAACGAAGGCCGATGGACGTTGGCTAGCGGCGATTGAAAAACGAGGCATCAAATCGCTAGAGGCCGTGTCCTGTTCGCCCTTATCTTCTGGCTACTTTCCCGGTTTCAAATACACTAACATTCGCACCATGAAAGTGCCGTGTTATATTGCAGACCCGAAGAGTTCTCACCTCTACGGGCGACCAATCGACGGCGTCTACTCCATTGTTGATGTAGACAAAGGAAGGGTTCTAGAGATTGTTGACCTGGGTATTACCACTGCTGCTCTCGCTCCCAATCCGGTTCGATTTACACGTGATCCAATCAAGCCTGTTGTGATCTCCTCACCCCAAGGGGTAAATTTTAACCTGAGTGGTGCGGTTCAAGTTAATTGGAATCCGTGGGATTTTCACATCCGGATCGACAAGAGAACTGGTCCAGTTATTTCACTTGTGCATTACAACGATAATGGGACCAAGCGACTTATGGCATATCAAATGAGCCTGTCAGAAATGTTTGTGCCCTATATGTCGCCTGATGAAGACTGGTCATATCGGACTTATCTGGACTCCGGAGAGTTTGGTGCTGGCACTATGCTCTCATCACTAGTGCCAGGGTCTGATTGCCCAGAAGAAGCCGCTTATATCTCAGCCACTATTCCCCATGACAATGGTAAAACCTACGATATTCCACAGACCCTTTGCATATTTGAGCGCAGTACCGGCAACCCATTATGGCGTCACGGACGCCCTGCTCAGCTCACTCATTTAACCCGGCCTGACATTGAACTTGTTGTCCGCACAATTCCAACTATTGGTAATTATGACTACGTCATTGACTGGATATTCACCCTTAGTGGTAAAATGGAAATCAAGATTGGCGCTACCGGTATTGTGGCCGTTCGTGGTGCAGCCAGCCAAAAAATGACCGAACAAAGTGCAAAAGCAGATACCGCATACGGAGAACTTGTAGCACCTGGTACAGTTGCAATTTATCATGATCACTATTTTAATTTTCGGCTAGATCTTGATGTTGATGGTTCACAAAATACAATGATCGAAGACCAAATCGTTCCGCAGCGCCTACCCGACTATAATCCCCGCCGTAGTCTATGGACCGTAAACCACAGTCAAGTTGGCCAAGAAGGTCCGCTTATAAAGTCTGGACACAACTCCCGATGGCGCATTGTAAATCCTAATAAATACACCACACTCGGTCACAACCCAGGCATCGAAATTATGCCAGGACATCAGATTGTATCAATTCTTTCACCCAACGATCCGCCTCAAAAACGAGCAGAATTTTCATCCAGCATCTTGTGGCTAAGTAAACATAAGCCCAGAGAGCTCTATGCGGCCAGCGACTACCCAAACCTATCGCCCGGAGGGAAAGGTTTGCCGGAATATATTGCCGACAATGATAATGTAGAAAACACTGATCTCGTTGTATGGATAAATATCTCTATGAACCACGTTACCCGGGCGGAAGAATGGCCCATTATGCCTGTTCGCTGGAATGCTATTAAACTTCTACCGTTCAATTTCTTCAATGAAAATCCAGCTTTCAATTTCCCAGACCATTTTGTAAAATCAAAGTCACCAGCTCTTAACTCGGCCCTCAATGCCGATCGCCCTCAATAATATTACCCGGTGTACACCTTGGTTAAAACGGCATTATTGAATGTCACATGAGCACGCAAACTCATCCCACTTCGATATCGCAATTCTAGGCGCGGGACCCGCCGGCCTCGCCACTGCATGCCTCCTCGCCCACCACCACATTAGCGCAATTTTAATAGGGCCTGAAAGCACCACCTCTTTAGACACCAGAACCAGCGCACTCTTTATAGGAGCAACGAACGTCCTGCGTACAACAGGGATCTGGCCTAAGCTTTGTGAAAAGGCCATCCCAATCAAAAAGATCCGCATCATTGACCAGATAACTCGTGCAGAAAACCCTAGTCATATTGTTTTTAATCCTAGTGAAATCGGGCTTGATTGCTTTGGCCACAACATCATCAACTCCCAATTAGTTGGAGCGCTAGAGGATGAGATAAAGTCATGGCCAGATTTAGTGCGCGTACGTGCAGAGGCTACCGAGTTTCGTGAAATAGAAAATGGTATTGAAATCAGCTATGCCGCAGGATTGACCTGTACGGCCAGACTTCTCATTGCCGCAGATGGTCGCGGTTCACCTGCACGAACATTCTCCGGCATCACAACCAAGAATTGGGAATACGGCCAACATGCAGTAACTGCCTGGATTAAACACAGTCGTCCCCATGATGGGATCAGCACCGAGATACACCAACCAGGCGGCCCTTTAACCACCGTCCCTCTGGCAGAAAATTGCAGCGCTATCGTCTGGCTTATGAAAGACCTTGAAGCGGAACGGCTTCGTGAGGTTGATGATTGTGAGTTTACAGGAATTCTGGCAGATAAACTCGCCACCTATTTTGGTGAAATAAGCCTGATCACAAAAAGAATCTGGTTTCCGATACGCGGACTAACCACCTCCCACTTGGCAAAAAACCGGACACTTCTTGTCGGTGAATCTGGGCACGTATTATCGCCAATTGGAGCTCAGGGGCTCAACCTTTCGCTACATGATGCTGCCTGGGCTGCACACTATGCCATCAAGGCCTGCAACAACGGCGAAGATCCTGGCGGCACAAAAGTAATTTCTGGCTATAAAAACCAACGCAAGCACCAAGAAATATCAAAACGCGCAGCCACAGATTTACTTAACAGATCTCTACTTGTTGAGCACGCAGGAATCCGTGCGGCCCGTGATCTTGGATTTACTGCCATAGCCAATATTTCCGTTCTAAGGAAATGGTTGATGCGCGAGGGGATAGCCGACAAGGGCACACTACCACCTTTGATTAATCAATAATTAAGCGTAAGGAATACAACCTATCCGATCGAGCTATCTCTCCACTTACTCGCTTGAGGACAAGCACTTGCACTGTTCCACATCGACGGCATCATTGGATCCCATCAAAAAGTGTGTTACGCGAACCAAATATAAAAAAAGTATAGTATGGCAATGACCATTGCACAGACCGCAAGATTTCACATCGGCCAGA
>CAUZRD010000099.1:0-7620 GCA_963582255.1 Alphaproteobacteria bacterium | reverse complement strand
AATCACGGGATTTGCAGGATCGCTCAACGTATCTCCGGTAGTCACTTCCTTGAGACTCGCAATCGCTACAATATCACCGGCATACGCCTCTTTGATGTCTTCGCGCGAATTGGAATGCATCAGCAATATACGGCCCACACGCTCGCGCTTATCCTTAACGGTGTTCAGCACCGCAGCACCGCTATCACACCTACCAGAATAAATACGGCAAAAGGTCAGAGAACCAACAAAAGGATCATTCATTACCTTGAAGGCCAGCATACTCAGAGGTTCATCATCAGAGCAGGAGCGATTGATTTCAGTCCCAGTTTTAACGTCAATTCCCTTGATCGACGGAATATCAAGTGGGGACGGCAGGTAGTCAATCACACCATCAAGCAGAGGTTGAACACCCTTGTTCTTAAATGCCGAACCACAGAAAATTGGATAAAATATGTTCGCACAGGTACCCTTACGGATGAGTCTCTTGAGCGTCGCCTCATCGGGCTCATTACCTTCAAGATACCTTTCAAGAGCAGCTTCATCAAGTTCAATTACGGCTTCAACAAGCGCTTCCCGGGCTTCTTTCGCAGAAGCCAAAAGATCCTCAGGCACATCCTCGTCATGAAAATTTGCACCAAGAGCCTCATCATCCCAAACGATCGCCTTCATACGAATTAGATCAATAACGCCCCTAAAATCATTTTCCGAACCAATCGGTAACTGCAAAACAACGGGCGTCGCGCCAAGCCGTTCCTCAACCATCTCAACCGAGCGGACGAAATCAGCACCAATCTTGTCCATTTTATTGACAAAAATCAGTCGCGGAACACCATATTTGTCTGCCTGACGCCAGACAGTTTCTGTTTGCGGCTCAACACCCGCATTAGCATCCAGTAGCGCAATCGCTCCATCAAGCACGCGCAATGACCGCTCCACCTCAATTGTAAAGTCAACATGACCAGGGGTGTCTATAATATTAACCCGCTTACCCTGCCAATAAGTAGTCGTGGCAGCAGATGTAATGGTAATACCGCGCTCTTGTTCCTGCTCCATCCAGTCCATGGTGGCAGCACCTTCATGGACCTCGCCGATCTTATGGCTCTTGCCTGTGTAATACAGAATTCGCTCAGTCGTCGTAGTCTTACCGGCATCAATGTGAGCCATGATGCCAATATTACGATAATCTTCAATTGGTGTCTGACGGGTCATGGTTGCGTCTCTTGCCGGGTTGTCGAGAGGAATTAGCGTGTCTGGAACTACCAGCGATAATGCGAAAAGGCTTTGTTGGCATCAGCCATGCGATGAGTGTCTTCACGCTTCTTGACCGCTGTACCACGACCCTGTGAGGCGTCTAGTAATTCACCAGAAAGACGTTCCGCCATAGTGTTTTCACCGCGCGAACGGGCCGCAGCAATCACCCAGCGGATTGCGAGCGCCCGACGGCGGTCTGCGCGCACCTCAATTGGAACCTGATAGGTAGCACCACCAACTCGGCGTGATTTTACCTCAATCGTGGGCATAACATTTTCCAGCGCACGGTGAAAAACCGACACAGGATCTTGCTTTGCCGTCCCCTCAATCCGATCAAATGCACCATAAAGTATTGATTCAGCGATTGATTTTTTACCATGCCGCATCAGGCTCGACATGAATTTTGACAACGTAACATCACCAAATTTAGGATCTGGCAGAGTTTCACGTTTTTCGGCTCGATGGCGCCTAGACATATATTAAAGCTCCTATTTCGGCCGCTTGGCGCCATATTTAGAACGACGCTGACGTCGACTTGATACACCCTGCGTATCAAGCACACCTCTTATGATGTGATATCGCACACCAGGCAGGTCCTTCACACGACCGCCGCGTATCAGCACGACCGAATGTTCCTGCAAATTGTGACCTTCTCCGGGAATGTAGCTAGTAACTTCAAAACCGTTGGTTAACCGGACACGCGCCACCTTACGAAGAGCCGAGTTCGGCTTTTTCGGCGTGGTGGTATAAACGCGAGTGCAAACGCCACGCTTTTGCGGACACGCCTCCATGGCCGGCACTTTGTTGCGCTTGACCAAAGGTTGGCGAGGGTTTCGAACCAACTGGTTTATTGTCGGCATTGTGCCGGCTTCCTTCTTATTTTCCAACTGTGACCGTCGGCTTAAGAAACCAAAGGACACACTACAATAAATCTGACTATCCACGACAGAATGCCAGTTAAACAAAATGCCCTGCACGCAACATGCGTCCAAGACATTTACCTGATTGATGGCTTATTCGGCAGCAGCGTCTAGATAACCAAAGTATCTACAGCCTGTCCAAAAAGCTGCCGGAGAATACGAGGCGCTCCCGCATGCGTCAAGTACATATAGACCGGTTTTATGAGATATTTAACCCAGCCTTGGGTTAAATATCTTCCATATGATCAACACTAAAGAGCTTAAAGCCCTCTCCCCCATAAAATTCAAGCACAATTACTACTTGCAACCCAATACCAACGGCAACAACCGCGACACCATCGTTTTCACTTAACAAGGAGCGCACTTCCCTTAATGCCACAAACAACTTGCTACATCCATAAGAACTAACAAACGGCGATGCTTGGATCGCCGCTAGTTGTCGTTGCTTACTTGCCAGCGTTAGACATCATTAGCCGCCGGTATTAATTCCTCATCCTCGATGACTGACTTGTTCTCCAAAATCGCACGCTCACGTTCTTCGATGATCAGTTGATCGCGATGCTGAGATATTTGTCGCAGGCTAGAAATCGTAGAGCCTGTACCGGCCGGAATTAGACGGCCCACAATAACATTTTCTTTCAGCCCTTCGAGGGTATCGACTTTTCCGTGCACCGCAGCTTCAGTCAATACACGCGTTGTTTCCTGGAACGAGGCCGCAGATATAAAGCTTCGAGTTTGCAACGCCGCCTTGGTGATGCCGAGAAGTTGAGGACGAGAAGTTGCCTGCTTCCCCTTTGCAGCCTTAATTCTTTCATTAGCCGCATCAAGTTCGACTCGATCAAGCTGTTCGTTGGGGAGATAACCGGTATCCCCCGGATCCTCTACTTCCACTTTTTGAAGCATCTGACGGACGATGACCTCAATGTGTTTGTCATTGATGGTCACACCTTGAAGCCGATAAACGTCCTGGACTTCCCGAACGAGATAGGAGGCGAGTTCCTCCACACCCTTGATAGCAAGGATATCGTGCGGTGCGGGATTTCCATCTAGAATGTACTCACCTTTTTCAACAATGTCACCCTCTTGCACCTGAAGGTGTTTCCCCTTCTGGATCAGGTATTCAAAGGGCTCGACCGACTCATCTTCAGAAACTATCCTAATTCGGCGCTTATTTTTGTAGTCTCGACCAAATTCAATACGTCCATCGCCCTCGGCGATAATTGCATGATCCTTTGGTCGGCGCGCTTCAAATAGCTCGGCAACGCGCGGCAGTCCACCAGTGATATCCCGGGTTTTTGCACCCTCGGTAGGTATCCGAGCCAAAACATCACCAGCATGGACCTTTGTGCCAGGCTCAACAGAGAGGATGGCTTCAGCAGAGAGCAAATATCGCGCCTCCAAACCACGGTCCAACTTGCTAATTTCTCCGCTATCGTCTTTGACAATAGCGGCCGGCCGTAGTTCTCCTCCGCGCGGATTTGAGCGCCAGTCAACAATGACACGCTGTGTAATATGAGTGGCTTCGTCAAGCTGCTCGTTAACAGAGATTCCTTCAACGAGATCCTCAAAATCAGCAATACCACTCACCTGGGTCAGAATTGGTCGAGTATACGGATCCCATATGGCAATACGCTGGCCGCGAATAACCTCATCACCGTCATCAACCGATAATTTAGCTCCATAAGGAACTTTATGAACCGTCTGGTCTTTGCCATTTTTATCAAGGATGGCAATGGCGAGATTGCGACCCATAGAAATAAGGTTGCCCTCTGAATCCTTGACCACATTACGGTTGCGAATTTCAACCACTCCATCGTGGGCATTTTCCACGAAGGACTCGTCGACGACCTGAGCAGTACCACCAATATGGAACGTGCGCATAGTCAACTGGGTTCCTGGCTCACCAATGGATTGGGCTGCAATAACACCGACTGCCTCGCCAACATTCACGGGGGTACCGCGGGCAAGGTCGCGTCCATAACAAAGTGAACACACGCCGAGCTTAGCTTGACAGGTGAGGACAGAGCGGACCTTCAGAGACTGAAGTCCGGTTGCATCTATCGCGGCAGCCGTACTTTCATCGGTGGTCACACCCTTAGCTATAATTAAATCACCACCCTCACCATCTGTTACATCGTGGGTAACGGTGCGTCCAAGAACTCGCTGACCAAGCCCAACGACTACGTCGCCGCCATCAATAACTGTTCTAAGAGTTATACCGTCATCGGTACCACAATCGTGTTCATGGACGATGCAATCTTGAGCAACATCAACTAGCCGTCGCGTCAAATAGCCGGAGTTCGCCGTCTTCAGTGCCGTATCGGCCAAGCCCTTACGAGCTCCATGGGTAGAATTAAAGTACTCAAGAACCGTCAGACCTTCTTTAAAGTTGGAGATGATGGGCGTCTCAATTATATCGCCAGACGGCTTAGCCATAAGTCCACGCATACCGGCGAGCTGTTTCATCTGCGCCGGAGACCCACGCGCACCGGAGTGTGACATCATATAGATAGAATTAATGTCTTGCTCGCGGCCAGTTTTCTCATCCATTTCAACTGACTGAATCCGCAACATCATTTCATCTGCCACCCGATCAGTACACCGCGCCCAGGCATCAACTACCTTATTGTACTTCTCACCCTGGGTAATCAGTCCGTCGATATATTGCTTCTCATATTCCTTAACCTGATCACGGGTCTGATCAACCAGCTTCACCTTGGTATCTGGAATACGCATGTCGTCCTTACCGAACGAAATACCAGCCTTGCAGGCATGATTGAAGCCAAGCGCCATGATCTGATCACAGAAGATAACTGTCTCCTTTTGACCGCAGTGGCGGTAGACAGCATCGATCATCCGACTGATCTCTTTTTTGGTCATAAGCTTGTTGCACAAATCATAACCAATGTCGGCATTGGGAGGTAGCAACTCGCCGATCAACAAACGACCGGGCGTAGTCTCATGAATTTCGACCACAGATTCGCCTGCTTCGTTGACGGTTTTAAATCTACCTTTGACCTTGGCGTGCAGGGTAACCGCGCCGGCGTGCAGCGCGTGGTGAATTTCGTTCGATGAGGCAAATACCATTCCCTCACCCGGCTCATTCACCTTCATGATGGACACATAATAAAGGCCGAGCACAATATCTTGAGATGGCACGATAATTGGCGAGCCATCAGCTGGATGCAAAATGTTGTTGGTCGACATCATCAGCACACGAGCTTCAAGCTGGGCCTCCAATGACAACGGAACATGGACGGCCATCTGATCACCATCGAAATCCGCGTTGAAAGCAGCGCAGACCAACGGGTGAAGCTGAATTGCCTTGCCTTCAATCAAAGTTGGTTCGAATGCTTGAATGCCAAGCCTATGGAGCGTTGGCGCGCGGTTAAGTAATACAGGATGTTCGCGGATCACCTCGTCCAGAATGTCCCAGACTTCGGGTTTTTCTTTTTCAACTAGTTTTTTTGCCTGCTTGACAGTGGCCGCCAATCCCTTGGCATCAAGACGCGAATAGATAAAAGGCTTGAACAGCTCCAAAGCCATCTTTTTGGGCAAACCGCACTGATGGAGTTTCAACTCCGGACCAACGACAATCACCGAGCGGCCGGAATAGTCCACGCGCTTACCAAGTAGATTCTGCCGGAAACGTCCCTGTTTGCCCTTGAGCATGTCAGCCAGAGATTTCAGCGGCCGCTTATTTGCTCCGGTGATCACACGGCCGCGTCGCCCATTATCAAACAAGGCATCGACCGATTCCTGCAACATCCTCTTCTCATTGCGGATGATGATGCCAGGTGCTCGCAGCTCCATTAGCCGTTTCAAGCGGTTATTGCGGTTAATTACCCTGCGGTAGAGGTCATTGAGATCAGAGGTGGCAAACCGCCCACCATCCAATGGAACCAGCGGGCGCAACTCAGGCGGGATTACCGGAACAACGGTCAGGATCATCCACTCTGGTCGGTTACCAGAGTAGATAAATGCCTCAACTATCTTTAACCGCTTTGCGAGTTTTTTTGGTTTTAGTTCAGTTGTTGCCTCGGCAATTCCGACGCGCAGCTCCTCTCGGATTTTTTCAAGATCAAGCCCAGCTAAACGTTCGCGGATCGCCTCAGCGCCAATTCCAACTGTAAAGGCATCTTCTCCATATTCGTCCTGGGCATCCAACATATCTTCTTCGGACAGGAGTTGATTTTCTTTCAGAGGAGTTAGCCCTGGCTCAACAACGATGAAATTCTCAAAATATAGGACGCGTTCGAGATCCTTGAGCGTCATATCAAGTAACAGCCCAATACGCGAAGGCAGCGATTTTAGAAACCAGATATGCGCAACCGGAGCAGCCAGCTCAATGTGACCCATGCGGTCGCGACGAACCTTAGAGAGCGTGACTTCAACACCGCATTTTTCGCAAATGATCCCTTTGTATTTCATCCGCTTGTATTTTCCACACAAGCATTCGTAATCCTTGATCGGACCAAAGATTCGCGCGCAAAACAACCCGTCACGCTCGGGCTTAAACGTGCGGTAATTGATCGTTTCAGGCTTTTTAATTTCACCGAACGACCACGATAATATTTTTTCCGGGCTCGCGATCGAGATCTTAATCTGATCGAAGGCCATCGGCGGTGAGGTCGGACTAAAGACGTTCATGACCTCTTGGTTCATGCTTTCACTCCTCGCAAGGCGCTAACATTACGGCTGGGAATGGGATTTTCAAAAGCCCTACCCGGGTGATTGCACCTGACGGACAATGCACCACTGCCACCATTTTTATACATTAATTACTCTGCTGCTTCGCTTGGCAATTCCGGAAGAACATCGCCTCCGGGATCATCTTCTGTTTCCTTCAACTCGACATTCAGTCCAAGGGAACGCATTTCCTTGACCAACACATTGAAGCTTTCTGGAATACCAGCTTCAAAAGAGTCATCTCCGCGCACAATTGCCTCATAGACCTTGGTGCGTCCGGCAACATCATCGGACTTAACGGTCAACATTTCTTGAAGCGTGTAGGCGGCGCCATACGCCTCCAAAGCCCAGACTTCCATTTCCCCAAACCGCTGACCACCAAACTGAGCTTTACCACCCAGAGGCTGCTGGGTCACAAGACTGTATGGACCAATCGATCGGGCATGGATTTTGTCATCCACCAGATGATGCAGCTTCAATATATATTTATAGCCAACTGTCACCTTGCGATCGAACGGATCTCCGGTGCGCCCATCGTGCAGAACAACCTGCCCGCTTGAATCGAGTCCAGCTTTGACCAATAGCTCATTAATGTCAGACTCATGTGCACCGTCAAACACCGGCGTTGCAATCGGCACACCGCGACGCAAATGCTCGCCGAGTTCGACTACGCTCCCATCATCAAGACCCCGGATCTCTTCGTTGTCCTTACCGTATACGTCTTCAATACTATCTTTCAGAACCGAAATATTGCCGCCACGTTTCACTTCATCGACAG
>CAUZRD010000098.1:0-7632 GCA_963582255.1 Alphaproteobacteria bacterium | reverse complement strand
TCAAAGCTATTGTCCCTGTAACCGAAGGTATTGCCGTTGGCTATGCGAGATTGACCGAAGTCGAGCATCGCGATCAGATGCCGGGACTGTTGTCCAGGAGCCCAAATGAGCTTGCTTTGCTGCTGAAAGAAACCCAACCGATTGGTGGTGGTACATCGAGTCGTAGATTGCGCGCCCAACTTGGAGGACCGGCACTGACTGCTCCGTCGACACCACTAAAACTTGGCGCTTCGCCAAAACTGTTGCGTGAATTACTCAGTGCGCCGGCGAATGCTCATGCCATGACATTTACCCGTATCGCTTCGCTTGATTTAGCGTATGTAGCGGCCTTCACTCTCCAGGAAGATGACTATATCTGGCGTACCAAAATACGCGTAAAATCCGATCGATCAAATGATAATGGTATTGGCGATGAGTTGCTTGTTATGGCTGAGCGTGGCGTAAAATCCGATCGATCAAATGGTAATGGTATTGGCGATGAGTTGCTTGTTATGGCTGAACGTGCCATCGGCTGGATTTTTGGTAACTGACCGAGGGGTTGCTCGGTTATCGATATTGAGACACTCGCCTCTTACTGGAACATTCATTGAACAGAGATAGTAGGAGATACCCTAGATATCGGATGGCGAATTATCTTGGAATTTCTTAAGTTGTTGGGGCGTTACCTCGTGCTGGTGAGTTTCTTTCCATTGCGCGTAAGGCATCCCGTAGATAATTTCGCGCGCCTCGTCTTTCCCAAGCACAATACCTCTTTTCTTCGCTTCCTCCTGGTACCAGCCAGAAAGGCAATTGCGACAGAACGAGGCAAGATTCATCAAATCGATATTTTGAACATCAGTGTGATTTTGTAAATGCGAAATCAGCCGACGAAAAGCTGCAGCCTCAAGCGCCTCACGTGATTTATTGTCTAATTTTTGTATCATGTGCACTCCCCACCTAATCTAGGTATCTACACTACTAAGGTGATAAGAAATACGGTTCATCTCCGGATTCCTCATTGTTGATGTTAGCACCTTATGTAGACGTCGTGCCCAGGCAAGTTGCCCGTCTTCATCGCTAATAAGATCCTGTCTAATTTCGATCAGCGCATGGGCAAGGCCGTTAGTGGTTCCGTGACGATAAAGCGTATCGCCATGCAATCTACCCGTATAGGGCACATTCTCACCGATGATGAGAGCTGGTTCTTGTTGCAGAGCATGCAGTATTGCATGCGGTAAGCGCGGGTCCGCATCCCATAATATTGCCGCATGCCAGGGCCGGATTTGGTTTTTAAATGTGGGCGTGAAGGAATGAACCGAAAGTATTGCAGGCGGGACGCCGGTCTCTATGGCGGCATCAAGTGAGCACCGTATGGCCGCATGATAAGGATCATAATACGTGGCAATCCGTTTCGCAATTTCGTCTTTATCAACTGCAACATTTCCGGAAACAATGCTGCCGTCGGCTATTTTCATTATCAAAGTTGGGTCATCTATGCCTCTATTAGGATCAATCAGAAGTCGTGAAAATCGGCTGAGGAGAGCCGGAGCCTGAGTCATCTTGGATAATTCCTGGGTGACTCGGCGTACGCCAATATCATAACCAACATGTGAATTAAGTATGGCTGGTTCGATGTCTAGGTCGCGATATTGCTCTGGAATCCTATTGGTGGCATGGTCACAAATGATCAGGAGGCCACCATCGGTCTGGCCTTCGATATGTTCGACCGAATCATTTGCCATGATGTTAATTTGTGTTGGAGATATTGAATTTTGTAGCATTATAACGGGCAATATATTGGTTGTATCGTTTCCAGGTTCACTACAATCTTGCTAGATCGACGTCGCAATAGTTTTTGCGGCGCTGTTGGAGTGAGCCTCAGCGAGACTCTAGGATAAGGAATCCAGGGTGGCTACCCGGTCAGATTCACGAGAAAGTTTCTGATATGATTGTGCATGAGATGGGTCAGACAGCAATACACGGGCAATAAAGAATAGGAATACACCTCTCTAAGAGGTATTTCTTCAATGAAAATGCAACGCGTGCCAAGCGATTATAACCTGCGTGTAGTTAGAGCAATGGGCTGATCTCAACCCTGGCGCGCCTTAAAACGGCGATTGGTTTTATTTATCACAAATATCCGGCCACGCCGACGCACAACTCGACAGTCACGATGACGGTTGCGCAGAGATCTGATCGAATTACTAACTTTCATAGTAAATCCTGATTGTTGAAAGCTGGCTAAAGAGAGCTGGAAAGATATTAAGCTCACGTCGATGTGTCAACTATGAGCGGTACACTCACTTCATAGCTTTATGAATTAAACAATCCCTATTATTAATTTTACCCTAGATTTAGATTTCTTGAGGCTGCAGACCCCTTAGCAAACAGGTAATGCTATTGACCGATTGTTTCGCAATTTAAATCTGATGAGGATCAAAAGGATTTTTATCCATGTTTCGCCATCTGAGATGGATTCTGTTTTTAGTAGTCATTGTTACTAGTGCTGCATCCGGATTAGCGCAGGCGCAGATATTTAATTTTATGATGGATGTGATCTCAACCGGAGCTCGTTATAATCGCGTTGAGCCAATCCGGGCTATTAACGGAACAGTTCAAGGTTTTCACGGTTATCTTATGCAATTGCGCAAGGATGCCTTGGTTGCAGGTATTCCCGAAGCGACATTTGATCATGCTCTATCTGGTCTGTCAGTGGGACATTTGGCTGACAGGTTTCGCGGTGGTCAGCCTTTTGTTGCTTCCTGGCCGCAAGGTAAGCGGATCCTTGGTAATGATGGGCGCGCTGAACTCCAAACATTGTTGTCCGCGCGCGGCTTTGATACCGGAGGGATCGATGTCAAAATTGGTCCAAAAACCCAAGGTGCTGTGCGTAACTATCAATCCTCAGTTGGATTAATTGCAGATGGATTTGCGACTGAACGCTTACTCAAAATGTCGAGAAACGATGACTGATTGGCCATAGATCTGCTGTGTATTTTGCCGTTAGTATGTGCTGTGCTTTGGTGAGGTGGGGTTCAATTACACCAATTCTGCTTAGTTTCAGAGAACAGGAATAGCTCTATCAAATTTAATGGAAATATTGAGGGTTATGTGGGGTCACTTTTCTTACTGCTCCCCACACTAGGTCTCCCGATCATACTAAATTTGGAAATAGCATACTATACACTGGGGGCGTTTCCTATGGTTGGAATTGCATACTTGTCTGGTGAAAGGCGGTAACTAACGCGGAAGTTGGCTGAAACCCATCAAAAACTGATCGACGGCATGCGCAGTTTGACGTCCCTCGCGGATGGCCCAGACTACCAGAGATTGGCCACGACGCATGTCTCCAGCGGCAAAGACCTTATCCATGCTGGTTTGGTAGGTGAGGGTGTTGGCCAGCACATTCCCGCGCTGGTCACGCTCAATCTTCAATGCTTCTAGCATGCCTCTGTGCACTGGATGTATAAATCCCATCGCAAGTAGTACGAGATCGGCCTTAATCGTAAAATCGCTGCCGTCAATCGGATTCATCGACGGGTCTATCCGAGCGCAGTGCAGATTTTGGACTTGCCCATTTGATCCGGTTAGTTTGGTAGTCATCACCGACCAGTCGCGCTCAGCCCCTTCAGCCTGGCTGGAAGATGTGCGCATCTTCAGTGGCCAATTTGGCCAGATACGAAGTTTATCTTCCATCTCTGGTGGTTTTGGCATGATTTCAAGTTGTGTGACAGATAGCGCCGCCTGGCGAAACGATGTGCCGATGCAGTCTGAGCCAGTATCGCCACCACCGATGACTACGACGTGTTTGCCAGATGCGGTGATTGGATCTACTCCGCCAAGTGGCTCGCCGCTCACCCGCCGGTTCTGTTGCGGTAGAAAATCCATGGCGAAGTGAACGCCGGTGAGTTCACATCCCTGAATCGGAAGTTCGCGCGGTTCTTCCGAACCGCCAGCTAGCACGACTGCATCATGGTAGCCTATGATCTGTTCTATCGGTGTGTCACGACCAATATGCGCGCCGTAGTGGAACACAACCCCCTCGGCTTCCATCTGACTGACCCGACGGTCTATCAGGTATTTTTCCATCTTAAAATCCGGGATTCCGTACCTCAAGAGACCGCCTGCTTTTCCGTTCTTTTCAAAGACATGGACGTCATGTCCAGCCCGAGCTAGTTGCTGTGCGCATGACATGCCCGCAGGACCAGATCCGATAATGGCAACCTTCTTACCGGTTTTTTCTTCCGGCATATCCGGTGTGATCCAGCCCTCTTTGAATCCCCGGTCTATAATTGCACATTCTATCGTTTTGATTGTTACCGGGGCATCAATTAAGTTCAGCGTGCACGATGTCTCACACGGCGCGGGGCAAATCCGTCCGGTGAATTCAGGAAAATTGTTGGTAGATTGCAGATTGCGAAGCGCCTCGCGCCAGTTATCTCGGTAGACAAGATCGTTCCAGTCGGGGATTTGGTTATTGACTGGGCAGCCATTGTGACAATAGGGAATGCCGCAATCCATGCAGCGGGCGGCCTGGTCACGGGTTGCCGGTTCTCCAAGCGGAATGACGAACTCGTCAAAACTACGAATCCTATCCGCCGCCGGCATATATTTGCGATCGCGGCGGTCAATTTCTAGAAATCCAGTTACTTTGCCCATTAGCTTACTCGCCTGCAATCTTTGCCATCGTATGCATGTCGTCTTCTTCCATGTCCTTGAGTGCTCGACGGTATTCGACCGGCATCACCTTGACGAATTTGGGTAGGTAAGTCTCCCAATTAGCCAGAATATCTTGCGCTCGCTGCGAACCAGTGTGTGCTGAGTGATTGGATACCAGCTTGTAAATCCGCTCTTCGTCATATTTTGACATCGATTTCATGATGTCGACCCGACCGTGTCCTTCGAGATCACCGCCCTGGTGATGAAGGCGCTCTAAAATATCATCCTCGGACTTGATTGGCTCAAGCTCCACCATTGACATATTGCAACGTACCGAGAAATCGCCGAGCTCATCGAGAACATAGGCGATGCCACCTGACATGCCGGCGGCGAAATTACGCCCGGTCGGCCCAAGCACTACGACCACCCCGCCTGTCATATACTCACAGCCATGATCACCAGTGCCTTCAACGACCGCTATAGCGCCGGAATTACGCACTGCAAAACGCTCACCCGCAATGCCCCTAAAATAGCATTCACCAGCAATAGCGCCATAGAGTACCGTATTGCCGATGATTATGCTTTCTTCAGGCACGATTTTAGATTTTAAGTCAGGGTAGATGATTAGCTTTCCGCCAGAAAGACCTTTGCCGACATAGTCGTTGCTTTCACCCATGAGCTCTAAAGTTATCCCATGGGCAAGAAAAGCACCAAAACTCTGCCCAGCCGTTCCGTTGAGTTTCACATGGATGGTGTCGTCCTCAAGTCCGACATGTCCGTAGCGTCTTGCGATCTCGCTGGACAGCATGGTTCCGGTGGTACGGTCGGTATTGGAAATATTGGCGGTGATTTTGACCTTGTTACGGTTCTGGATAGCGTCTTTGGCCTCTTCGATTAGCCTGCGATCGAGAATATCATGAATTTTGTGATCTTGTTCCTCGCTCTTGTGGATGCCAACATGATTGGGCATTTTAGGTTTATAAAACAGGCGCGAGTAATCAAGACCTTTCGCCTTCCAATGGTCTATGGCCTCTCGCTTATTCAGCATTTGACTCTGACCAATCATCTCATTGAACGTGCGATAGCCCAAAGAGGCCATGATCGCCCGCACTTCCTCCGCGACGAAAAAGAAGTAATTGATGATGTGCTCAGGTTGGCCTATGAAGCGCTTGCGCAATTCGGGATCTTGTGTGGCGATGCCAACTGGGCAGGTGTTCAGATGGCATTTACGCATCATCAAACATCCGGCAGATATCAGTGGCGCGGTAGAAAACCCAAATTCATCAGCACCCAGCAACGCGCCGATCACCACATCGCGGCCGGTTCGGAGGCCACCATCTACCTGAACCGCAATGCGGCTGCGTAGGTTATTTATGACTAGAGTCTGATGAGTTTCCGCTAACCCAATCTCCCAGGGAAGACCAGCATGTTTAATGGATGTCAGAGGACTTGCGCCAGTACCGCCTTCAAATCCGGAAATAGTAACGTGGTCAGCCCTGGCTTTGGATACTCCTGCGGCGACAGTTCCAACGCCGACTTCTGACACCAGCTTGACGCTGATCCAGGCATCACGATTGGCATTCTTTAAATCGAAGATAAGCTGAGAAAGGTCCTCAATGGAATAAATGTCGTGATGCGGGGGTGGCGAAATCAGACCTACGCCTGGGGTGGAATGGCGTACTTTAGCAATGATCGCATCAACTTTGTGGCCAGGCAATTGGCCGCCCTCTCCAGGCTTGGCCCCTTGTGCCATTTTAATTTGGATCATATCGGAATTGACCAAATATTCCGCCGAAACCCCAAAACGTCCCGAGGCCACCTGCTTGATGGCCGAGCGCATGGAATCGCCGTTCGCCAGCGGCTGAAAACGATCGACTTCCTCACCACCTTCGCCGGTGTTGGAACGTCCGCCGATCCGGTTCATCGCGATTGCCAATGTGGTATGAGCCTCGCGGCTGATCGAGCCGTAAGACATGGCGCCGGTTGAAAAACGTTTTACGATCGCTGCGGCCGGTTCCACTTGGTCCAGATTGATCGACGAACGCCCTTCGTAATCGGCCTCGTTGATCTCAAACAGACCGCGAATAGTTAAAAGCCGTTTTGTTTGCTGATTGATATGGGCGGCAAATGAGCGATAAAGATCGGGTACATTACCGCGCACCGCATGTTGTAAATCGCGAACCGAATCCGATGTCCATACGTGGTCTTCACCGCGAATGCGGAAGGCATACTCGCCGCCGACGTCGAGTGCTTTTTCCAATAACGGAGATGAACCGAACGCGGCATTGTGTCTGCGTAAGGTTTCCTCTGCTAGCTCATCAAGGCCAATGCCGCCGATCCGAGAATGGGTGCCAGTGAAATATTTTTCAACGAACGCTTCGTCAAGGCCGATCGCATCAAAAATCTGTGCGCCGCAGTAGGACTGATAAGTTGAAATGCCCATCTTAGACATAACTTTCAATATACCCTTGTTGATGGCCTTGATGTAACGCTTGATTGCCGATTTACGGCTGATTTCTTCATCCAGAGAGTGGCGCAGTTCATCCAGTGTTTCGAATGCGAGGTAGGGATTGATAGCCTCGGCACCGTAGCCGGCAAGCGTGCAAAAATGATGCACCTCACGGGCCTCTCCGGTTTCAACGACTAACCCGACCGACGTGCGAAGACCCTCTCGTATGAGATGGTGGTGGACTGCCGACGTCGCCAAAAGTGCTGGCAGTGGCACACGATCTGGGCCGCTAAGTCGATCTGACAGGATGATAATATTGTAGCCGTCACGTACGGCTTTTTCCGCGCGTTCACACAAACGAGAGATGGCTAACAAAAGGCCATCTTTGCCGCGTTTGATGCCAAAGGTGATGTCGAGGGTTATGGTTTGGAAATGATTATCAGAAATCTCGCCAATTTCCCGGATTTTTTCCAAATCATCGTTGGAAAGAATAGGTTGGCGTACCTCCAGCCGTTTCAAGGCCGTGGGTTTTCCAGGATCTAGCA
>CAUZRD010000097.1:0-7655 GCA_963582255.1 Alphaproteobacteria bacterium | reverse complement strand
GCTGTAGCGCGCGCCATTTTCAATTCCTTACATATATCGCTGAGTCGCATCGGTGTTGGTTTTGAGGCGATAAAATCAAGCATCGTCAGGACCTTCGTTGCCGTCGAGAGGCTGCGCACCCCCCCAGGTGTCACTTCAGATCTAGATTTTTTCATGGTTGTTCTCCTGAGGATGATATGCAGAACGATTGATGATAAACGGCAAAGGCACAAGCCCCTTTTCCAGATTTCTCTTGATTTCCGACGAATCACGGTTAGTATTTCAATACTATATGATGTATTTTATATGAATACAAGATTAAGGTACTTGGAGAAGAGATGACAGTAAGACAATCTGAACCGATCGAAAGCGCGCTCGAGCCGCCGGTCCAGTGCGCACTCCGCTCGGCCACTCTGATGATGCGGCCCGAGCGTCTTGCGGCGCTGCAACCGTCTCGCATCAGTGCAACACGCGCGTTCATAAAACAATTGATCGAGGAGCGCTGGTCATTCAATAAGATAAGCTTCAACATCAAAGCAGATGGGGCTGGAGAGGCTCTCTACCAAATTGAGGCACCAGGAAACTGGATCTTCTCGGTTCCAATCCTGTCCTTCAAGCCGACCCAAAAGGGGCGCACCCTCCGCATCATCGGCGCCGCATGGGATATGATGGGCGCGATGGTCGAAGGGCGTATCTCAGAAGCGGATTTTGAAACCTTTCGACAAGAAGCTCCCAAGCTTTACCACGGCCGCGCAACGCCCGATACGCTGACTTGGTTCCGCGCCAATCGAAGTACACGCTTTTTTGACGATAGTGTCGCGGCACTGGCAGCGGGCAGTCAACCCGATGCAGAAAAGTTATGGAACGCGGGGTATGCGATGCGCAACTCGGGCGTGAATGGAAACGGGACCTTCGGCACCAGAACCTTCCGCACTCTCGAATCTGACCATCCGCTACGCGGGTCATTGGTAGCAGAAATGCTTTCCGCATATATGATGCGCGTTTTTTCCATTGACCTGATGAACCATCTCGCCTGTGAGGCAGGTGGTATTACTGCTGTTCAATTGAACCCAGCCATGTCGCGCTATTTGGGAGTGGGTAATGCTTCGGCCATGGGGTTGATGCACTTCACCAGTAACTGGCCAAAATTAATTAACCGCTGGATGCTAGTGCGTGAAAAATGTATCGAGCGCGCGAAGATGCTTGATCTCAATGCGGAGCCCAAGCTACTGGACCGCCTAATAACGCTTACTGAACGGGCAATCACTTACCGCGACGAGGATAAAACACCCTACATCCGCTATCCTAGTGGCCCCAAATTAGCCGCCGAACTTTGCTGTGTACACAAAGATTTGTGTAGCCTAAGAAGCCAGTTAGAAGTTGGTGTGCTTGAAGATCCTGCTCCTTTCGTTGGCTTTTGTGCCTCGATAGAGGAACGATTCCACCCGCATACAACCGAAACACTTTTGTCCCTCCTGATCGACCTTGTACCGGACTATGCAGACCAGCAGGTCAGAACATTGATCATCAACGAAGAAGTCATTGGCGTGCCCGAGATGGGAGCTGGCGAATTACAAGAATTAATACGGGTCGAATATGCATGGGTGTTCGAGATAAATCTTGATGCCCCCGAAGCCCGGCATTTCATCTGGTACAAGTCACGTAATGCCGAAGAACCGCGCAGGGGTCAGCGCACCGACATTGATGAAAAGCACGAGTTGGTTCTGGACGTGCCACGCCAGGTCGTTGAGCTTGATGCCGCTCTGGTTACAGCGCCGTCTGGGCAAAGTGTTTCCCGTTTCCTGATCGAAAATCCCAACCTGCGTAAGATTGTAACGCGTGTACAATCACTTAACGGGCTGCCCTATCACACGCCCCACGCCGACATCATGCATCGTGATTTCGTTCCAACGCATATTACAAAATTGCTGAACTCGGGGCTACATGGGCTTGATAAAACTGTGGAGGTTGGACATCATCTGTGTGGTGTCCTTTTCCAGGGTGCTCCTCTGCCTGACGAAATTGCTAGCGGAACGGCGAATACGGATTGGACAAATCCAGCCCGCCCAGGCAGGGCAAAGTCATGACGGCAATGAACGGTCCCGATTTCGTCGTATCCCTGCGAGAAGTCCGCATTTTGATTGACAGGCTGCTGCAGTGGAAAGGTTTCTCAGCGGGGCGCCGCCCAGCGCTAACAGAGAGTGCGCTGTACTCCGCGTCGCTTGGCCTGTCAGGTTTTGAGCTCATTCTCGACAACATTGACGCGCTCAAGATTGGTATCGAAAGCCCCAGTACACTCAATGACGACGAGACGAATCTTTGCCTCGATGCGCAAGGCAAACATGCCTGGGCAGTCGCCGAAGAGGTTAGCGACCTCCTGACAGAAATGGATCGTCGCCATAGCGGGGGGTGGTTAAAGGTCGTGAACCTTGCGGCCCCTGAAGAACTTGCGGTGGTTAGTCCACTGATCCAGAAACATGGCCTCGATGCCCACATAGAAATTTCGCCGAGTGGCACTGCGGTTACCCGTGTGGTTGGACCAAGTGCGCCTGGGAAAAATGAATTACTGCGAATATGTCATCAGGGCATACCGACGGATCGAGAATTGTGGTTCGAGCTGTTTCAAGCGTCAAACGCTGCCCAAGCTCCTGATACAAAACTGTCTCGTACGCACGCTTCCACTGCCAACCTTGCGGAGGACGACACCTCCGTGGGGTCAGAAAATGGCGAAGAGTCTCCTGATACAAATACCTCTTTGCTTAATGAAGAAAGTATCATGAAACCTGTAATGAAAAAAGGAAAAGAAAAATGCTAATTGACGGACTTCAATGTGGCGAATTTCGCCGCGAAATTTTCGAAAGCTTGCGCGTTGGTGGATTTACCTGCGTGACGAATACTCTCGAGTTCTGGGGCGGGACGATCAATAGTCTTGATGCCATTGCCGACTGGCTAGACAAAGAACGGGCCAACAGCGACATCATGATGATTTGCCGCAATGTGGCCGACATTCACACTGCCGATAAAACTGGTAAGGTTGGGGTTCTCTTGGGGTTTCAGAACTCCGGTATGTTCGAGGGCCGTATCAGGTACCCTGAACTGTTCGCCCAACTGGGCGTTCGTGTGGCGATGCTGACCTACAACACTCAGAACGATATCGGTGGTAGTTGCTATGAGCCACATGATTCTGGCCTAACCCGGTTTGGCCGAGAAATCATTGGTGAAATGAACAAATATGGCATGATGGTCGACTGCTCCCACGTCGGTGAAAAGACCACGCTCGATGCGATCGAAGCATCCTCAAAACCAATTGCAGTCACACATGCAAATGCTGGCAGTCTCATGCCCCATTTTCGTAATAAGTCTGACACCGTGCTAAAGGTACTTGCTGAAAGCGGTGGCATAATGGGTTTGGCCATTTATCCAAATATCACACCTAAAGATGCTTGCGACAGTATAGACGGATGGGCTGAGATGATGGCGCGCACCGTTGACATAATGGGGTTGGAACACGTTGGTGTTGGCACCGATGTGGGCCACTATGTTGGGACACCAGAGCTCGATTGGATGCGCCAGGGTCGTTGGACAAGAAGCGAACAATATGGTGCGGGCACTAAAGACAAGGCCCTGATGCCAGCCCCACCAAAATGGCTGCCCGACATTTCTAAAATGGGCCTGTTGCCTGCCGCACTAGAGCGCAGGGGATTTTCGCAGGAAGAAATTCATCTTCTAACCGCGGGAAATTGGCTGCGGGTTTATAAAGCAAATTTTGGATGAAGGCGGAGATATGAGAGCAACATCTGACAGATTTACGATATATCTTCATTCCTTGAGGTTATGTGTTTTTGAGACAAATACTGACGTATTCAAAGTACAGAGACTGTTTTAGGGTCAAGATTATAGCTGATTTGAAATTCTAGTTGAGACAACGTCGACATTTTAGGGGCGTCCATCCAAGAAAGGGAGAAAGCCAATATGGAAAATAATAAAAAATTAATTAAGAAAATTTTGAAAGACAAACGGACTACCCGCCGTGAGTTTATGGGGGGCGCCCTTGCAATTGGGATGTCGGTCCCCGCAGCATCGCTTATGTGGAGCCAAGCTCATGCGGCAACGCCAAAAAGAGGTGGCCATCTCAAAGCCGGCCTCAACGGTTTTAACGCGGTCGATACGCTTGATCCAACCACTTTTCTTGCCACAACAATGGTTATGATTAGTCGTGCATTCCGTGACAGCCTTGTAGAAGTTGGGCAGGATAATTCAGCTCAACCCGGCCTGGCAGAAAGCTGGGAAGCAAGTGCCGATGCTAAAACTTGGCGCTTCAAGCTTCGCAAGGGTGTGACCTTTGCTGACGGCAAATCACTTACGACTGAAGATGTCATCAACTCAATCAACGTTCATCGAGGGGACGATTCAAAATCGGGAGCAAAAGGTGTGTTTGCTGGGATTACGGATGTCACCGCCGATGGCAGTGACGTGATTGTTGTTACTTTGGCCGACCCCAATGCCGACTTCCCCTTTCTGATGACCGACTACCATATGAACGTCGTACCAACTAGGGACGGTAAGGCTGACCTGCTGTCAAAGGAAGGCACTGGGCTGTATAAACTGATAGATTTTCGACCTGGCATTGGGGCAAAATTGGAACGCAATCCAAATGCCTGGCAAAGCGAGTTCGGATTTTTCGACTCTGCTGAAATCATCACAATCCATGATAGCACTGCGCGTGAGTTCGCGCTGACCAATCAAGAGGTTGATGTGATCAATCGGCCAGTTCAGGCGACACTCTCATTGCTCAAACAGGTGCCCTATCTTGACATCGTCAATGTGAAATCAAACTACGCATTCACCCATCCGATGAAGATGGACCAGGCTCCGTTTAATAACAATGAATTCCGCCAGGCCCTCAAGTTAGCAACACCTCGCCAAGAATTCGTTGACAAAATCCTGCATGGCTATGGTGAAATCGGCAACGATCAGCCACTGGGTCCGATGTTCAACAATTATGACCCGAGCATCACCACTGACTACGATCTCGACAAGGCAAAATCACTGATCAAAAAAGCAGGTCTTGAAGGTCTTAAATTCGATATTCACACTGCCGACACAGCTTATCCTGGTGCAGTCGATGCTGCGCAAATATTCTCACAAAGCTTTGCCAAGATTGGTGTGTCCATGAATGTTGTGCGCGAGCCAAATGATGGCTATTGGTCAAATGTGTGGAATAAAAAGCCTTTCAGTTCGTGCAATTGGGGAGCGCGCCCCGTTGAAGACATGATCCTGTCGCTCGCCTACACCTCGGATGCTGCGTGGAATGATACAGGAATCGCCATTGAGAGGGTCGATCAGTTGGTCAAATCTGCTCGTGGCGAATTGGACACAGTCAAGCGACAAGCGATGTATTCGGAAGTCCAGAGACTGATTTCTACACAAGGTGGAACACTGATTCCGGCGTTTGGCAATGACCTTGCTGTGAAAAACAAGAAGATCGGCATTGGTCCAAACATTGGTGGTGGATGGGAAATGGATGGAGGACACTTCATCAAACGTTGGTGGATGAACGGATAAATCTGACGGTGTCGTAAGGACATTTGATCTATCCTTAGGCTGAAGGTGAAGCGGGGTACTGTGTTGTATCCCGTTTTATTCAGGAAGACTAATCGCAATACTGAAACACATGATGAAGACCACCTTTCGTAAATCTCTATATGACCGCTTACAGAGCATCCTAAATACGCAAGTTAAGAGAGATAAAACCGGTTTTGAACGAGGTTCGCATTAATGGCCGAGATTTTGGTGGCCCTCACACTGCCCCATGAATAGCTCCATAGATCGTGGACGCCTTCTTTCCCAATTTTGAGGCAAGAAGGCCATGATCAGCAGCGATGAGTTTAAGCGGGATTCAGTCGCATAGATCACCGAGCAGGGTTAGCCAGAATTCTCTCTCTGCTTGGGGGTGGAAGTTCTCGAATACGGCGGCTGGAGAATCTGAATGTCCGTATTCACATAGTCTGCCTTAATTTTAGTGAGCCATATAAACAGTTTATGAAAATGTTAGTTTTAGGCATGCCTGCTATTAGATGCCCGGAGAGGAATTCCTGCTGTTTTTTTCAACCGTGATGTTGGTCAGAAAATTCTGAAGTTGCTTAGCAGATGGCGACAGTAGAGCGTTTTCCCTGCAACACAGAAAGTATGACTTTGCTGGTGTAAGCTTCGCATTTCCAATCCTAACCAGATTGCCGGACTGAAATTCACTATCTAGCAGGTCCGAATAGGCAAGAAGGATGCCTTCACCCTTGATTGCCTTACCGACCGAATGCATATAGCTATGACAGTTGATCATATTCCAGGATGAAACTTGGGCAAATCTTTTTTGCTCTAGCCAGCGTTGCCAATTGATCCAATCTGGTGTGAGGATGGGAAATTCCAAAAGAGCAGGCGCATTCTCTACGGGTATTATGCTGTTAAACATCGCCAGCATCTCTGCCTTTTCGGCAATCTTTGGCGAAGCTGCAGGCACCAGATCGCCGCCCAATAGTTTGGTGGTTTTCCAGCCAAGTATATTCCCATCGCAAAATACAATCGCAAGATCATTCTTTTCTGATAACAATTCCGTTGTGTTTTCAGTGATCACAACATTCATATTGCACGAATTGTCGCTCATCGAGAATTCCCGGAGTTGCGTGTGCAGCCAGAACATCGAGGTGGTTTCATTCGCGGCGATGCGAACCACAGGCTCTCCTGGAGTTTTGACCTTGTCAATTGCAAGTTTTAGGAAATCCAGCGCAATCTCAACATCCGCCACCAACACTTTACCTGCTTCGGTAATCTGCAAGGAATTACCGTCGCGTGAAAAGAGTGGTATTCCAAGCCAATCTTCAAATCGCTGAAGGCGCTTACTAACAGCCGCTTGAGTAACGAAAAGCTCCTGGGAGGCGCTGTTCAGACTCGAGTTGGTTGCGGCCGCGTGGAAAAACACAAGGCTATCAAGCGGTGGTAGGTCTTTGCGATACTGTCTCATTCCATAAAGTTATAAGATTTAAAGACAATTAACAACATTTTAAATTCCCCAAAAATAAGTGATACATTATAAAATTGAAGATTTAGGAGGGTTTCCGATGTCAGGCATTGATGAGAAGCTGAAAGCTGGGACGAGCAAGGCATGGAATTGGCATCCAGACCTACCCGTCGCCTTATCGCCACTTTTCGCATGGCCACCGAGACCCTTAGCAACGATGAAATGGTTTGCTCTGAAGTGGTTTGCCACCAAATGGTTGCCAATTACTGAATTGACGATCTACGCTCTGATGGCTTGGGCTACTTGGGTTTGGCTGGTGCCCCCGCTGGAGCAGATGAAAACGCTTGGATGGAGTTGGGGTCTGCAACTTTGGGCACGCAATTTGATCTTGATGTTTATTTTTGCCCAAGGTTTGCATCTGTGGCTGTATGGGTGGAAAAAACAAGACGATGATTTCAAGTATGATCGACGCGGGATGGCCAAGAACGCGCGGATTTTCCTGTGGAATGATCAATATTGGGACAACGTTACTTATGTGCTGCTTTCGGGGGTCACGATTTGGACTTTTTACGATGCCATTGTCTGGATGGGATATGCCAATGGCTGGGCACCGATGATCACAGTGCAAAGCAATCCGATCTGGTTCTTCGCTCTATTCCCG
>CAUZRD010000096.1:0-7680 GCA_963582255.1 Alphaproteobacteria bacterium | reverse complement strand
GTCTTATACGCTAGGATATCTTGATAAATTCAATGCGATGCGCACCGTATTTTACAACGCAAGGTCACGGACAAAAACACATCATCATGCCAAAAATACGATAGAAAATAGATTTTCCCCGACCATCTTCCTATACCATTCATCTAGTGCAAACACACCTACAGACCACCGTCTCTGGCCGCCTGTAACTATAGTTCTCCTCTCAAACGGATAAATTTATTTCTGGCGTGATAAACTGATAACGCGAGAAAACTCCTTATCCGCCAAGATCGGGCTTTAGGGAAAAACCAGCGTAATGTCTGTATCAACCTACAATGCATTTTGTCTGCACTAGTCCTAGGCAATTGCTAGGAAATAACGCGTTATTAAATTGCTATATCCCTCCGCATTGCAGCTCAGCGGAAACTCATCCACAAACCGAGTGACCTAGGCAAGGAGAGTACCTATATCTTACAATACACCCCGCGCCTCTGCGATATACTGTTCTATCTCAATGATATTCATGAGTTTACAAGAATATGGCTCTGCCTGAAAACCAACCAGTCCCCAGCGCTCAAAAGCCTGTAGTTAGATTTGCACCAACCCCCAATGGATATCTCCATTTGGGTCATGCCTATTCCGCCCTGTTTTCCAAAGCCGTTGCCGAGGCTCTTTCAGCCCGTATGATCATAAGAATTGAGGATATTGATCACACCCGTGCCCGCACACACTTTGTCGAGCAAATATTTAACGACCTCGCCTGGTTGGGACTGAGCTGGGAAGATCCGGTACGCGTTCAGTCCCATCACATGGATGTGTATGCAAAAGCAATCAGAAAATTATTGCAAAAGGATATTCTTTATAAATGCGATATGTCTCGCCGCCAGATTGCAGACGCCGTGACACTCTCTAAGACCGACGGAAAAGTCTGGCCCCGTGATCCCGATGGAGCGCCAATCTTTGCCAAAAAGTTACTCCAGGATTCCCTCTCAACCGTATATGATCCCGCTCGTGCCGGCGCGCTACGCCTTGATATGTCTGCGGCACGCACTCAATCATCGTCGACCCATCTTGAGTTTTGCGAATTAGGCCCGCAAATGGGCCAGACAGAACCAATCCATGCAACTCCCCAAATATGGGGAGATCCGACCATTGTCAGAATGGATATTCCGACCAGTTACCACCTTTCAGTGGTGGTTGATGATGCCATTCAGGGCGTAACCCATGTCACCCGGGGCATGGACCTTTTCCAATCAACCCATCTACATCGGTTGCTTCAACATTTTCTGGAAATTTCACCACCTCTTTATGCCCATCATCCACTATTGCATGATAAAGCGGGCGCCAAACTGGCCAAGCGCCACACATCGCCTAGCTTGAAAAGCTTGCGTGAAGACGGCATCACCAAAACTCAGATTTACGATGCAACAGGAATTGCTTCCCTACAGCCCTGGTTTGATCGTCTATCAGACAGATAGGCTTCCATAACCTCTTAATTATTCTAACAAATTCATACTATTCAGCTGCTTATCTATTTTCCTATTCACATATATTTAAGTGCTCGGACGCTATTAATCACGCGATCCCAGTGTCGCATTTCGTAGGTAGTCACGCTGGGTATTGCGCGACCGCATCCTCCACAAACCAACACCAAAACGAGGCTATCACCCCCAGATTAGACGCAAACCAACATCCAAAATAAAAATCACCCCAATCAATCCCTTGTTCATGCCAACTGTTAATCAAAAGCTCACTAAATTTCATCCACGGCACCAACAAACTCACCCGGCTGGATACTCAATTTTCATGGATCTCTTAACTCTGACATTACGCCTATTTTTGCACCCTTACGGCCGATCCGGCGCTTATGATGATAGTGCGGGATTGCAACTGCAAGGTCATCTATGACAAAATGATTTTCCAGTGCGTTCGCGGAACGCAGCCCATCATGGGCTAACATTACATCCGCATGCACCTTCATTATTTTTGGCTGCGTTCAATGATAAAAATCTATGAGCTATGCCCCTTGCCGTTAGGTATCAACATCGCGTGACCAATAACCCTAAAATCGGCCTCGAAGATATGCCACCCCCCTCCCGAATCAAAAGCAAAAGTGAGCTCGGAGAAAATCAGGTGGAACGCATTAATTCACGTGCTTATCGCGGTCTGCCTGGCGAGGATGAAGTCGCTTCTGCTGACGAATACGCAATACTGCTACGAATCATTCGCCTAGCCTTCCATTATCGCTTCAGATTGGTACTGGCACTCATCGCAACCATCGCCGCTGCCGTGTTTCAACTGTTGGTCCCACCACTTCTTGGTGATGCTGTCGATGGCGCGCTTGGATTGCTTGACCAAGGATCCGTCTCACGTGAGATCTCCCGAGAGGCTCTATTAAAAGCGGCCTGGCTACTACTAGCGGTGGCTGTTTTACGAGGTGTTTTTACACTCGTGCACAACTATTTTGGTGAAACTATCGGCCATCGCATTGCCTACGATCTCCGGCTAGCTTTTTACAACAAACTACAAGAGTTGAGCTTTTCATTTCATGACCGGGTTCACACCGGTGAACTGATCACCCGCGGCATGCTTGATCTTGAAGGTGTTCGCATGTTTGTGAACACTGGCATGATCCGGCTCGTCCTACTCGTGGTACTGATCGTTGCTGGCGCCGGGCTGATGCTCTCTACCAATCCCTTACTCGGCGCACTATCTTTAAGCTTCGTTCCATTTGTCGCCTGGCGATCAGCTACAGCAAGACTGCGTCTACGCAGGTTATGGCTACTACTTCAGGATCGTATGGCGCTGATCGGTCAGATAATGGACGAAAATCTCACAGGAACTCGAGTTGTACGCGCCTTTGGCGCGGAGAAATACGAGCTAGTGAAATATGCCAGCGCCTCCGATGAGGCAATGTCAATTGCTGACCAGCGCATTCGCACCCGCGTCGCATCCACCACGGTCATGACGTACGCATTCTTCGTCGCCATGGGATTGGTCCTTTTGGTCGGCGGCCTGAAAGTTCTGAACGGCGAGATAAGCATCGGTACCTTGACCGAGTTCCTCACCTTTATGACCATTTTACAACTGCCCGTGCGCCAATTGGGCTTGCTGGTAAACTCGGTCGCAAGAGCGTCCACCTGCGGCGGCCGGTTGTTCGCACTGCTCGATCTAGAACCCGCCATTACGGATCGGCAAAATGCCAATGAGCTAACAATTACCGATTGTATGGTAAGGTTTGAGAATGTGTCATTCGGCTATCACGACACACATAGCTCACTGGCTATCAAAAACATCTCTTTTGAAATTAAGCGCGGTAAAATCTTGGGGATTGTCGGTCCTCCAGGCAGTGGAAAGTCGACCATCGCCCATTTAATGACTCGTTTTTATGATGCCGACGGTGGCCGTATCACCATCGATGGTCAGGACATTCGCGATGTTACCGTTGCATCTTTACGCGCTGAAGTACGCACGGTTTCGCAATCGCCCCATCTCTTCACCACATCACTGGAAAACAATATCGCTTATGGAGACCCTTGGGCGGAAGACCTCATGATACATGATGCCGCCTCGCTGGCCCAGATCGATGGATTCGCATCCGGGTTGCCCGAGGGCTATAAATCTCTTGTGGGGGAGCGCGGTGTATCGCTATCTGGCGGCCAAAAGCAGCGCATCGCCATCGCCCGCACAGCAATGCTTAAACCCTCCATCCTCATTTTTGATGATTCCATGGCAGCCATAGATGCGGGAACTGAGAGCCAGATAAGACTGGCGCTTGCAGAACAGCTAAAGGTAAGTGCCACAATGATTATCTCGCATCGCCTCACTGCTTTGATGCATGCAGATGAGATCGCATTTATGGAAGAAGGCCGGATTATTGAGCGCGGAACTCACCAAAGCCTGATCAAATCCGAGGGGCGTTATGCAGCTCTTTACCGATTGCAAACTCGTGAAGGTGCCATCGAACCAGAGCCCTCCAACGATCTTACCAATCTAGATAATCGAAAAACCGACGTGACCAGACCATCAACATGATCTCCAACACGACAACAACAAAAAACCAGGATGAGACAATGCATCCGCCTCATGCAGTCGTCGGCTCTCAAACCAGCCAAGATGAGGAAATGTTTGGCGCTCTGTTCGATGGCCGCGTTATTCGCAGGTTCACAAAATATGTCAATCCTTACAAGAAAAGGGTCTGGCTCTCGATTATCGCGGTACTCCTAGCCACACTCGCCCAGCTCTCTATTCCGCTTGTCATCCGCTACGGCATCGACATCGCAGTGCTTGAGGAGGGTGGCTCACGCTCACTGCTATATCTGGCGGTTGGCGCTTTTATCGCTGTTATCACCATCAACTATCTAGCCACATGGTGGCAGGATTTATTGGTCGGCCTAACAGGTGAGAATGTCATTTTTGATCTACGCAGCGCCATGTTTGCCCACCTACAGCATGTAGCACTCACCTTCATGGATCGCACCGAAGTCGGGCGGATGATGTCAAGGCTGCAGGGTGATGTGAATGCCCTTCAGGAATTTTTAGAAAACTCGATCACAGCCATTGGCGATATTATCCTTCTGTTCGGCATTGTCATCATCATGCTGTCTCTCAATTTCGAACTCGGTTTGCTTACGCTTTCAGTCGTGCCAACTCTGTTCCTTGTGCGGATTCTCTGGCTTCCACGGGCCCGTGAAGCGTTTCGCTTCGCACGCGAAACCAACTCCATCGCAAACGGCGCGCTTGCCGAGGGCATTCACTCGGTGCGCACGGTACAAGGTATGGGCCGAGAAGATGTAAATTATCATCTCTATAACGATAAAGCCTCCGAAAATCTGGCAGCTCATATCCGCTCAGCCAAGCTGGCCCAGATCATGGTGCCGATAGTTGACACATTGACCGGCATGGCCTCAGCCATTGTTGTTGTTGTAGGTGGCACGCTGGTACTCGACAACGAGTTAGATATCGGCGTTATGGTAGCGTTCTTATTCTACATTCAGCGTTTCTTCGATCCTATCCGGTCGCTTACCATCCAATATTCGACGATGCAGCGGGCCATGGCTTCGGGAAAGCGTATCTTCGAGGTTCTCGATGTACCACTTTCAATCATCGATAAGCCGGATGCTAAAGCGCCTGCCGACATTCGCGGTGAAATTAAGTTTTGTGATGTATCTTTTCGTTATGTGAAAGATCAACCTGTCCTGAAAGAAATCAATTTCACGGTCAAACCCGGAGAAACAGTAGCGTTAGTAGGACCAACCGGTTCTGGAAAAACTAGCATAACGGCCCTGTTACACCGATTTTACGACGTTGATAAAGGGGCTATTTTCATCGACGACGTCGATGTACGCGACTATGCAAAATCTGCTCTCGGCCAACATATAGCCATGGTCCTACAGGACCCGTTCTTATTCACAGGAACTATATTTGAAAACATTCGCTACCGTACATCCGATGCCACCAGAGCTGAAGTTGAAAACGCCTCTAAGGTAGTCGGCGCGCACTCGTTCATCGAATGTCTTAAAAACGGCTATGATACAATTCTGGAACAGCAAGGTTCTAATCTGTCCCTCGGCCAACGTCAGCTATTGAGCTTTGCCCGCGCGCTTGTTGCCGATGCAAAGATCCTAGTCCTTGATGAGGCAACCGCCAATATCGATTCATATACTGAGCGCCAGATTCAAATTGCACTTAAACAGCTTTTGCAAGGACGTACCGGCATTGTCATCGCCCATCGCCTTGCAACCGTGCGTGGTGCCGATCGAATCATTGTACTCCAGGAAGGGCGCATCATCGAGACGGGAAACCATGACGAATTGATCGCTTTGCAAGGTCTATATGCAAGGCTTTACGCATATAATTACGCCTCATTTGACGATATACCTGATGAGTTGATTCGAGAGGCTACGGCCGAAACCGTGCGCACCTGAAAACGTTCCAAGAAGAAAGACCAAGTGTGCTTCCCAATTGGCTTATTTCAGTAAAAACTAGTTCTTATCAGACTTACATCGCCACATATCTGGGCGCCGTGCGCGGGTTATTTCCTCTGCTCTCTGACTCCGCCAATCTGAGACCTTTACATGATTTCCCGACATGAGAACATCTGGAATCTGGTGGCCTTCCCATTCACGCGGCAATGTGAAATGGGGGTATTCTAGTAATCCATCCTCAAAACTTTCCTCCGCACCTGATGTCTTATCTCCCATCACCCCCGGCAACAACCGAACCACCGCATCGAGAATGGCCATGGCGGCAATCTCGCCACCTGACAAAATGAAATCTCCGACCGAAACTTCCTCACCGCCGCGCGCATCAATCACCCGTTGGTCGATACCCTCAAAACGACCGCAAACCAGAACAACGCCACTCTCAGCCGAAAGACTGCGAGCCATCTTCTGATCAAACGGCCGCCCTCGCGCAGATGTGAAAATTAGTCGACGTGAATCGCCACTTGGCCTTATATGATCGATAGCTCTTCCCAGAACATCAGCGCGCAACACCATGCCCGGACCACCTCCCGCAGGCGTACCATCAACGCTGTGATGAGAGTCTTCGGAAAATTTGCGAATGTTCGTAGCCTCTAGCGACCATAGATTTTGCGCGCGAGCCCTACCGGCAAGGCTAAGGCCAAGAGATCCAGGAAATGCATCTGGAAATAGCGTAAGCACACTGGCCTTCCAGCCAGAACCAGCACAATTATCTTCTTCAGGAACTGCCGGTAATTGTGACATTACGTTCCGAGATCTCCCTCCCCCCCATCGCTCGTGATCAGAGCGGAATTGATAGTTACCAGCTTCCCAAAAACATCAACCGCCGGCACGTGTTCTTTGGTAAATGGAACCAATATTGTTTTTCCATCGCCCGGATCGATCTCCATGAGATCTCCCGCGCCGAAATCATGAACACCGACCACTCGACCCTGAGACATCCCGCTGATGTCCTTAACCGTCAGACCGACCAAATCAGCGTAGTAGAATTCTTCAACTCCTAGATCGGGCAACCGGTCACGGTCAACATACAGTTTCTCACCGGAAAGAGCGCGCGCACCAAAACGGGTCTGCACTCCGTCTATGGCAACGATCAAACCAGAGTTTTTTTTTGTGCTCACAATATCAAGGTATAGTTCCAGTCCACCGTCAGTCTTAATTGGCCCGTAAGAGCAAATATCATCCGGCACTTCTGTATAAGACCACACAACAACCAATCCTCGCACGCCATGCGGTGCGCCAATCTGGCCCACGCACACCCGCTCACCCATGCCGTGCCTACCTCTATTCGGTCTTTTCAAGTTCTGCTTCGGCAACAGATTCAGCCGGGGATTCTTCCACCGGCGTTTCTTCCGCTACAGCTTCTTCCACCGGCACCTCTTCGGCTGCTATCGCATCGCTAGCCACCTCTGCAGCTTCTGCAGCCTTAATAATCCGCTCCTGAGCTTTCTTACCCAGTTGAGCTTTTATCGGATTATTGCGCACTGGCCGTTTCATGATCCCAGCAGCATCGAGAAATCTTAGAACTCGATCGGTCGGTTGAGCTCCCTTTGAAATCCAATATTCTATGCGTTCCACATTCATAGTGACGCGATCGTCAGAATCACGCGCTAGCAACGGATTATAGGTCCCAACCTTCTCAATGAAGCGACCATCCCTAGGATTACGCGCATCAGCGACAACAATCCGATAATAGGGTCTTTTTTTTGAACCGCCA
>CAUZRD010000095.1:0-7743 GCA_963582255.1 Alphaproteobacteria bacterium | reverse complement strand
GACCGTTCTTTAGGTTTCGAAACAGTGCGCAAGGGCCACATTAATTTCATTTACCATCGTAACCACGAAAACCTCAGCTGGATCCACACCAATTTTATCGAATGCAGCAAGAAACCTACTGATCTCAGTAAAATGAAGAATCGAGACTAAATATAATGAACATAGCCGACATATTGACGCCTCACGATGTGATCTGTTCACTCGTCGTCGGCAGCAAAAAACAGGCCCTACAAGAGCTTGCGAAGCATGCTTCCAATATCACCAACGTACCAACGCGCGAAATCTTCAATACTCTGTTGCAACGCGAACGCCTCGGCTCCACCGGTATCGGTAATTCAATCGCAATCCCGCACGCAAAACTCGAAGGGATCAACAAAATACACGGTGTGTTTGCACGCCTCGCCAAGCCGATAGATTTTGATTCTGCTGATGACCAGCAAGTCGACCTGTTGTTCCTACTTATAGTACCTATCGGAGCGGGAGCTGATCACCTGAAGGCTTTAACCCGTATCACGACATTGTTACGCAATTTGGTATTGATCAAGAAATTACGTGCCACCGATGATTCAGCCTCCATCTATTCTCTTTTGGCTGAGCATCACACCACCTCAAACGCAGCTTGAGCCAACTAAGGCCCCATCCATCCTCTATACACACGACAGCCGCATATATGCCCTCCTGAAGGTTCTTTAACCAGTCATCACTATTTGACTAACCCAGTATTGTTTTAGTATCTAGTCTTGCTAAATGATGGGGATTTAGTGAACCTATCGTTCAGTAACCACCTGCGTCAGGTTTATGTTTAAAAGACCTCTTTCAATTCCTGCGCCGACGACCTGTTTCTCGTCGGACAATACAAAACTGTGCTCAAACCGCCTCGCCGCAACCCCGCTGTGCAATAGGTCCTCTCTAGATCATCAGATCTGAATGCCTCGAATGATCAGCGCCCAATTTTTCAGTTCGACCGAATAATTTATCAATCTTAAAATCGGCACAGAAAGCGTAATTCATAAAGAATCCACGTCCTCAGTCCACTCAAAATTATAGGGATAACAGATTTTACCAGCATGCCAAGAACCACAGCCAAGCATCCATTCTGTTTTCTTAAATCCAATCAGAGACGGGCTTGAAAACGTCATCATTCCATTGATAGCAAAGCCCTCTTTCCTGGCGACTTTGCGGCGCGCTAAACTACACACGCCATCGTTCATGCGATCGGCCCCGAAGGCATCTCACTATGGATTAAAGATAGTCACCATGACCCTGGCATATCAAGACTTGGTCAACCCTACAGGCTCTGCCAGTAGCCTACTCAAAAAGGCATACTGAAATTTTATCTTCGGAAGAATTACTTAGCCCCGAGCTTTCGTGATGGAGCAATTGCACCTCTGTATCAAACATTTTTATATAAGCGTGTCCAAAAGCGCGGGCCACCCAATCTTCCCTGCGTTTCAATTCAACTATCAAAATCTAAGGCTTTATTCTTTTCTCCAAACACCTTAGGTGGAACACCCATCACAGTACAATTTACCAACACAGGTGGTTCATATGAACAAAAAAAATACCCCCCCCCAACCAATCACGGATGGAACCAATGACCTCGCGGCTATTTTTGCCGCGCGCCGAGGCCGCATCTATCCAGCACATGAATGGATTTCAGCCCGATTCCCCGCCTATACCAAAATCATGCTTGATCTAGATGAAGAAATCAGACGCAAGCCACGCCGTTTCGATGAAGCAATGCATGAGTTGTTTCATATTCTTACCCTTGCCGTCAGGGGGTCAAACCCGCACAATCAACCTCATCTGAAAGCCCACATCAAGAAGGGCCTAGAACTCGGTCTTCACCCCGAAGAAATTGCCGAAGCATTGATGGTCGCTGTTAATCCGGGCGGAGCTATGGTCATGACCTACGGCGTCACCTGCATGCTCGAAGCCATGGAGGACCTGAAAGCCAGCGGCTGGAAAGAGCCTGTTTGACGGATAACATCTATAGCCATAAGTGGTAACAGCAGCCACGCAAACTAATGTGTGACAGGTGCTTTCAGAAATTTCTGCCGTTCCGACGATATGACGGTAACATCAACCAGCCGCCCATCACGGTGAACCACCAACGGTACCGAGCAACCAGCCTCGCCAATTCTCCATACGGAGCGGAAAAAATCGGCTAGATCATCAACATCTTGCCCGGCTACCGACATTATAATGTCTCCCGTGCACAGCTCTGCAATCTCTCCAGGGCCACGATTTGCCAGATCCGCGATGACGACGTTACTCTCCAACTCAGTTGCATAAACTCCAAGCCAAGGACGTGCGGTCCTTTTGACACGCCCGGTAGTGAGTACATCGTCCAAAATCGGTGGCAGGAGATCAATCGGCACCACCATATTCATATCTTCGTTCTTGCCATTTTCATCAGTTTGCTGAACCAGCAGAGATCCAACGCCAATTAGTTCACCAGCAAGGTTAATAACTGCAGTCCCGCCCCAATTCGGATGAGCCGGCGAGGTAAAAATAGCCTCATCTAGGACGTATTCCCAATACCCTGCAAACTCATGCTTAGCGATAATACGCGCCGCGACCGCATTCTGTATTCCGCCGCCGCCTGCAACAACAACCGGTTCCCCGGCAGATGCAGCCTCTGACCGTCCTAAGGTAATTGCCGAGACCTCAATGCGGGTCAGCACCTGAACGAGGCCAAACCCCGTCTCCTGATCAAACCCAAGCACATGCCCCGGGACAAGCCTACCATCAGCAAGAGTGATCCACACCGAATCCGCCTCAGTCACAATATATCCAATGGTTAAAATCAACCCATCACTACGGATTATAACGCCATTACCAATGCGCTCGGTGCCAAGGGTCTCGGCAGTAAATGCATCACTCGGAACACCAGTGCGTATTGACACCATCGACGACAGCACCGCATCAAGATCAAAGGCGTAGTCTTCAGCTTTCGGTCGCACTTGGATACACCTTGTTCAATTCATCAGACTTTCTAAAATGGTTGCTTACGATTTAACGATCAACGCTTGGCAATATTGGCAAGAGGGATAGGCTGACCGGTACGCGACGCCTCTTCCATCGCCAATGTAACCTGTACTGTTTTACGGCCTTCCTTGGCCGTCGCAAGATGGCACAGCCCGCCGGAAGATTGAAAATCAAGCCACTCACGAGTCTCGTCGGCTATGCGACCAAACATCTTACCATCTGCCCATTCACCCGAAGAGCGACTTCCTAAAAAGGCTAGATTGAGCTTTTGATCGGGAGCATAGGCATTCGAATAACCATGTTCTGTATACATAATCTGATCACGATGATCATCATCGATCAGGATCACTCCATCCCGACCCATCATCTCCAGGCGAATACTCTGGCCAGTTGTGGGAAACCCACCCGGCAAGGCATAGCAGATATCAAAACTGAATACCGCACCGGAGGAGTACTTCACCTGCGTCAGCGTGATATCATCAACATCATAGCCTAATTCGCGAAAAACCGTACCGTTACCACAGGCCTGCACTTCAATTGGCTCAATGTCATCACCAAGGCACCAGCCAACATAGTCTACAAGATATGTAAGTATATCTAGCACCGGCGTCGCATGCGGGCTGCGTTTCAGAATTTCCATCATATTCGTTCGGGTATTGTAGACCCGGGTCATTCCACCCAGGACCGGTCCAATCCGCCCACTCGCGACTTCATCCCGAGCAACAAAATACCGCTGAGAGAACCGCATAGAATAGCCAATCCTCAGATCAACGCCACGCTCTTCTGCCAAATCAGCAAGCCGATCTGCATCCTCGATGGTTAGTGCCAGAGGTTTTTCCACCATAACAGATTTACCGGCCTCTATTGCAGCAGTCACCGCATCGACATGAGCATGCTCAGGGGTTGCAACAATCACCACACTGACCCTCTCATCAGCGATCACCGCATAAGGATCGGTCGTGCCAAATTGCGCGCCAGTAGCGTTTACCAGCTTATCTACCTGATCTTGGTCGGTGTCAGCTATTGCCAGATACTCCACCGCAGGATGCTGCGCTGCCAAACGGGCACGGTGTGTGCCAATCCGGCCAGCACCTATAACTCCAACACCAAGCGGTCGACGGGCAAAGTTTTTGTATTTCGTCATCTAAGCTGCCTCTCTCTTGGGGATACCCCCCATTTCAACATATCGATACCTATCCTCGAGCATCGGCGAGAGCCGTCGACGTCGGTCTTCCGGTAGGGATACCCACATCCGCAGAAGATGGCGTTTAAGGTCCTGATTCTCGTGATCTTCATATTCCGCACGCGCATGCAAAATAGTGTGGTTATTCACAAACTGCATATCGCCTTCACGGAAATCCATCTCCAGACGCAGCTCTGACCGCTCAGCTACTTCTTGAAGCGCATCTAGTGCTTCGCGTTGTATATCCGTCAAACCCAATCCCTCGTCAAACCGCGTTACGGATTCGAAGAATGTGCGGCTTGTCACCCGTGAAGTCAGCTTCCCATCATGATAGCTGAACATCGGTGATGCGTACCACGGCTTCTCACCGGGCGGTTCCTCGCCGCGCCAATCGAGATTAAACGGCTGATGCAGAACTTCAACCAGATCTGGACGCTCCTCGAGCAGCACATTATGAACGGTCAAAGCGCTAACCAGGAAACTCGCCCCACCCTTTTTCGCCACACGCACACAAAACAGGCCGAGCACATCTACCGGAAGTTGATCAGAATGAAAATCAAGTTTTAGACTGGTCTGATACATACGAGTGGTCGGATCTGAAATCGAACGCCCCTCGTCGCGCACATGCCCAATAACATGCCCTCTGGTGTTTTGTGATACCGGGTTGCCAAGATGCACTCCGACACCCCAATAGATCAATTCACACTCTTCCTTGGTATAGTCTTGGCGCGGAAGACCGCGCACCAGAGCGAAGCCAAGACCTTCTTCAAGACGGTTTGGCACTTCATCAATCTTGCTTGAAAAGCTAGGCAGTAGGAATTCATCAACCGCGAACGGAATACTTAGATTTTTTTCTTTAACATTCGCCAAGGCTACATTGATTTCATCAATATCTTCCTGGTCCAAAAGAATAATCCAATCATCACAATCTTGGATTTCAGGCCCACGCCACGCACCAGGCCCATCGATTTTTTTGCTAAAAACCATCGCCACTGTACTTTCCTATATTTCAAAACCGAGCCGATAAAACTACCGCATGCCGTGAATATCAAGCCCCCCAGAGAACAACTCCTGCTACTAAGATGGCTCTTTAGGCAATACGGACGGAGAGCTGCGCGCAGCAGTAAGAATGATAGGCTGACGCTTTACTCGCAAGATCACTATCGCAACCACCACCACGAACATTAGCCCGGCAAACGAGACTAATGTGACGCCATCGCCTGGTAGGCGTGAGATAAAATCTCTCGCCACTATATCAGTTGCCAGTAGATGCCCAGAAATCCAGCCAAGCAGCCCGCCTCCAGCCCAGATCAAAAATGGATAACGCTCAAAAATCCTCAATACAAGGACGCTTCCGACAATCAACAGAGGAATGGACAACCCAATGCCAATCGCCAAAAGTGTGATCGAACCGTCAGCAACGGCTGCAACCGCAATGACATTGTCTAGGCTCATTGTTGCGTCAGCAATCGCTACAGTGAGGACCGCGCCCCACAGCGAGTTGATTGTACGCTGATCTGCAGGCCCAGTCTCTTTTTCTGGAAGCACCAGTTTAATGGCAATCCAAAATAGAAGAATAGCACCGACTGCCCTCAAATATGGGACATCGAGAATATAGGTGATTACACCGGCGAAAACGATCCTCAAGACAACAGCCGTGCCCGCCCCAAGAAAAAGACCAATTCGTCGTTGCTTTTCTGGAAGATTACGACAGGCTAACGCAATGACGATCGCGTTATCCGCGCTCAACAACAAATCGATCCAGATGATCTGAAAAAGCGACAAAGCAAATATGGCCGGATCTGCCAGCATTATAGTTCTCCCAAGTCTTTTTGAAACCTTCGCAGACAACCTCTGGATACTAGCCAACCACGCATCACGGACACATGGCCCAACACCAGATCAGATCGCACATGTACGGCATCCTGCATTGATATGTAGTCAAAAGATAAATGCGCCAAGAGCACGAACCGATTATTGTTTCTATATTTTAATCTTAAAACGCTAACCTGGCGCCAACCCGGTTAGCTAGATATGTTCCTTAATCAACCGACGATTGATTAGCAATTCTGCGATCTGCACGGTGTTTAGTGCGGCACCTTTACGCAAATTATCCGAAACTACCCACAGTGATAGACCGTTTTCAACCGTAATATCCTCTCGCACACGACTAACGAATGTAGCAAAATCACCAACACATTCCACCGGCGTGACATAACCGCCATCTTCATGCTTATCTACCACAAGCACCCCAGGCGCCTCACGCAAAATCTCATGAGCATCTTCGACCGAAATAGGGTTTTCAAACTCGATATTTACCGCTTCAGCATGGCCAACAAATACCGGAACGCGAACACAAGTTGCTGTCAGCTTGATTGACGGATCAAGAATCTTTTTGGTCTCCGCGACCATTTTCCATTCTTCTTTAGTCGAACCGTCTTCCATAAAATCATCAATATGCGGGATGACGTTAAACGCAATCTGCTTGGTGAATGCTTCCACCTTCACCGGATCATTCACATAAATTCCCTTGGTCTGATTAAACAACTCATCCATCGCTTCCTTACCTGCACCGGAAACCGATTGATAGGTGGACACTACCACACGACGAATTTTTGCCTCGTCATGCAACGGCTTTAGCGCAACCACCAACTGCGATGTCGAACAATTTGGATTGGCAATGATATTCCGTTTAGCAAATCCAGCAACCGCATCAGGATTCACTTCCGGCACTATCAAAGGTACTGCCGCATCATATCGCCAACACGACGAGTTATCGATCACCACGCAGCCCTGATCAGCCACCCTCAGGGCCCATTCTCGCGCAACAGCAGACCCGGCCGAAAACAGCGCCAGATCAGTTTTAGAGAAATCATGCTGCTCCAGATCTTTCACCTTCAGCGTGCGATCCCCGAACGATACCTCGCGCCCCATCGACCGGCGCGAAGCCAATGCCGTAACTTCGCTTACCGGGAACTCGCGCTCTGCAAGAATATTAAGCATCTCATGGCCAACATTCCCCGTGGCGCCAACGACGGCAACCCTGTATCCCATATCAATTGAACTTCCCAGTAACCAAAGTTATGAATGGCGTCATCTTAGACCGGTCACTTACGACCTTGGCCAAACCATTGCAAGAAAACTGGACGATCGAGGATTTTTCACATGACGTATCATGAGTTTTGGCCGCATTATCTCGCCGCACACACGAAACCGAAAACACGCTTTCTACATTTTATTGGAACAACACTGGCGATTGTCTGTATTGGACTAGCAGTTGCGCTACAGAATTGGTGGCTCATGATCTTGGCGCCTATTTTTGGCTACGGATTTTCTTCTGTTAGCCATTTTACTGTTGAAAAGAATAAGCCCGCCGCGTTCGGAAAACCCCTCTGGTCGTTGTATTCAGATTTCAGGATGTTTTTCCTATGGTGCAGTGGCCACCTTGCTCCCGAGCTCGCTAAATTCCGGATTAACCCAAACAATTAATTTCACCCCCAATGCAGCGCGCTGAATACGCGATGGAGCACACCTAATAATCTAGCCTGCAATCTTGCCAAGCTCTTCTA
>CAUZRD010000094.1:0-7946 GCA_963582255.1 Alphaproteobacteria bacterium | reverse complement strand
CTGGATTTTCCTCCCCACAAGTAAGGTGTTCCAGAAAATTTTTGTGCTACTGCCACGAAATCACTAGCCTTCCCATCGATTGGAACTATGTGACTTGCATAAACAAAGCTATCATCCTGTAGTTGGGAAAATTCACCTCCATGGTTTTTTACCTGTAATGGGGCATTCAAACCGGCCCAACCACTCGCCGGAGATTTAATGTTCGCGTTGCAATAGCGAAATGTACGGAGTGCGCTGACCTTGTGGGTTGCACCGTTGCTTCCTGGGGTTAGACATTCGGATTGAATATACCCGACATAGGAATCGCTCTTAAGCTGTCCCCATGCCCAACCTTCGTGCAGTTCGAATATGTCGATCATTTCGCCAAAATGCGCCTCACTGATGCGCTCCGAGGTGAGGCGCGGGGAGGCAAACAGCGTCGCTATGCTGGCGCAAACATGAAAGATTGAGGGTTCAGCATAGGTTGGCACGGTAATTTTGCCTTTTAGTGCTAACGCGGCGACCTCATCTCGATAGGCAAATATCCTCCGATCATAAGTATGGCTCATCGCGCGATACGATCAGCGCTGGTGTTGCGGCGGCAGTCCACCAGATTTTGTGCGCCGAGGGTGTTGAGTGCTCGGGTAACAACCGGCTTGGTGACATTCATGATTTTGGCAAGGTCACTCACCATAATTTCTAACACAAATAGTTCGTTTCGGATCCGTTATGGACCATTAGTTGGTGGTGGATCAAGCAGAGTATCTATTCTTAAGCAAAGCATAAAGGGAGCGAATACCCTGAGCAGCTCCTCCTTTTAGCGCGTGTGGTCTGGTCTCGGGTGTCCAGGCATAGACGTCAATGTGAATGTGAGCGGATGTCCTCGACACGAAACGGTCAAGGAACAGGGCTGCGATGATTGACCCGGCAAAGGGCCGATTAGGGGCATTGCAAATATCGCCAACATCACTATTCAACCATTCATCATAGGGCTGCCAAAGAGGCATGCGCCAAAGCGGATCGGCCTCACTCGATGCCACGCGGTTCAATTCGTCAGCAATATTATCATCATGAGTATAGAATGGTGTCAGATCGGGTCCTAACGCAACACGTGCCGCACCGGTCAATGTTGCCATGTCAACGATCAATTCAGGAGCTTCTTCATCCGCCAGGGCTAATGCATCGGCAAGGATAAGGCGGCCTTCGGCATCAGTATTCCCGACTTCAACCATAAGCCCGTGACGGCTGGTAAGAATATCTCCAGGACGAAATGCGGTTCCGGCTACACTATTTTCAACGATCGGAATAAGTACCCTGAGGCGGATATTTAACTTTGCGTCCATGATCATATGGGCGAGACCCAATATGTTGGCGGCACCGCCCATGTCTTTTTTCATAAGTGCCATGGATGACGGAGGTTTAAGATCGAGCCCGCCGGTATCAAAAGTCACGCCTTTTCCGACTAGGGTAACTTTGGGATGGTCAGGATTTCCCCAGATCATATCGACCAGACGAGGTTCCTGGCAGTATGCGCGTCCGACGGTATGGATGAGCGGAAAATTAGCATCTAGTAGATCATCACCAACGGTTTCTTCCCATTTGGCGCCGTGTTTTTCGGCTAGCTCAATTGCCGCTTTGGCTAAGGCTTCTGGCCCAAGATCATTTGCGGGCCTGTTCACAAGATCAATTGCGAGGTGACAACCGCGCACGATCCGCTCAATTTCTGTCTGATTACATCCGACAGGAAGGACTAAATTAGCTTTCTGGGTATTGGTTGCCTCATTGGTCCGGACATTAAAGCTATAGCTGCCGAGAAGCCATCCTATGGCGGTCAGATCAGGACGCTCTTGTGTTGTCTTCAAACTGTAGTCGGCTGGCGGTAAACTGCGAGACAGCATGCCGAGTGCTAACGATCCAAATGGATCGCTGAGAGATGGTGCGCCGGCGATGACACAGGAAAGCGTGCCATCGCTATTGGGAACGAGAAGATGATCACCCGCACGTGCGGTGAATGCTGCTGCGTGGCTCCAGGATTGAGCTGTTTCGCCGATCGAACGCAGGGTCTCGGCAAGCCCTTTATGATCGGTAATATAGAGCGGTATTGTATCGTCTCGTTCCTCAGTGATTTGTAGTTTAGTCTCTAACATCTTCATTTTCCTGAATGGTATTCTTTAAAATGAATAGTGCTCACATAAATCCAGTGTCTTTATAAGAATATTCGGCGCTGCGATGGAATAGCGATCGTTGGATAGCCTGATAACTGGATGCCTATTTGATGTAAGTGCGGTCAAGCTCGATAGAGCGCATACACTCATACTAGTTGCCAGCTATACTTGTGGTAGCTGCTCAGTTGTCGTTGTTTGCATTGAACAGGTTGAGCTTTGTCCTAACAAAGCATTAGCGTGTGGTCTTAGACGCGATTTTAAACAATTGTGTTTTGCCTTATAATATCAAGATTTCTCCGGCATATCTGGATAGTTGCGAGTTGGCGGTTTGGGTGCGTTAGCCCAATTTGGAAGAGCTGAACAACGCTCGATCCATGCGCTAATGCCAGCATAATTATCAAGCGGAAGCTTGGCTTCATGGGAGTGAAAAACGTAAGGGTAGCAGGCAATATCGGCGATTGTAATGTGATTGAGCGCTAGCCAGCAATGGTCTTTTAGCCTCCATTCAAGTGCGTTAAGAGCCAACAATCCTATCGCCTGAAGTTGTTCTATATCACCGGCAATCCAACGATCTCTCTTCACGCCGCGTCGGGTATATTGTAGGCCAAATTGAATTTCCGAGGTGGACAGCGATACCCATTGCATGACTTGTGACATCTCAGCTGCATCGATCGGGAGCCAATCTTCACGCTTAAACTTGCGAGCGATGTAGATGAGCGCGGCGGCAGAATCCCAGATCCGCAGTCCCTCATCTTCGAGCACTGGCACCTGGCCACGCGGATTGAATTGGTTAATGAACACGTCGCTCTTGTGCTCCCATTTCAAAAGGTCGATTGGGATAAGCTCGTAGTCGATGCTCAATTGCTCAAGCATTATACGAATTTTCCAGGTATTTCCAGACTCAGCACCGCCATAAAGTTTCATCTATTCATCACTTGATTCACGGAGTGGTTTTCCCATGAGCTCGCGTACGCCTGCGATAATATCGGTGCGGTCGGGAAAAACATGGTTTTCAAGTGTCGGTGAGTAGGGAATGGGGACGTTAAGTGCACAAATGCGCTTTACCGGCGCTTTGAGTGCTGAAAAAGTTTGGAAGTCTTCGGTGATTAGAGCCGAAATTTCGGCGGCAGCACCTGCGGTTGGGGTAGCTTCGTCGGCAATCAGAACACGTCCGGTCTTGCGCACTGATGCACGGATTGTTTCAGCATCCATCGGAACAAGAGTGCGTGGATCAACGACTTCGACCGAAATGCCATCTTGTTCAAGTTCTGCCGCTGCCAGGAGGGCTTCGTGGACCATCCAGGCTAGAGCCACAATGGTTATGTCGCAGCCTTCACGTTTGATGTCGGCCTTGCCAATGGGAATGGTCTCATCGGTATCAGGTACCTCGCCTTTGAATGATAGAAGGCGGCCACTTTCAAATGAAATCACTGGATTATCATCGCGGATTGAGGTTTTAAGAAGCCCCTTCAGGTCGCGCGGTGTTGACGGAAGGATTATTTTCAGTCCAGCCAAATTCATGAACATTGAATAGGGGCTTTGGGAGTGCTGAGCTGCTCGATTGCCGCCGCCGCCAACAAGGGCACGAAATAGGATCGGAAATTTTGCCTGGCCACCGAACATATAGTGGATTTTAGAAGCTTGATTAACGATTTGATCCATGGCCACAAAACAGAATGTAACGATCTGCCAGTTCACGATTGGGCGCAGGCCCGAGCCTGCCGCGCCGATAGCCATGCCGGTTAGGGCACCTTCGGCAATTGGTGTTGCGCGCACCCGTTGCACTCCAAATTCGGCAACCAATGACTGCGGTGCGTCGGTAGCAAGATGAAATGTAGTTTCATCGCGACGCATTTCCTCGGCAATAGCTTCAGCACCGGCCTGGGCATAGGTAATTTCGCGCATTTTATTGTACCTCGACTGGAGCAAAGACGTCATCAAGAGCTGACTCGGGTTGCGGGAAGGGGCTTTTCTTGGCAAAGACGACTGATGCCTCTATTTCAGCCAGAATCTCCTTGTCGAGTGCCTGCCACTCGTCTTCCGATAACTGCCCTTGCTGACTTTTCAGGTCGCCTTTTAACCGCTCGATTGGATCACTTTCTTTCCAAGTCTCAATTTCCTGAGCCGGTCGGTTATCGGCCTGTTCTGGTCGTTCGGTATGGTTGCGCCAGCGGTAGGTCTTGCATTCTATGATGCTGGGTCCATCGCCAGCACGAGCTCTTTTTACCGCAGTTTGGGCAGCTTCATGTACGGCGATTACGTTATTACCGTCGACGACCGTGCCTGGGATTCCGTATCCGGCAGCACGCGAGGCAACATCGGGCAGGGCTAGCGTTTTATGGGACGGAGTTTGTGCGGCCCAAAGGTTGTTTTCGCACACATAGATGATAGGTAATTTCCATGCGGCAGCAATATTTATTGATTCATGAAATGGTCCGGCATTGGATGCGCCGTCGCCGAAAAAACATACGGCAACGCGGTCAGAGCTGACTAGCTGCGCGGCAAGGGCCGCGCCGGTGATAATCGGAATGCCGCCGGCAACGATGCCGTTGGCGCCAAGCATACCGATGTCGAAATCGGCTATATGCATAGATCCGCCTTTGCCTTTGCAATAGCCAGTTTCACGGCCATAAAGCTCGGCCATCATGCGCTTGAGATCGGCGCCTTTGGCGATGCAATGGCCATGCCCCCGGTGGGTGGAAATAATCTGGTCATCGCGGCGAAGAGCTTCGCAGACACCGACAGCAATGGCTTCTTCGCCGATATAGCAATGAACTACACCGAATATGCCACCTTCATGAAAATCGTCTGATGCGCGTTCTTCAAACCGGCGAATGGTCTGCATCTGCCGTAGCATTTTTCGTTTTACTTCAGGTAAGACTGGCATGGGATTGTCCATTTTTTTGATGGATAGAATTATTTGGAAAGCCTGTAGGTAATAATAACAATTAAGCCTCTTTGATGATAGGTGTGAGGGTGGTCAGGCAATGCGGTCACCTTTCTTGATCGGACCCGAGCGATTGTCGACACCAGGCAGCATTTGGGAGGCATCGCGGGTAACGACTATATCAATCAAAGTTGGACAGTTCTTTTCGGCTAGACCGCTTTTTAGTGCTGCGGCCAGCCCATCTGGTTCTTCGACCCGGATGGAGTTGCACCCAAGCGTTTTGGCTACATTGGCATAGTTCAGATCGGATAGGTCCGCTGATTGGTAATGTCCTCCAAACATCACATGTTGAAGAGCTTTGACATAACCAGAGGCGGCGTTATTAACGACCATGACAGTCAATGGTAGCTTCAGCCGTGCCGCGGTCTCAAGATCGCCGAGCGTCATGTTAAGACCGCCATCGCCGGTTAGAGTAAAAACCGGGCGATCGGGTGCAGCCAGTTGCGCACCCATGCCGCCGGCAACGCCATAGCCGATGGCTGCCATGCCGCGATCGACGATATAGCCGCGCCCTGCGCGTTTGGTGTCATATAAAAGTCCAGTCCAGTGTGCGGCAAATCCCCCATCACCAACAAGAATGGCATCTTCGGGAAGAATATTATTCAGCTCATGGCATAGTCTTGCCATGTTTATTGGCTTTTCCGATGATGTTAGTCTGGCGTCAACTTCGTGCCGCCATTTTTTCTTTCCGGCGTTGATATCGGTAATATACTGAGCCCTGCTAGCCTGCAATTTGGCCGCGTCCTCACTCAAGGCGTTAGTCAGATCGATAAGCCCCTCTCGTGCATCTCCCCAAAGTGCAATGTCGGTGCGAGCCCAGCGGCCGATCTCACCGGCGTCAATGTCAAGATGGATGAGGGGGATATCGGAGCGCGGAAGGGCGTAGCGCTTGGTTGCAATTTCGCCAAGTTTACAACCGGCCACTAAAATGCAGTCGGCGCTGTCCAGAACATCATTGGCAGTGCGTGTATATCGTCCGAATAGTCCAAGAGATAATTCATGGGTACAAGCGATTGATCCTTTTCCTGACAACGTATGAGCGATCGGGATTGCCTGATCTTCGGCAAATTTAGCAAGCGCATCGGTGGCGCCCGATATATGGATGCCACCGCCGGCTAGGATTATAGGATGCTTTGCCCGGCGCAAGAGGTCGGCAGCTCTTTCAATGTCATCGTTGGCCGGGCGAGAGCGCCGTGAGGGCACGTATTTTGTGGCCTCTACCGCGTAGAGATCGTTGGTATCGAATTCGAATACGCCATGGCAGATGTCTTCGGGAACATCGAGCAGAACTGGGCCGGGTCTACCCGATGTAGCAATAGCGTAAGCGCGGCGGATATGCTCGGGAAGTCTGGTGCCAACCTCGACGCGAATAACTTCTTTGACGGCGGCGCGCAGCATTTCAACCTGTTTGGTCTCCTGTGTCATGTTGCGCCACGCAAACTCGCGGTTGGCATCACCTATGATGGCAATCAAGGGAATGCCGGCGTTGAGGGATTCGGTTAGTGCAGTCAGGAGATTGGTGGCGCCAGGGCCAAGCGTTGCATCACACACCCCTGGTCGCCCAGTAATCCGCGCCCAGGCATCGGCCATGAATGCACCTGATCGTTCGTCATTGATCAGGGTATGGGTAAGCCCTCGGCGGCGGACTGCATCATAAAAAGGTAAAAGCTGGAATCCAGCCATACCAAACATCGGACCAACGTCATGAAGTGCTAGCATATCCGCGATCACCTCACCGCCTGTCAATTCGATTGTTGAGTTGGATGAGGGCTCTGATTGTTGGTCTGGCATTTCAGAAATTCCTAAATTGTTTAGTCGAAAATTGTTGTTGGGTTCATTTTGAAGCGATGATTTGCTCGGCAAATTCTTTTGTTGTCATGCCGATGACTGCGCCCCGGAAGGCTGCCCATTCGTTGATATGTGAGATTATGCCACTTTGCCATGTGGAACGGGCATCACCTATTCTGGCGCTGGAGGCCGAGACTGTTGCTGCGGCTATTTGTCTTGAATCGAGATCAGGCAATCGGGTTACCGTCGAGCGACCAGCGTCATTAAAAATTGTGCCAAGAACATTAGGGCGACTGCCCCAACTTGGTGATGCGGACAGCAGTTCGCCGTGAGATGCGGTAATAACAATGGCATCTAGATCTTCACCAATTACCAACGAGACAGAATCGCATCCGATGATCGGCGGTGCAGCTGGACGTTGCTCAATCACGAATCGGGCTTCGTTCAAATCAGGTAATTTTGAAAGATTGGCCGGAGTTGCCGACAACATGCAGCTGGCTGCATCCAGTGCGGTTTGGTGGGTAGCGCACCCAACTCTAGCGGCTGCTTCGTTAACAAAACTGATGATGCCAGTTTTTGCCATCGCTGCTCCGTCACCGATCGTTGCGGAGTCTCCTGAAATTGTAGCAGCCGCCAATCCCACCTTATCCAGAAAACTGAGTGCGCCGATGCCGGCGGAGTCTAACCCGACGGATGCATCATGTAGTATCACCCCGCGCACACCAGCAACTGCCGCCTGGTGGCCAGCATATATGCCTCCATGGGAACCTGCGATTAGAACGCGGCCGTTGGTCTGGGACCCGAGTTTGGTCACGCTATCGGTAATGAGAATTTTGGTGTCGGACATGATGTTTAGTATTAAATAATAATATGGAAATTGTGAATGGGCGGCGGTTAGTTGTAAAGCAAGTTTATTCCTGAGTAGGCTTTATTGTAGCATGCATAATTCTAGAATTACCGTCATCATACGATAGGAGGAAATATAATGAGCAATGGGCTGGAGAATCTTGCGTGTTATATCCGTCAGGTGTTGGATCAGTCGGCCGGGGAAGAAGGGAAAGTGAGGG
>CAUZRD010000093.1:0-7986 GCA_963582255.1 Alphaproteobacteria bacterium | reverse complement strand
ATAACAGACTCGGCGGCTTTAAGTGAGCGAGCATCAATTAATGGCCCCATCTGAACTTTGGGGTCTAGACCATCACCCAGGATTAACTCTTTGGCACGGGCTGCAAATCCTTTGACAAAAGCACTATAGAGATTCTCATGGACAAATATACGGTCAAGAGTCACGCAAACCTGACCACAATTTGCGAACTTCGTCGCCACCGCTGCTTCAAGTGTTGCTTCGAGGTTGGCATCATCAAAAACAATCATGGGTGCGTTTCCGCCCAACTCCATGGTTATTTTCTTGATTGTATCAGCCGAGTCGCGAATCATCTTCTGTCCAACACGTGTGGAGCCAGTAAGGGATAGCTTACGAACTGATTTGGATGCCATAATTGGTATGTAGGTGTTTGCAATTGGACCGATTACAAGATTGATTGTACCGTTTGGTAGATTACCTGCGCGGAGGCAGTCGACCAGTATCATAGCAACACCAGGCGTTTTTGAAGAAGGCCGCAGCACAACTGAACATCCTGCAGCTAGAGCTGGGGCTACTTTTCGGGCGATCAGTAAAGCTGGGAAGTTCCATGCTGTAAATGCAGCGACCACACCTATAGGTTCGTGGTGTACCTCGAATCGCCCGCCAGGGATGCGGCTTTCGATTATGCGACCATAAATACGGCGCGCTTCTTCAGCATGCCAGCGAAATTGATCAACGACCAATCCCCATTCTCGACCTGATTGCGCAATCGGTTTACCTGTCTCTATAGAAATCATCTTTGCGGCTTCATCGTAACGACTGGTAAGTTCATCTGTAATTTTGTGAAGGGCATCTGCACGCTTGAAAGCAGGTGTAGATCGCCAAGCTGAAAACCCTCTTTCCGCGGAAACTATTGCGGCTTCAGTGTCTGCGATTGTTGAAACTGGGGCGTTACCTACGGTGGTCTCTGTAACGGGACTTATTACTGGTGACGTCTCTAAGTCTCCAGCAGGGCGCCATTTACCATCTATAAAAAGTCCAAATTTTTTATATATATTCATATTAAATTTCGTTTACATATACCATGCGGCCTTCGCGAAGCGATAGGTAGGCTGCCTCAGCTAAAATTAAGGCCTGTTGTCCATCATCGAATTCAGCAATCGTTGGAGCTCCATTTTCAACAGTGTCAATAAATGCATCGATTTCTGCTATAAAGGATTCGGTGTAGCGCTCGATGAAGAAATACTGGTATGGCTCTGCAGCTTCCACGATTGATGCCGAGTACTTTCTACACTCATGTGGTTTACGGTTGTCACTAATAACCATGCCGGCTGATCCCATCAATTCTACTCGCTGATCATAGCCGTAGACTGCGGTGCGTGAGTTATTGATATGAACCTGTATACCACCTACGGAGCGCATGATAATCATTGCGGTATCGACTTCGTTGAGTTCAGCCCCAAGAGCGGGATTAATCATTGCACTAGCAATTGCAAACACACTCTCTACCGGATCACCATCAAGCATAAACCGAGCCAGATCAAAATCGTGAATTGTCATGTCTCGTAGTAAACCGCCGGCTTCTTCGAGATAGCTTCGAGGTGGTAAGCTTGGGTCGCGAGACGTGATGATAATTTGATGTAAATCTCCTATTTCGCCACTTTGCATAGCGTTTCTTGCTGCCTTATGACCTGGATCAAAGCGGCGATTAAAACCCAACTGTATTGGAACATTGCTCCCTGCAATCTTAGCAGCACAGCTTTTCACACGTTCCAAGTTTAGGTCTATGGGTTTTTCGCAAAATGCAGGTTTACCTGCAGCAACTGCCTTTTCAATATAGTCTGAATGGGTTTCAGTTGCGCTCGCAATCAATACAGCATCGATGTTATCATTAGAAAAAACCGCTGTATCGCTATCTGCAACAACTGTACTATATGCTTTTGCAACAGACTGCGCCGCTGATTTATTCACGTCGAAGACGGCAACTAATTCAGCGCGAGGGTGACATGCAATGTTATGTGCATGCATTTTGCCAATGCGTCCACAACCAAGTACAGCGATTCTTAACACTTTAATCTCCTTTTAGCGTATTTGCTTTAAGTATTTTTTTCACATCTACATTATATTGCATAATAATTTATAATTGCAATTATTTTTGCAATAGTTAAATTTAACAATATTTATTGTAAATTGCTACTATATTACTTTATACTTGAGTTTAATATTAAAATAAATTTACGACTCCTTACTTTAGGTAGACTTGAATGGCAACTAAAAAATTATCCCGCCTTACAATGGCTCAAGCGCTTGTTCGCTATCTCTGCAATCAATTCACAGAGATAGATGGCGAACGCGTTCCGCTTTTCGCAGGCGTATTTGGTATTTTTGGGCATGGTAATGTAACGTGTTTCGCGGAAGCGTTGGAGCGCGTCCAGGATCAACTACCAACCTGGCGCGGACAGAATGAACAATCCATGGCGCTAGCGGCTATTGCATACGGCAAAGCGAAAAAGCGGCGTCAGATTATGATTGCCACCTCCTCGGTGGGTCCCGGCGCCACCAACATGGTGACGGCTGCAGGCGTGGCTCACGCTAATCGCTTGCCTGTGCTGCTGATCTCGGGTGACACCTATGTTAACCGCTTGCCGGATCCAGTTCTGCAGCAGGTCGAGCATTTTGGTGACCCCTCAATTTCTGTTAATGACAGCTTTAAGGCGGTCTCTCGCTATTGGGACCGGATCGTTCATCCCGCACAGATCATTCAATCGCTGCCGCAAGCGATTGCGACGATGCTCGACCCTGCCGATTGTGGCCCTGCTTTCATTGGAATCCCGCAGGACACTCAAGAGCTGGCTTATGACTATCCAATCGAGTTCTTTGAAGAGAAAACCTGGACGATCTCACGTCCGCGTCCCTCTGTTGATCAAGTGGTTGGGGCGGCAGAAGTACTGAAAACGGCAAAGAATCCTCTAATCATTTCGGGGGGTGGTGTGCGGTATTCCGGCGCTGAAGATGCTGTGATGGCCTTCGCCAAGAAGCGCGGCATTCCGATGGCAGAGACCATCGCAGGCAAGGGTGCTGTATGTCATGACAATGAGGTGTATGTAGGTCCAATGGGAATCGAGGGCACGGAGGCTGCGCGTCAGCTTTCTGAGACAGCAGATGTGGTGCTAGCGATAGGGACGCGGTTGCAGGACTTCACGACAGGCTCTTGGACGACCTTTCCGAAAGACGCCACTTTCATCAATATCAACGCTGCGCGTTTTGACGCGCGCAAGCACCGCGCTTTGGCAATTGTCGGTGACGCATTAGAATGTGTGCAAGACCTTGATAAGGCACTGGGCGACTGGGTTGCTCCTACCGCTCGGATGGATCAGGCACAGACCTGGTATAAAGAGTGGAATGAGCTTCTGGATGCAGGTCAAGCACCAACAAACCAAGAGGTCCCAAGCTACGCCCAAGTGATTGGCGTCATAAACAAGATGGCTAAGCCCGAAGATGTCGTGGTAACCGCTGCAGGCGGCCTTCCAGGCGAGACCATAAAGAACTGGCGCTGTAAGTCGCCTCATACGTTCGATTGCGAGTTCGGATATTCTTGTATGGGGTATGAGATCGCTGGTGGTTGGGGTCATGCCATGGCGCTGGAAGGCACGGGCGGTACGCCGATTGTCTTGGTTGGTGACGGCTCCTACATGATGATGAACTCAGATATCTATTCGTCGGTGATCTCTGGTCACAAGATGATCGTAATCGTCTGTGATAATGGGGGTTTTGGCGTTATCCATCGCCTGCAGACAGGCATGGGTGGGGCTGGGTTCAACAATCTTCTCAAGGACAGCCGGGTCGTTGATCCTGCGAATGTACGCCATGTGGATTTTGGTAAACATGCTGAGGCCATGGGAGCAAAGGCCCGCCACGTTGAAAGTCTTGCTGATCTCGAGGTCGCAATGGAATGGGCGCAGACCACGGAGGTCACGACAGTGATCAGCATTGCGTCGGATGCCTACACTTGGACGCCCGGTGGCGCGGATTGGTACGTCGGTGTACCCGAAATTAGCCCGCGCAAAAGTGTGAACGAAGCCCGCAAAGGTCAGGAAGAATTCCGCAAGAAACAACGGAGGGGGGTATGAAAAAGATGCTGAAGGTCAAACTTGGCATAGCACCAATTGCGTGGTGGAACGACGACCTGGAAGAGTTGTCTGATGACGTGAGCCTGGATGAATGCTTGCGACAAGGTGCGGAAGCGGGGCTGACGGGCATGGAAACGGGCCGTCGGTTTCCGATGAACATGGGTGAGTTGGGGCCGGTACTTGAAAAGCATGGCATGTCGGTCTGTGGTGGCTGGTTCTCGGGCCTCTTGCTTGATGGTGATATCGAGGTGGAAAAGGACCGCATTGCAGAACAGCATGCGTTCTTTCAGGCTGCAGGCGCACCATGCATAGTCTACGGAGAGACTGCGCGGTCGATCCAAGGTGAGCGGCATACGCCACTCGAGCAAAAGCCGTCACTTTCAGAAACTGAAATGGAGATCTATGGACGTAAGGTCTCGAACTTTGCTGATTGGTGTGCCAAAGAAGGTATGCCACTAAGTTATCATCACCATATGGGTGCTGTCGTAGAGACTGAGACTGAATTGGATGTGTTTATGAAGCATTCATCTGTTCCTCTATTATTTGATACTGGTCATATGGCTTTTGCAGGTGGTGATAATTTCGCTGTCATCGATAAGCATTTCTCCCGGATCAGTCATGTTCACGCTAAAGACATCCGATCAGGTGTTGTGAGTGAGCTGGACCGCGAGAAACACAGCTTCCTTGATGCAGTGATTAAAGGAGCATTTACCGTCCCCGGTGATGGTTCACTCGATTTTGAGGCAATAGTCAAAGCGCTTGCTGCTCGTGAATACGAAGGCTGGTTCGTGATCGAGGCTGAACAAGACCCGGTTAAGAACCCACCACTGGAAATGGCCATAAGGGGATGTTCCGAGTTGACAAGGGTGATGAATGCGGCGGGATATAAGGTTATCTCATGAGCCGCATTGATGGGAAAATCGCAGTTGTTACCGGTGGAACGCAGGGGTTGGGAGCTGCGATAGCACGTCAGTTTGCTGATGATGGTGTGGAAGGTATTGTTACTTGTGGCCGAAGTACTGAAAAAGGAAAGGCTGTTGCAAAAAAAATTACGCAAGATACGGGCGTGCAGGTGCATTTCGTGACCGCCGACCTTGAAAGGGTTTCCGATTGCCGTAAGGTGATTACTCAAGCCGACAAAATATTTGGACGCATTGATATTCTAGTTAATGCAGCTGGTTTAACGGATAGGGGTAATCTTTTGAACACATCGGAAGAGCTGTTTGATCGTATGTTTGCAATAAATACTCGTGCACCATTCTTTTTGATGCAGGATGTTGCTAAATTAATGATTCGGGATGGAATTGAAGGCGCAATAATCAATATCGGATCGACATCAGCAATGGCCGGTCAACCGTTTATTGCACCCTATTCAGCATCTAAAGGTGCGCTGTCGACACTGACACGCAACTCTAGCTATGCTTTATTGCGAAACCGTATCAGAGTCAATCAATTGAACCCTGGATGGATGGCAACTGACGGTGAGGATCGAATCCAACGAGAATACCATGGTGCTGATAGTGATTGGTTGGAAAAAGCTGCAACTATGCAACCTTTTGGACGCCTTATCGACCCCAAAGAAGTTGCCCAATCAGTTGTATTTTTGGCCTCGAATGACAGTGGAATGATGACCGGTGCCGTCATTCATTATGATCAATCCGTTTGGGGAGGATATTCGTTTGCTCCACCTACTCCAGATACACCACTAACCGAGTAAAAAGGAGGGGTTTATGAAAACACTGAAAGGCCTCCAGCTTGGTGATGGACTGGACGAGGCGACTGAGATGGGCCCGCTGATCAACGCAGAGCGTCTCAATCAGATTGACGGCATCGTGCAAGAGGCCTTGCAACACGGTGCAAAGCTGGAAACTGGCGGGCAACGGGCCGCTGACTTCAGCGCCGGCCATTTTTATGAACCGACCGTCCTGACCAAGGTCAACAATGACATGGCGATCGCATCGATTGAAAATGCAATTAACTACCTCAACCAAACGATTGATCCTTCTTTGATCGTGAACAGGGATACCCTGAAATGACTGAAAAACCCAAACTCTCCATCGGCCTGATTGGCTCGGGCTTCATGGGCAGAGCCCATGTCTTAGGTTATGCAACGGCCCAGAAAGCTTTTAACCTGCCGATACAAATCGACCTGCACACCATAGCCGATATCACCGACGAGGCGGCTGCGAAGGCAGCGAGAGATTTCGGCTTCCGCCACGCAACCTCGGACTGGCGTGAGATGCTGGAAAACCCCGAAATTGAGATGATCGATATTACCGCGCCAAATGCGCTCCACAAGGAAATGGCCCTTAAAGCGATTGCCGCAGGAAAGCATGTCTATTGCGAAAAACCACTGGCCCCGCTTGCCTCTGATGCACTCGAAATGGCCGAGAGCGCCGAGTCTGCGGGGGTCAAAACCCAGGTTGGCTTCAACTATCTTTGCAATCCGATGGTCGGACTCGCAAGAGAAATGATCGAAGCTGGTGAGTTGGGCGAAATTCGCGGTTATCGGGGGCTTCATGCCGAAGATTACATGACCGACGCACTCAGCCCGGCCACCTTCCGCCATGATCCGGCAGGTGGCGGTGCACTGGCCGATCTGGGCAGCCATGCACTGGCGACTGCGGAGTTCTTGCTCGGACCCATCACCGAGGTGATGGGTGATTGCGTAACAGTCATCGCCCAACGCCCCAACGGTAAGGGGGGTCGACAGAAAATCGAAGTGGATGACATCGGCCGTGCATTCCTGCGGTTCGGTAACGGAGTGACCGGATCGATCGAGGGCAACTGGATCTCTACAGGCCACAAGATGCAGCATAATTTCGAGGTCTACGGATCCAAAGGTGCACTCTATTTCAACCAGGAACACTTTAACGAGCTGCAGTTCTACTCAACCGAAGATGCTCCTGGCCGATGCGGCTTCCGCCGGATCGAGGCCGCTCCCGAACACCCCCCCTATGGCAATTTCTGCGTTGCGCCAGGGCATCAGATCGGGTTTAACGATCTCAAGGCGATCGAAGTGGCGGGATTCGTGAGCGCCATTGCCGGAAGTGGTCGGGAGATGTTTTCGTTCCGCAAGGGTCTGCGTATTCAGCACCTTGTGGAATCCATACAAAAATCGGCGTGTCAGAAGCAATGGGTCAGTACTGGGTCTTAGCTACAGACAGGGCTTATAAAATGAGCCTTGTTCAGGCTATATGTATATCCATTGGATACCATCAACAAGGAAATTAAATGTCATTATTAAGTCGACCAAAATATAGTAATGATAGTTGTTATCAAAAAATTACACCAAATATAAAAATTAACCCTTATGCCTTCAAATAACCTACAACATATTATTGGTGGAAAGAAACACCCTGGATCCTCAGGTCGAACACTAAGTGTTTTTAATCCTGCTACTGGCAAAGTCACTAAGACAATTGAAGCTGCTAGTGCAAAAGATACTGCTCAGGCCATTCAAGTAGCCAGTGATGCCTTTGAAGATTGGAGTCAAGTTCCTCCCTCTAAGCGAGCTCAAATCATGTTTACCTATCGCGAGCTTATTATTAAGCACACCGATGAGCTTGCAGAACTTATCTCAAAAGAACATGGAAAAACCTTTGCAGATGCTAAGGGTGAGGTAGGAAGAGGTCTTGAGATTGTTGAATACTGCACGGCAATAAACAATCACCTAAAATCTGACTTTAGTGCTGATGTCTCAAGAGGCATTGATAGCCATAATTTACGCCAGCCTATGGGCGTTTGTGCAGGGATAGTTCCTTTTAATTTTCCTGCAATGGTTCCAATGTGGATGTACCCTGTTGCAATTGCATGTGGAAACACGTTTGTTTTAAAACTCTCTGAGAAGGTGCCGTCATGTGGATTAAGGTTAACAGAACTGATGCATGAAGCGGGC
>CAUZRD010000092.1:0-7993 GCA_963582255.1 Alphaproteobacteria bacterium | reverse complement strand
TTATGCATGGTGGGCCCATATAGGTGGGATAATCGCAGGGTTTGTCCTCACGCTACTGATGAAACGGGGTGACATTCCTCTGTTTGATCGCGGGGTGTCACACTAGTGATTATATTGCCTCTGATCGGGGTAACTGGCGTATCTTAACAACCTACATGCGTTGACTCCCGGGGTGCGGCCCGACTACCTTCCCGATCCACCATAGGATTGATGGAAATACTGAAACAATAGCTTTATTTCTCACCTGACTTGCTGGATTTATCCGCGTTTCAGCACACCGATGAGAGAGATTTCTGGAGGTGCCGTGCCATGAAAGTGCTCGTTCCCGTTAAAAGAGTGGTTGACTATAATGTGAAGATCCGGGTTCGGGGCGATGGTAGTGGCGTTGAGCTCGCCAATGTCAAAATGTCAATGAACCCATTCGACGAAATCGCCGTTGAAGAAGCTATCCAGCTCAAGGAAGCCGGTATAGCCGAAGAAATTGTGGTAGTATCAATTGGTCCTCAGCAATCACAAGAAACATTGCGCCATGCGCTGGCAATGGGAGCAGACCGAGGCATTTTGGTGCTCAGCGAGCATTCGCCGGAACCTTTGGCGGTTGCTAAAATACTTAAAGTAATTGCCGAGGAAGAGCTGCCGGAAATTATTATTTTGGGCAAGCAAGCAATCGATGATGATTGCAGCCAGACAGGTCAAATGCTGGCTGCCCTTTTAGGTTGGCCCCAGGGTACTTTTGCATCCGAGATTATTCAAGACGGTGACGAGCTAACGGTTACACGCGAGATTGATGGTGGTTTGCAAACCGTTCGACTTATCCTTCCTGCGGTGGTTACAACGGATCTTAGATTAAATGAGCCGCGCTATGCCTCGCTTCCGAATATCATGAAAGCGAAAAAGAAAACGATCGATCAGAAAACACCTAATGACTACGGTGTTGATGTGACGCCGCGTCTCAAAGTTCTCAAAACCGTTGAACCGCCAGCACGCCAAGGCGGCGGGAAGGTCGAATCAGTTGAGGAGCTAGTTAGAAAACTTAAAAATGAAGCGGAGGTGATCTAATGGCCGTTCTTGTCATTGGTGAACACGACAATTCGGAATTAAAAGATGCAACTGCAAAAGTCATCTCAGCTGCTCGTGAGATTGGTGGACCAGTTCATGTGTTGATCGCCGGTAAAAATTGTAGTGATGTGGCTGCAGAAGCGGCCGCTATCGAGGGTGTTGATAAAGTTATTCTGGCTGAAGCTGATATTTATGAAAATCGCCTAGCCGAGCCACTGGCTGCACTGATAGTCAAACTGATGAGAAATTATGAGGCTACTCTTGCGCCAGCGACGACGTCGGGAAAGAATGTCATGCCGCGTGTCGCAGCTTTACTCGATGTCCCGCAAATTTCTGAGATCATTTCTGTGGTCGACGACAAAACCTTCGAGCGGCCAGTTTATGCAGGGAATGCCGTCCAGACGGTCGAAGCTGATCTGCCTAAAAAAGTAATCACCGTCCGCACTACCGCGTTTGGAGCTGCCGGCGTTGGCGATGAGCCAGCCAGTATAGAGACTATTGATCCGGAAGATGACCCGGCAATCTCGAAGTTCGTCGACGAGAAGATTTCCCAATCGGAACGCCCGGAGCTGACGTCGGCTCGGATTATTATATCTGGTGGGCGCGGTATGCAATCTGGTGACAATTTCGTGATGTTGGATAAAATTGCCGACAAGCTTGGGGCAGCTGTAGGTGCAAGCCGAGCTGCGGTCGATGCTGGGTTTGTGCCTAACGAGTATCAGGTTGGTCAGACGGGAAAGGTAGTTGCGCCAGATCTTTATATAGCGGTTGGTATTTCGGGAGCTATTCAGCATCTTGCCGGAATGAAGGATTCAAAGGTAATTGTTGCAATCAACAAGGATGCAGAAGCTCCTATTTTTGAAATTGCTGACTATGGTTTGGTGGCTGATCTGTTCCAAGCAGTACCGGAACTTGAAGAGGAATTAAAAAAAGCTGGATACTGAGCACATCACATCGGGTTAAGAATGCAACTAAGGGTTAGTGCCCGGATAAATATTGGAGTAATTATTTAGTTTAATGTCGGCGTAATAGGCAGCGGACAAATGGGTAACGGTATTGCCCATGTATGCGCGCTGGCTGGATTTTCGGTAAAACTGAATGATATAAGTAAAGAGAGACTTGAAGCCGCTCTTTCTGCCATAAATGGGAATCTTTCGCGCTAGGTTTTATCAAAAAAATCAGTGAAATAGAACGCGACAAGTCCTTGTCATTGATCACGTCAGAGCCTGATCCTCAGGGATTGGCGAGCACTGATCTCATTATCGGATCTGTGGTGGAGAATGAAGCGGTTAAACGCGACATCTTCATCAACCTTTGCCCACTTCTCGGTCCGGACACAATTTTGGCTACCAATACGTCCTCGATATCCATCACGCGACTGGCGTCTGTTACGGACCGACCTGAAAAATTCATCGGGGTTCCTTTTATGAATCCTGTACCAGTTATGGAACTGGTAGAACTTGTTCGTGGGATAGCAACCGGGGATGAAACCTTTGAGTGCGTGCACACTTTCGTTTCAAGTTTGGACAAAACGGTTGCGGTATCGGAAGATTTTCCAGCCTTTATGGTCAACCGTATTTTGCTGCCGATGATTAATGAAGCAGTATATACCCTTTATGAGGGGGTGGGGAACGTAGAGGCGATAGATGCGGCGATGCGTCTTGGTGCACGCCATCCCATGGGTCCATTGCAACTTGCTGATTTTATAGGATTCGATACCTGTCTTTCAATCATGCAGGTCTTGTATGAGGCGCTTGCTGATTCAAAGTATCGCCCCTGTCCGCTTTTGGTAAAATATGTCGAAGCTGGTTGGCTCGGACGCAAGGCCGGTCGTGGGTTTTACGACTATCGCGGCAACGAGCCTGTTCCTACACGTTAGAGCCGGATGTTTTGGCAATCGGTATTGGGTGTGCACCCCTAACAAAGTTAATATGATCAACTGCATTGTCTTATAAGCGATGTATAGGAGAATGAACGAGCTAAGCTCAAGTTTGTACGCCGGGGGCAGGTTTGGTAAAATTGCTGCGTGTCAGGATTTTAACCTGGAAAGGCGCGTAATCAACTCTATCGCTTCGTCTGAATCCCATTCTGCCGGACCAGAAAGTCGGCCGATTTCCTTGCCTTCTGCATTAATAAGTAAGGTTGTTGGCATACCGATAATTGCAAGGTCGGAACCAATCTTGGATGTTTTATCATTGTATAGTCTGAGATGCTTAATGCCAATTTCTTCAAAGAAACCCCGCGGTTTATCGAGTCCTCCTCGATCCAGACTGATCGCTAGTACTGAGAAGCCGTCGCTGCCCAGTTTGTTCTGCAGGCGGTCAAGAGCCGGCATCTCGTGGCGGCAAGGACCGCACCATGTGGCCCAAAGATTGACCAGAACAGGTTTCCCGTGCCAATCAGCAAGTGTTTTATCTGCATTGTTAGCGTCGGTAAAACTCACTTTTTTGATGTTGTGAGGCGTATCATGAACCACGAAAGTAGAAATGCGTTTATCTGTGACGGGGGTATGTGTTTGCGCTATGCCGAGCCGTGGACTGATATTTATTGTCTCATGCTGTGCAATCTTGCGCTTACTGAACAGATCGTCCAATAACGTATTGACGGAAAATGCAGTGATAGCGGTGATTGCAATGCATGTGATTATGATGACAGCTGTTCTCGGTGATAGTGAACTCAAAACTGAACTCCAAATTGTCTAATTACTTATGATAAGATGAATCAAAGCTGATGAGCAATAAAATGTGGGGCGGGCGCTTCAGTTCAGGTCCCGATGCAATCATGAAGGCGATCAACGCCTCTATAGAATTCGACCAGCGGCTGGCACCGCAGGATATAGCTGGTTCGAAAGCCCATGTCGCGATGCTGGCCGCTGCCGGAATTGTTAGTGCCAACGATGCACAGTTAATCGATGAAGGTCTAGACACAATCCTGCGAGAGGTTGAGAGCGGGACCTTTAAGACCTCGGCTGAACTGGAAGATATTCACATGAATGTCGAGTCGCGGCTGCACGAGCTAATTGGTGATGTGGCAGGGAGACTGCACACCGCCCGTTCACGAAATGATCAGGTGGCAACAGATCTTAGACTTTTCGTACGAGATGCTATTGACGGGATAGATCTGATGCTGGCGAGCTATCAAAAGGCGCTAGCAGTCAAGGCATTTGAGCACTGCGAAACCATCCTTCCAGGATATACGCATCTGCAAACTGCGCAGCCAATAACATTTGGGCATCATCTGTTGGCCTATGTCGAGATGACTGCGCGGGACCGCGGGCGATTTGCTGATGCGCGCGTGCGCCTTAATGAATGCCCATTGGGGGCGGCGGCGCTTGCTGGAACCTCATTCCCGATCGACCGAGATATGACTGCAAGCGCGCTCGATTTCTCGCAACCGATGGCAAATGCACTAGATGCGGTATCTGCTCGAGATTTTGCCTTAGAAGTGCTCGCGGCTGCCGCCATCTGCGCTACGCATCTGTCGAGGTTGGCGGAGGAAATTGTCATTTGGTGTTCGGCCGAGTTCAGTTTTATTACACTATCTGATAAATTCACTACCGGCTCATCTATTATGCCGCAAAAGCGTAATCCAGATGCCGCTGAACTTGTGCGCGCCAAGGCAGGCAGAACCATCGGATCTTTGGTAACACTACTGACTGTGCTGAAAGGTCTGCCAATGGCCTATGGAAAAGACATGCAGGAAGATAAGGAAGCGGTGTTTGACGCGCTCGACACACTAGAATTATCGATTAGCGCCATGGCCGGCATGGTTGGCGATATGCAGCCAAATGTGAAGCGCATGCGCGCGGCTGCGAATAATGGTCATCCAACTGCTACAGATCTTGCGGATTGGCTAGTACGTACGCTTAATATGCCTTTCCGAGAGGCTCATCATATCACTGGTCGCATTGTCGCGCTTGCCGATCAAGGGGAGGTGCGTCTTGGCGATATAAGGATTGATGAGCTTCGTGATATCGATCCTCGTATCACCGAGGATGTCTTAAGTGTGTTATCGGTGGAAAGTTCAATCTTGAGCAGAACCTCGTTTGGTGGAACTGCACCTGCGGAAGTCGAACGTCGGGCACAAATCTGGATCGAAAAGCTGGAATTGGATGAGCATTGAGGATAGAACTAGATATGCCCACGGTATCGCAAAGAGTAGGCTTGGACGCTATGGCACGTATACCGGCAATACTGGTTATTCTAATGATGATCACGCTTGGTGCGTGCGGAGTTAGAGGACCTTTGGAGCTCTCAAGCGGAGAGCCGCTGAGAGAGGACAATCCGTCCGTTCTAGATTTTCTGATCTGAGCGCTTGTCATGCATCATTTTTCTTATCGCAATGGTGTGTTGCATGCCGAAGATGTTGGTATCCGTGAGATTGCTGATCGGATAGGCACGCCATTTTACTGCTATTCCACAGCGACATTAGAGCGTCACTACAAGGTATTTTCTGAGGCATTTTCGGATGTTGATGCACGTATCTGCTACGCGATGAAGGCTAATTCCAATCAATCGGTGATCACAACTTTGGCGCGCCTTGGCGCTGGCATGGATGTGGTGTCGGGCGGCGAGCTTACGCGCGCGCTCATGGCTGGAGTTAAGGGTAGAGATATCGTCTACTCTGGCGTTGGCAAAACAGAAGCTGAAATTTCCGCTGCAATCGACGCAGGGGTGTTCTCGGTCAATGTTGAATCGCGATCTGAGCTTGCGATGATCTCTAAGATTGCACAGCAGAAAGGTGCTATCGCTTCTGTATCGATTCGCATAAATCCAGATGTGGATGCGCGTACTCATGCTAAAATTACAACAGGCAAGGCAGAGAACAAGTTCGGAATTTCCTATGCTGATGCCCGGCATTTTTATCATGAGGCTGCCAGCTTGCCCGGCGTATCTGTCAGTGGCGTTGCCATGCATATTGGAAGTCAGATTGGTGAACTTGAACCATTTGAGATAGCTTTTCGCTTGATGGTCCGGTTGATCGGGCGGTTGCGCGCTGATGGCCATGACATATCACATGTGGATCTGGGAGGTGGCCTTGGTATTCCCTATTTTGAGGACGATAATCTGCCGCATCCGCGCGCCTATGCTGAGATGGTGCGGAGAGTGTTCGACGGTATTGGCGCGACACTAGTTCTTGAACCAGGGCGGTTGATAACGGGTAATGCTGGAATTCTGGTTACCTCGGTAATCAATGTAAAACACAGCGCAACAAAGTCTTTCCTGATAGTTGATGCGGCTATGAACGATCTGATCCGACCGACGCTCTATGAGGCCAATCATAACCTTATACCAGAGCGCGAAGGCGGCTATCTGGACGGGCGCTCCTACGATGTTGTTGGTCCGATTTGTGAAACTGGCGATTATCTGGCCAAAAGCCGCTATCTGCCCGAGTCGGCGCCTGGTGATTTGATTGCGATCTTAACAGCTGGTGCCTATGGTGCGGTTCAATCCGGTACCTACAATACCCGGCCGCTTGCCGCTGAAGTGCTGGTCAGGAAGAATGATTTTTTTGTTATCCGTCCGCGCCAGATGATTGAGGAGTTAATAGGCCTAGATCGCCTTGCTCCATGGCTCACCGGGCAGCCCGATGCGCTTAACGGGTCCTGAATTTGGTCTTACTGTGAAAGTACCTGATGAAATAAATGCGGGATGGGCGCACCGCCTACGTGAAGAATTATAACGCCGTCTCGGCTATACGGATCTTCGGTCAATAGAACGGGACTATCTGGAGTGACTTTTGAAGCAGTTCTAGAACTGTAATGGTGGAGATGCAGATTAATTACGCCCCTGAAGGTTGCCATCATGAACTGCTAACTGCATCACTTACACTTCACCCGTTTACCTTACGTTGCAAATGTTGTTTTGGAAGCTCATATCGAGTAGCACGGCTCGGACATGTGGTTAACATTGCAAGTTATGTTCAGTGCCTAGTTTCGTTAACAACATTGTCAGTAGACTTGCCTTAGTGTTTCATCAAGGCACCGTGCGTGATCCAACGTTCGCCGCTTAAAATATTAAGATCGGAATTGGCGTGATACGACTAGAAAATGTTGGACTTCGCTATGGAATGGGATCTGAGATCCTTCGTGACATCAGTTTTGATCTAGAACCTGGAAGTTTTCATTTTCTAACCGGCCATTCCGGCGCGGGCAAGACATCATTGCTCAAGCTATTGTTTTTATCTCTTAAACCGACACGCGGGCTGATATCGCTGTTCGACGAAGATGTGGCCACAGTATCCAGATCCAAGCTTCCTTATCTGCGCCGAAGGATTGGTGTGGTTTTTCAGGATTTTCGCCTTCTTGATCATCTTACGACGTTTGAAAATGTTGCTTTGCCTCTGAAAGTGCGGGGCCAAAGCGAATCAGTTTATCGCTCCGATGTGGTGGAATTGCTGCGCTGGGTAGGGCTTGGTGAACGGATCTATTCGAGGCCGGAGGTGCTTTCAGGCGGTGAGAAGCAGCGTGCAGCAATAGCCCGGGCGGTGATCGGAGCACCGGAGATACTGCTCGCGGATGAGCCGACCGGCAATGTCGATCCGCAACTCGCCAGGAGATTGTTGAGACTGTTTGTTGAGTTGCACAAACTAGGTACATCTGTGCTGATCGCAACCCATGATGTGGAGTTGATGAACCAAATCGATGTGCCTAGGCTTGTGCTCAATCATGGAGAGATAGAGCTCTATGGCTGATGTGCAGCCTATAATGCCAGAGCATGTTGATGCTCGAGCCCAAGTACCAACCGTTGAATTGGCAAGGCGTGTTATGCCACCAAAACCATCTCCGATTATCCCGTCCTCGGGAGTCGCAGGAAAACCGCTGTTTTTGGTTGTGACCGCTATGTGTTACCTCGCTAGCATTACGCTTGGAGCTAGCTTGCTTATCAGTAATAAAATTAATGAATGGACCTCGGATGTTTCAAACGAGATAACC
>CAUZRD010000091.1:0-8031 GCA_963582255.1 Alphaproteobacteria bacterium | reverse complement strand
GAGATAAAACCCGTATTGAATTTCAACTTTACCGAGAGCAAGATCTTTGACAGGTGGCTGCGCCCGTACAGACGCCTGTTGAAGTACGAGACACAACAAGATCAAACCAGCGGCCACGACTTTTATTCGTCGGCAAAACAAGGCCCGCACTCCTTCAACGTCTACACAATTTCTTGCTCGGACGACGCCGTCAGCCTGTCTGTTTATAGTTACGACTCGATTAATAACAATCTCTAACCTAGGTAATGCCAATATACTAAATAAAGATGGTTGAGCGACACTTCTCTCTCCCCGCCATATACAACTCAATCACGATATAGGCATACCACTATTCGTAAGCGCTAGCATTGGTCGATAGTCTCAGCGGCCCCGAAATCCTGGGGCCCACGCGATTAAGCGCACCACGTGACTTGACGCATGAAGGCGCTACGCTTATACAGCGCCGTCCTTGCGCCCTATCGGCAAAAGGTAAATCTGACGATAAAATGGCCAAGTCAATTATGGCCAAAAGCTGAACGGAGAGGGCAATGGCCCGACGCTGCGAATTGACCGGAAAAGCGGTCCTCACTGGCAACAACGTAAGCCACGCCAACAACAAGACGCGGCGACGTTTTCTGCCCAATCTCAATCAGGTGTCGCTTGCAAGCGACATTCTGAGTGATAAAATCTCTTTGCGAATTTCGGCCGCAGCATTGCGCACCGTTGAGCACCGCGGCGGTCTTGATGCATTCCTTATGAAAGCAGCTAACGACACACTGTCTCCCAAGGCACTTGTTTTCAAACGTCGGATTGTCAAGGCACTCGCCACACAAGTAACCGCTTCATAACCACCGAACTCTAGGGCATTGCGTATTGTCGAAACTAGCCCGCGCGAGCAATATTTATTACATTTTTAAGCTTCGTAGCGAGATGTTCCGAGACGCCATTTATGGTAATTTAAGGCAAGTTTTGCCACCACATGCGTACAAACACTAGATCTTAAGCGTCATATTCTCACGCGCAACAATCACATTGGGGCGCAATCGACCAGCTTCTCGTGCAATCTCATCCATAACGATATCGTTGTGCTTCGGATGGTGGTGAAATAGCACAAGGGTGTGTGCCTCCGCGGCATCTGCCAGCGCAACTGCCTGGCGCCAACTCGTATGTCCCCAGCCAGTGCGCTCATCAAACTCTTCATCAGTAAACATGGAATCAATAATGAGAATATCAGCCCCATTAGCGGCATCAATCATATTAGGACCAATCGCTGTGTCGGTCAGATAACAAATCTTTCTGCCAGCATGAAAAACGCAATAACCCGTCGCTCCTTGTGGGTGATGCAACCCAACGGTTTTGATCTTAATGCCCTCGCCTGGATACAGGACATCTCCAGTACAAAAATCACAATATTCGACCTGTGCCTGGAAAAAGCTCGGCGTGACTGGCGAAAACGGCGACTTCATTAATGCCGCAAGCATAGATTTAGTCTTCAATCCTGCTGCAAAATCTCCACCCCAAAGGCAAATTCGTGCCGATGGCATATAAAACGGGGCAAAAAACGGCAGTCCGCACACATGATCGAAGTGACAATGAGTCAGAAAAATATCAATCTTTTCAGGTAGACTTTCGATCAGTACATTACCTAAATTACGAATGCCCGAGCCACCATCAAAAATCAAAAGTTTTTCATCACATCGCAGCTCGACGCAGGCTGTGTTGCCACCATAGCGTATGTAATCTGACCCACCGCAGGGAATGCTACCCCGAGTGCCCCAGAAAGTAATGCTTGTAGTTGTCTTCCTAGATGCCGCTCTCGGAATTTGTTGATCGGCCCTTACTATCATCAAGCTATCCCAAAATTCTTTGCTAGCGTCATGGTGGAATGAGTAACGTGCAAACTCCAACCGGGGGAGGGGATCAGGGGGCCTATTAAAGTTTGTTTCCTGATGGCGTCATGCATCAGCCAATCTTTCATCTCAACAACAGCTTTGCCCACACCTCACGCGCCCATCCTGCAACACCGTTAATCAGCCTGGGCGACGCTCAACTGTTTAACCTTTTCACGCCAAAAGAGCGATAGTGTTTAGAAGCACGCCTTGAGCATAACCGCTATCACCGCTAGACCAGATTATATTGCATATAAATATATAGAGCACAGATGCTATTAGACATTTCCTATCCCGGTGCATTTTTGGCTGGACTGCTCAGTTTTCTCTCGCCATGCGTATTGCCATTGGTTCCACCTTATCTGTGCTTCCTTGCCGGTTCGACACTTGATGAATTAGCCGAGGGCAGGGGAGATAATCCAATTCTTAGGCGGCGCGTCATACTTTCATCTCTATTATTTGTTGCCGGATTCTCGACAGTTTTTATAGTGCTTGGCGCCTCAGCTTCTGCGCTTAGACCTTACTTAACCTCACGCTATGAGCTATTTGGAATTGACGCCGGCATGGCAGAAATTGCAGGTATCGTGATTATTCTGTTCGGCCTGCATTTTCTTGGCATCTTTAAAATATCCCTTCTGCATCGCCAAGCGCGCTATCATCACAACACGCTACCCCCTGGCATTTTTGGGGCCTATCTGATCGGGGTTGCCTTTGCTTTTGGGTGGACGCCATGTATCGGTCCGGTGTTAGCGACAATCATTGCAGTTGCCTCATCACAAAATACAATAGGCGAGGGCATGTTATTGCTCGGTGTATATTCCGCCGGACTTGGCGTGCCATTCATATTAGCAGCGTTTGCCGTACGCCCATTCATCGGGTTCATGTCGCATTTTAAGCGCCATCTTAAATATGTAGAAAAGACGATGGGCGGTCTTTTGGTGTTGACCGGGCTATTTTTCGTACTCGGCTGGTTCGAACGGGGTGCTTTTTTTCTTCTCGAGACCTTTCCAGGCCTTGGCGAGCTTGGCTAAGGTCTCCGTGCACTCTAGATAGGTTTCAGCCTTGCCACTGTCGCAGTTCAATTAGGGAGCTTTGGCCGTCCATGGGCCTTCTAGACATCATCGCACTCCTGTTCACACTTTCAGCCATTATTGGCTATATCAACCATCGCTACCTGCATCTACCGCACGCGATCGGTCTGATGATTATCGCACTGTCAGCCTCCCTAGTTCTAATTGTCGTCGATCTGTTAATCCCAGGATTTGGTGTCGACGACGCAGTAATCAAAGCACTCACCAGCATTGATTTCCCAGGAATCTTATTGAACGGAATATTAAGCGCACTGCTCTTCGCCGGTGCGGTTCATGTTGATCTGGCAACGCTTGCCGAGCGCAAATGGTCAATAGGCCTGATGGCAACTGTCGGAGTGTTAATCTCAACATTTATTGTTGGTGCCGGCACCTGGGTTATTGCCCGCATGTTCGGCATCGATCTGCCATTCATCTGGGCACTAGTATTTGGCGCATTAATCAGTCCAACCGATCCGATTGCGGTACTCGGTATACTCAAGACGGTACGCATCCCCCCAACACTCGAGGCCAAGATCGTTGGCGAGTCGCTGTTCAATGATGGCGTTGGCGTTACTCTCTTCGCAATTATTGTAGCAATCGCCGTACCCAACGGAGCGCATATCGGCGAATTTAGCATCGCGGAGATTGCCAAACTGTTCGCAGTGGAAGCAATCGGCGGAGCGTTACTCGGATTTGGCTGCGGACTTGTCGCCTATATAGCCATGCGGCGGATTGACGAACATAATCTGGAAATCCTGATCACGCTGGCGCTGGTCACCGGCACTTACGCACTCGCACTTAAAATGGATCTCAGCGGACCTATAGCGATGGTAATCGCCGGACTCTTCATCGGCAATCATGGCGCTCAATTCGCGATGAGCCCGCGCACACGCACACATGTGTTTCAATTCTGGGAACTGCTAGATGAAATACTAAATTCGATCTTGTTCCTGCTGATAGGCCTTGAGGTTTTGGTGATAGTGCAATCGGCCCAACATCTGCCGATGGCTCTGGCACTCATTCCGCTAGTGCTTGCCGCCCGCTTCGTAGCGGTCGCCATTCCGATATCCCTGCTTTCGATTCGCCATACTTTCAGCCGCGGTGTAGTCAGACTTTTGACATGGGGGGGGTTACGTGGCGGAATTTCAGTTGCATTGGCACTATCTCTTCCCCCAAGTGAAGAAAAATCCCTGATCTTAACGATGACCTACTCAGTCGTCGTGTTTTCGATTGTTGTTCAGGGCCTTAGCATGAAATCAGTGGTCGGGATGTTTTTCCCGTCAGGGGATAGCCCGAGATCAGATCAAAACACCATGCCGATTAAACCCAAAAATCTATTTTAAAACCAAATTTCTACCAAATGAAGGGTATCAGCAGTGCGCAGCATAGATTTCAGCTGTACACCGATAGGCCTCATCAACTTAACCAAATTTTCAAGTGAGGGCATTGGATGCCATGATGCTGCGTGCCACTATCGTTGGGCGATGGTAATTATACTACCTTTTCAAGCGCACCTAAATCTTTGGCTATAAGGTCAAAAAATTGCAAGGTGCAGAGCAAGAATTGAGCTTTCAGATAATGCATACCCCTTCAGATCTAAACGTATTACGCGCTGATCATCTATTTTCTCTGAATGGGCGCATCGCAGTCGTGACTGGTGCATCGGGAGGGCTGGGCCGTCTATTCGCCCAGGTTCTGGCCGCCAATGGCGCCACTGTCGGTCTTGCAGCCAGAAGGTATGCGCGCGTTGAGTGCATCGCCGAGAGCATCAATGCGGCAGGTGGATCGGCCATGGCACTAGAAATGGACGTCACCTCCACCACCAGCATCGATCAGGCATTAGAGGCTTTACAATTACAATTTGGCCCGGTCGATCTTGTTATCAACAATGCTGGACAGTCCGCTGTCGGGAGGGCACTCGATCTAACTGATGAAGAGTGGAGTACGGCGATGGATGTTAATGTCCACGCGATGCTCCGCGTCAGCAGATCAGCAAGCAACCGCATGATCGAGGCCCAAATACCTGGTAGCATTATCAATATAGCCTCAATCCTTGGCATTCATGTCAAGCCAGGCGCGGGGGCATATGCAGTTTCCAAAGCTGGCGTTATCCAACTAACGCGCATTCTCGCAGTCGAGCTCGCCCGGCATCACATCAGAGTGAATACACTTGCCCCGGGCTATGTAGAAACCGACATGAACAGAATTTTTTTAGCCAGTGAAGCTGGCCAAAAAATGGCTTTACAAGTGCCTCAGAGGCGTACGGGATTGGCGAGTGAGCTTGCTGGTGCAATTCTTCTCCTGGCCTCAAATGCCGGCTCGTATATGACTGGTTCGACGGTGATAGTCGACGGTGGCCACACACTGGTGATCCCATGACCGGATTTTCTAGCGCAGAGCATGCTATAAAATATCATTTAAAATTAATGAGTTAATGTGACTATTATTCAAGTTGGAATTTTTTAATGAGCGACGCACCCGGTGCTACTAGATCTATATTTCCGAAGAACCACCCTACGGTAAAGTATGGGAGAATTGGCGTTCTTTTAGTTAACCTCGGCACCCCTGATAGAACTGATTACTGGTCTGTACGCCGTTATCTGAAACAGTTTTTATCAGACCGACGAGTCATTGATACAAACAGGCTGATCTGGTGGCCTATCCTCAACCTAATTATTCTCACAATCAGGCCTGGTCGTAGCGGCAAAGCCTATAAAGCAATCTGGAATACTGCGCAGGATGAATCACCGCTCCGCACAGTCACACGGGCACAATACGAAAAACTCACCTCGCGGCTTAACCCTGGCATTCTGGTTGACTGGGCAATGCGCTACGGCACACCTTCGATCGAAGAGAGACTCAATGTCCTCAAAGAAGCTGGAGCAGATAGGATTTTGCTATTTCCGCTCTATCCTCAATATGCCGCTCCTACCACGGCTAGCGTGCAGGATAACGCCTTCAGCGCGCTGAAGAAAATGCGCTGGCAGCCAGCCATTCGCACCGCGCCAGCGTTTTATGATGATGATGACTACATTAGAACGCTTGCCAATTCAGTGAATGTCCATCTGGACGGCCTTGGGTGGCGGCCAGAAATTATTCTTTCATCGTTTCACGGTGTGCCCCAGCGATATCTAAAGCTTGGAGATCCCTACCACTGCCATTGCCAGAAGACAGCACGCCTGTTGCGCGCCCAACTTGGGTTGGCTGAGCATGAACTGCAAATTACGTTCCAGTCGCGGTTTGGTCTGGAGGCATGGCTTCAGCCCTATACAGATGAGACCATCGCCACACTTGCCAAACGTGGCGTTAAAAACCTTGCTGTAATTTCGCCAGCATTTATCTCCGACTGCGTGGAGACACTGGAGGAGCTGGCTATTGGAGGTAGGGAGATTTTTCTTGAAGCTGGTGGGAAGAATTTTACCGTCATTCCGTGCCTCAACGACAGCTTGGCTGGTATGAATCTTATTGAAAATCTGGTGAGACGCGAGCTTTCTGGCTGGATATAACTTATAATAAAACGTAATGTATATATAATATACTTTGAATCCTATCCTGTAGTATTTAGCCGTCGAGGGAGCGTCCTATGGAGGACCTAATGTTTGGCTCTAGCATATTTGTAATATTCATCCTTTTCGCTGGAATTATCGTCGTATTGAAAGCTGTGCGTCTTGTGCCTCAGGGCTTCAATTACACCGTTGAGAGATTTGGGCGCTATACCCGCACACTCAATCCGGGTCTTGAGTTTATCCTCCCCTTTGTCGACCGGATCGGAACCAAGGTGAACATGATGGAGCAGGTGCTTGATGTCCCCACACAGGAGGTAATCACCAAGGATAATGCGATGGTCCAAGTTGACGGCGTTGCTTTTTATCAGGTTCTGGATGCAGCCAAATCCTCTTATGAGGTCCAAGGGCTGCAAAATGCGATCCTGAATTTAACAATGACTAATGTACGTACCGTCATGGGATCGATGGATCTTGATGAACTGCTCTCCCAGCGTGACGAAATAAATGCGCGTTTGCTCAGCGTTGTCGATGCTGCTGCCTCACCGTGGGGACTGAAGATCACACGGATTGAGATCAAAGACATTAATCCGCCGCGAGATTTGGTCGAAGCCATGGGAAGACAAATGAAAGCAGAACGGGAAAAGCGTGCGTCTATTTTGGAAGCTGAAGGACAACGCCAGTCAGAAATACTAAAAGCCGAAGGTGATAAGCAGGCTCAGATCTTGGCAGCGGAAGGACGGCTTGAGTCCGCTCTTCTCGACGCAGAGGCACGCGAGCGCGCAGCAAAAGCTGAAGCAGAGGCTACCACAATGGTAAGTGAAGCAATTTCCAAGGGCAACGTTCAGGCAATTAACTATTTTGTAGCCGACAAATATATAAATGCACTAAAATCTCTGGCCAGCGCTCCCAATCAAAAAGTACTAATGTTGCCGGTCGAGGCATCATCAGTGATAGGTGCCATCGGAGGAATTACTGAGCTTACTCGCCAGGCATTCGGCAAGGATTCCGATGCCGAGCCTCGCCAAACAGGCTCTGTACCTACCATTGAACGGTAGTCAGTAGATGGAGTGCAACTTATGGAATATATTACGGCATTAAGCGATGCTGTCGGTGGATGGACTTGGTGGATTGTTGCCACTTTTCTGCTACTGCTCGAATTGCTCGTCCCGGGGGTCTATTTTCTATGGCTTGGAGTAGCGGCAGCCATCGTGGCACTCAGCACAATATTCATAGACTGGTCTTGGCAATGGGAATTGGTGTCTTTCACTACCCTTTCTATTGTCACCATCATGATAGCACGAATGGTTGTTTCACGCCGACCAATTGAAACAGACCATCCCATGCTCAACCGCCGCGCAGACGCACTGATCGGGCGTAGCTTTGTTCTTGAAGACCCGATTAAAAGTGAGCGCGGTAGGGTAAAAGTTGATGATAGCATGTGGCGAGTAAGCGGCCCTGATTGTCCCGCAGGCACCAAAGTAAAGGTAATGACCACGGTTGATGGCGTGCTAACAGTTGAACCTGCAGCAAGCGATACAACGCCTGAATAATACGGATGGACTGGTCTTGATAACCAGCTCAGGAGAT
>CAUZRD010000090.1:0-8151 GCA_963582255.1 Alphaproteobacteria bacterium | reverse complement strand
CTACCGCAAACCCGTCAATAAGAGAACCAAAAGCTTCCATAGTAAGTGCCCTTTTTCAGCGTATGCCGTACTACCTAGCTGTATATACTGCCAGGAAGTGCTATCTGAAGACCCCATACAAATATGGAGAAAAAGATGCCAGAGATCACTGCCGCCAACACAAATAGACGAGGTCTGATGGGCTCACGCGCAAGCGCAAGACCTGCTGCCATAAGAAAAAACGTGTTCACAGCATAGTGAACGTGAGGGAGTGCGATAATATAAAGCAAAAGCACACCGAACACAGCGGCACCACGAATTTGGGCACTGGGCTCAAACAACTGCTCCTTACCCAATTCCTTAGCCGGCCGAAATTTTGTCAGCCAAGTACTTAAGAATAACATTGCAGACAACGCGGCGAGCAAAACCCCCGAAACTACCGGAAGAAACCCCTGGCTCAAATAGGCGGTCTGCTGTCTGTCTGCAAGATCCGACGAGGCATAGATCCAGAAAAGGCCCAATCCAGTAAGAAAAGCCGCAAAGATCAGGGTGCCTCTACGCTCATCATGAGCTATCACCCCGTCCAGATTTTCAATCACCACACCTTTAGGGTCTGTTTGGGCTTCCATCTGAGCATTGTATGGACTTTCCACACCAGCTTCATCCTGCACCATGACAATCTCCCTTAAGGCGCTAGATCGAAGGGCACAAAGCGCCCTTCGATCATCGCGTACAAGCCAAAATGGCCAGTTAACCCGCTATTGAATAACGCCAGCGTCTTTCAGGATCTTCGAAAACACCGAAACGCGGCCATCGAGATACTCGGCGAATTCAGTATGGTCCATATAATCAAGACGCATGCCAAAACGATCAATATATTTTGCTTTAAAATCAGGGTGATCCGTTACTGCCTTGAAGCTTTTTTCAAGGGTGGCCATAGTGTCATCATCTATATCACCAGCCGCGAACCATCCACGGAAGGTGCCGAACACTGCATTTGGATATCCAAGTTCAACTGTGGTTGGAATATCAGCCATTGGGCCGACTTCACCACGCTTGGTGTCCATCAATGCAAGGCCAATCAGATCTCCTGATTCAAGGCTTGCCATGAAGTCTGACGGATTGCCAGCAGCGGCAACGATTTCTCCACCAAGAACTGCACGATGAATGTTACTGCCACCCGAATACGGGATATAGCGAATTTCAAATCCAGCATCTTTTTCAAGGGTAATAAGACCCATACGATCTGGACCAGAAACGCCGCCACCACCAACTGGAATTCCACCTGGGTTTGCTTTTGCTGCCTGAATCATATCATCAAGTGTTTTCCAGCCTGTATCAGGCCGGGCAACAATCATGGTAGGATCCTGAGCAACATTGGCAATAGGTGTAAAGTCGGAAAGCTCATACTGGGCCTCACCCAAAAGGGTGTAGGTGATCAGACTCGCCTGGAAAGTTAAAAGATAGTGCGGATCATCAGAGTGAGAAATCATGAAAGTGAAGGCTTCTTGTGATCCGCCGCCACCTTTGTTGAGAACTGCAACTGGCTCATCTCCAAAAATTCCAGCATCAGTAACAATATTCATAGCTAGACGTGCTTGAGTGTCTGAACCACCACCAAGAGATCCTGGCGCAACAAAAATAATTGGCTTGCAAGGAAATTCACACTCGGCAACGGCGGCATTCGGCATGCCCATTGATGCTATAGTGGCTATTCCAGCAGCCACAAAATACTTCTTCATAAAGCTTAAGTGCATATTAGCTCCCCATATTATTTGACTGTGTCATCGAAAAATTATTTCTAATCAAAAAACAACAGACATGTTTAGTTAATTAATAGGAACACAGTTGCATTCACATATAAGTAAATCAAGTCAGTTAAAAAATGGGGACTAAATCCGATTAAAAAACTTGATAAATTATGTGCTTTTTTCTAACCTTAGTAGTTTTATTATTAGAATAATTGACTAAGTGGGCCTGATATTGCTTCATTTCTATTATGAGTGAGCATAGTCTACTTACTATGATTGGAAACATTTTCTGATCAATAATTAGAATGACACCCGGAACTCATTCCACAAGCAACTAATACAGAACCCTGACGTATGACCGTTAATACCGAAGAAAGTGCTGAGACAGATGTACAACCTTAGGATTTCAGAAGAGCAAGTAGCAATTCGCGATTCCGTTCGTGAATTCGTAGCCGGCGAAATAACTCCCATCGCAATCAAGCCGGAGCGTCTTGAACCATTCGACGTCCCCCTGGCCAAGGACCTTGTCGACGCAGCTGGGACTCTTGGCCTCCGCACTCTGTCTATATTGGAAGACGCGGGTGGGGCCAGCGCAGATACACTCACGTGTTGCATGGTTGCCGAGGAGTTGGCAGCCGGAGATGTCGATGTCGCAACGGTGCTAGCGTGGACATCAACGCTTGGCGGCCTGCTATTTAACGAGCTAATGAATGACGAGCAGCGCGGACGTTTTTTAGACGACTTTATCACTGACAACGATTACCACTTGGCGCTAGCAGATCGAGAACCGGAGATGGAAACATCACTCGGCATTGACTACCATCGCGAGAGCGGCGACGACACCTCAATCTCTACAATCGCCACCCAAAATGGGGATGGTGGACTTGTCATCAATGGAACAAAAATCCGCATATCCAATGCCCCTTTGGCAAAGTTATTCGCAGTTTTGGTCAATATTGATGGCAGAAAAGAGGTCGTGCTCGTTCCCGCCGATACAAATGGTGTAACAATCAATGAAACGCCTCGTAACGGCGGTTGGTATCACGGCTCATGCGGCGATGTAACTTTTAGTGACTGCACGGTACCTAGCACCAACATGCTTGACCTAGATGCGGTGCACAAACTCACCGGTCCCTATGCTGATTTTATGCTACCAATATTGCAGGCGATAAATTTGGGTGTGGGCCGAGCTGCTTATGATGCAGCGGTCGACTATTCAAGCGTTCGGGTTCAGGGTGGGCGTCTGATCATCGAACACCAGGCAATAGGTGCCAAGCTCGCCGAGGTCGCTATTAGCTTAGAAATGGTGCGCAATGCGGTTTGGCGCGCGGCGTGGACCTGCGACAACCCGGATTCTGAAAGTGACGGCAACGCCCCGCTTCTACCTCAAGCCAAAATTTCCCAAGTGGTCACAGCCCAAAGTATTTATCGTGCAACTAAGGATTCTGCCGAGTGCTTCGGTGCGATGGGTGTGATGCGCGATATGCCGCTTCAAAAATACATTCACGTCTCGAGAGTGTTTCTTCATACCGGGGATGGGGTGAGCGATGCAAAACTGCGCATTGCCGAAGTAATTTCCGGTCACTCCAGGGAATGATCAAGGCATAGAATTTGTCACCTAGACAATCATTATGAGCAAACTGGCAAAGGCTAACAGTTCAATCTGAAATTTATTCTGCCAGTCCTTGAAATAGTGTCGTCTCGTCTATTGTACCACACAAATAATTAAACTTACCCAGCGCGTTTTGCGGCCCTAAGAACGCAACCTATTTATCAGAAAGGAACGCACCCATGGATTTCTCGCTGAATAAAGAGCAGCTAGCATGGCAGATGAAGGCTCGGAAATTTGCCAACGAGGAAGTGCGTCCAATCACGCTCGAACGCGATGCCATACAAGAACCATCAGAAACGTTTGACTGGGAAATCATCAAAAAAGGCTCCAAGCTCGGGTTTCGGACCTCAGTGGTATCGAAGGAAGAGGGTGGCCACGGCATAGATTTTGTTACCCAGGCATTGGTAATGGCTGAAATAGCCAAAGCCGACAGCGCCATCTCAAAGACCTTCAGCCAATGTTGGAAATGGAGTCATCTCATTGCTGCTGTGTGTAACGAGGATCAAAAAAATCGCTTTTTGCGCCCTTTCATGGCCGACGACACCTATGTACTTGGATTTGGTGGCACCGAGGCCAGTGGCGGCTCTGACAATCGTTTGCCTCCGGCTGATGATCCGCGATCTGGTTTAAAACTTAAAGGCGAGGTCATTGGTGATGAAATGTTACTCAATGGAACCAAGCTTTTTATCGCCAATGGATCTGTCGCAAAACTATTCTTCATCTATGTGCGCACAGATCCGAATGTGCCGCTGCGAGAAGGTGTGACACTAATGATGGTTCCGCGCGAAACTCCAAAGTTCCGCCACGGAAAAGTATTCAACAAGTCGGGATGGCGATATTATCAGAATGCCGAACTGGTATTTGAAGATGTGCGTGTTCCGATGGCTAATATGGTCGGCGACTTTAATGGAGCTATGGCACGCGGTCGCTCTGGCGGTGGTGATCTATTTGGTGATCTTGAGCTTGCCGCCAACGCGCTCGGAATTTGCGACGACGCATGCGAGAAGGCGATTAATCTTGCAATTACAGGAGAGCAATCAGGTAAGCCACTGAAAGACCACCAGCTAGTTCAACTAAAAATATGTCGTATGAAAATGTTAACCGAGGCTCTGCGATCTTATGTGATGCGCACAGCTTGGGAACACGACCAGTCGTTGCATTCGCAAAATGCAGGTCTGGTAATGAACCTTTCAACAGACATTGGTCAGGAAGTTACCGAGACCGCGCTTGACATCTACGACCGTGGTGGAGCGGCGATGGATCGGGCGGCAGAAAAGCTTGTTCGTGATATGTATATTTGGAGTCACCTTGCTGGCGATACTGTGCAGCGGCTGAGGACGAGCCAACGGGTACTCGCTGCTGCGGAGTAAAAACCAATCATGACCGATATACCTTTGATAAATACTCTGCCGTTTTCACCGAAAATTAAGCGTACCTATCCCGCGCCAAAAATTAAATTACCCCCTGGAGCATGTGATTGTCATTTTCACTTTATCGGACCTCAATCGCAGTTTCCGCTGAGGCCTAACCACGTCTTCAGCCATCTCCAGTTCGAAGATACAACCATGGATGATTGGCTGACGATGCAGTCTGCGCTTGGTCTCAGCCGAGGCTTGCATGTACAGTCAATGATGTACGGGCGTAATTATGAAATTGCGCTTCATGCCCAAAGTCGTTTTCCAGATCGGTTGCGCTCAGTAGTCAACCAACCATGGCCAGAGATCACAGATCGTGAGCTTCAGATTCTAACTGATTCTGGTGTTGTTGGCGCGCGAATTTCTTGGCGAATAGAAAAAAAACTCGACCAAAAACTAATGAACCGACTTAATGGTTTTGATTGGGCTATGCACTATCTGGTGCGCACTACTGATCTTGACCCGGCATGGGCTGATACCATTCTGGCAACACCTGGAAAATTTGTGCTTGAACACACAGGCTATCCGCCGGCAGATAAGGGCCCGGATAGCAAAGAATTCGAGTTTGTTCTTAAATGCCTTGGTACAGGCAGGTGCTGGGTGAAGTTATCTCCACGTTTCTCAAGTGAGGAGAACTTTCCATTCGCGGATACAGATTCATTTATTCATAAGCTAGTTGAATTTGCACCAAATCGGCTTTTATGGGGATCAGACTGGCCGCATCCGCAATATTTTAAACCGATGCCAAACGATGTGCATTTGCTAGATATGATGCTGGACTGGGTGCCAGATGAAGTGACGCGCAACATGATTTTAGTCGAAAACCCCATCGAACTTTTCGGCTTTCCACCAGCGTGATTTTATAAATTAGCTACTTGGTCCAGTCATTTAGTACGCTTCCATGCAAAGCATGCCCGCCTGCATATCCTTAAGTCACATTATACGTGATCTAATATAACTCTTCATTCAACAGGCAACAGGCTTAAATTTCTGCACCCTCCGACCAGTGTGGGTCTCTCCGATGTATATATTGTCCTTTGAATCAATCGCGATGGTATGCCCGTGGGTAAATGCACCCGCTTGATGGCCAGGCCTGCCATAAGTATAAAGTCTTTCACCACTCTCATGAGCAATGATATGGAATTGCTCGTTACGCCCATCCATAACGTAGATCAATGACTGCTCGGCATCATTGGAAAACACCATAGTCCAAGCCGTCCCCCGATTGTCAGGCAGCGTTGGAGTTCCGGTACCTACCCAGATATTACGTACGAATGTGCCATCTTTCTCATAAACATGGATGCGATTACCCCAGCGATCACATACATATAGAAGTCCATTAATTCCAATAACCACATCATGGACTACATTAGAAAAAACATGCGGCGCACCCTCTTCTGCTTCCACCGCATTGGCCTGCTCACCCCACTGACGCAGAAAATTTCCAGACTTGTCGAACACAGCAACACGCCGGTTGCCATAGCCATCTGTTACATAAAAATCAAAAGTATCTGGATCAACCGCAACTGATGTTGGTTGAAAAAAAATATTTTTCCCAGAATTTAGCGCCATACCCTTGATCGTGCCGTCGGATGAATCGAATTTTCCACGCTCGCCGATTTGCAACAGCAACTCACCGTCTGGAGTATATTTTTGAAGCATCCCATCACGCTGACCAGTAATCCAATAGTTGCCCTCGCAGTCAATATTAAGGCGCTCTGGTTTGATCGGCATGCTGGCCTGCATGCCCCAAGACCTAATGACATTTCCAGCCGGATCGAAGATCACAACCATCGGGGCATTTTCTCCCGATTGGGCTTCTTCATCGGTGATATCCTGTCGATTGCAGACGACAATGTTATCTTTATCATCAATCGCAACACCGGGGCATTGACCAAGAACCCAATCCTCTGGCAGCGGGAGTGGCCAGCTACCATCAACCTCATATTCTGGAACATTGTGGCTCTGCCGAACACAGCCACTTCCGGTTAGAATATCCTGATAATTCATTGCCGATAACCTCAAAATAGTTTGCATTGTAATGGTGACCGGGCTGCATTATGACCAGAAAGAAAGGCATGCTCGGCATTGGCTATAAAAATATAGTGCAACAACTCATTGGCAATCAACCTCATTAGGATGCGAGGACTGCCGGACGAAAGCCCATCTTCAACTGCCAATTCACTTTATCAGCGTAGCCCCAAACTCCGGTCAATCCAAGTTCAAGTTGTGGGAAGAACAGATCTAATCATCCAGCGTTCAGTCTTAGCGATAAACCGCGCGGGGTCTGGATCAACTGCAGCCCGTTCCGGCGATCCATAATAGGCCTTTTGCTTTTCATCCCAGTCATCCGGACCATCATAAGATACTATCCAGATAAATTCATTGCGTGCTTCAATCACCTCGGCGCGTTCGATCTTGAACCCGTGCTTGATGTGCAACGGGTAAACAAATTTGCTCCATCCCTCAACAAACTCACCTAATTTTCCTTTGTTGATGGTATAGATTCGCAGTTGAGCTAACATCGTGTTATTTCCTCTTTTGATAAATAAATCATTCAACAATCACTAGAATTGCAGCGAGATTAAATTGTTCCCATATGGAATCATTAGTTAATTGATTTAACTCTTAGCTTGACCGTCTTCGGTGTATAGCGACAAAGTAATGTTATCGCACCCTGTATAATCGGCATGTACCGTGCGGGTGCACCCAAAGATCAACGTGTTTGAAAGGAATGACGATGAATAGGTTTCTCCTCAACATCGCCACAGGAAGCGTATTAATCGGGCTCGGCACTCTTGCCCAGGCCGCAACGCTTGACGATGTCAAAAGCAAAGGTCATGTGCAATGCGGGATCAATACAGGTCTTCCCGGCTTTGCATACAAGGATAATGCTGGTGAGTGGCAAGGATTCGACGTGGACTTCTGCAAAGCAGTTGGTGCCGCTATATTTGGTAATGCAGGCGGTGTAAAATATACCAATCTAACGGGAGCCACACGGTTTGAAGCGCTCAAGTCACGCGAGATTGACCTGCTTTCTCGCAATACCACTTGGACATACAGCCGCGACGTCGATCTCAAGCTGACATTCGTGGGCGTCAATTATTACGATGGCCAAGGATTTATTGCCAAGAAAGAACTTGGAGTTTCGAGTGCTAGCGAACTTAATGGTGCGTCAGTTTGCATCCAGACCGGTACCACTACCGAGCTTAATCTTGCTGACTTCTTTCGGGTCAATAAAATGGACTATGAGCCGGTACCAATAGAAAACAACGAAGAAGCACGTCAGAACTATCTGGCTGGCCGCTGTGACGTTTACACCACTGACGCCTCAGGCCTCGCCGCAAGCCGTGCCTCATTTAAAAATCCGGATGAACACATCGTGCTACCGGAA
>CAUZRD010000089.1:0-8308 GCA_963582255.1 Alphaproteobacteria bacterium | reverse complement strand
AACGGGGTTGCTGCCGGGGCACCGGCCACCCGCCATGCTATCGCGCAGCTGTCGCCGGAGGACCATGGCGCGTTCATCAAGGATGTGCAAAATACCTTGGCGGGTTACGTAACGGCGAACGGTGTTGTGCTACCCACCTCAGCTCACCTGATTTTAGCGCACCGGTAAACAATAGAAGAATTGGCACAAGATTAATGAATGTAATTCACTTGTTTTAAAATCGCTTATGGGTTGTAATTAATAAAATAATAATAATAAAATGCAACTAGACGGAAGTATGGTCGCCTGTAGCTGATACTAAGGCTGTGGTGCTGGGTGTAACAAGTTTTAAACTGTGAGGAATCAAATGAGCAATTTTAGAAAAAACGTCGGTGGAATGGCAGCCGCTTTTTCCATTGCAATATTGGCATCGACATCGGTGCAAGCCGAGCCACTCAAATTGCGGATGTCCGTCGAGAGCACGCCGGGCGCATCGACGCAGCATATGCTGGTGTCGTTCCGCGACGCCTTAAAAATTGAAATGGGTGACGACGTCGCGATTGAATATTTTGATAGCGGTACGCTTGGCGATGAAATCGTACATATGCAGCAAGTCCGCACGGGACAATTGGATGTTATTCCCATCGGTTCTGATGCCGTACAACTTGATTCCAAGTTCGCGGTTTTCGACATTCCGTTCCTGTTTTCCAGCCGTGAAAAAGTCTCCGCCGTTCTGGATGGCCCAATTGGCGACGAACTGGATGCCTCGTTCCAGAAAGCCGCGGGATTGAAAGTTCTTGGATACGGCGAAATTGGTTTTCGCCATATCACGAATAATGTGCGCCCAATATTCAAGCCCGCAGATTTGAAAGGTATCAAACTCCGGACACCCGGTAGCAAGACCCGGATATTGTCGTTCAAGATGCTCGGTGCATCACCCATCAAAATGAACATGGGCGAAATCTATCTGGCCCTGCAGCAAAAAGTAATTGATGGTCAGGAAAACCCCTTTGGCAACATTCGCAAAAATTCATGGTTTGAGGTGCAAAAGTACATTTCGAAATCGCGGCATGTCTATACGCCGATCACCTTCGTGATGAACTTAAAACGCTATAATTCATTGACGCCGCTCCAGAAGGAGCAAATTCACAAAGCTGCGCGGACGGCGGCACTGAAAAGCCGTCAGTACGGTGCGGACAACGACAGAAACCTCGAAAAGGAAATTCGCGAATTGGCACCGAACGTCAAATTCAACGATATCGACTCTGAAGCATTCAAATCTGCTTCCGGGCCGATCGCTGACAAAATTGGCGAGATTTCCGGTAAGGAATTCACCGCGAAATTTGTTGCAGCAGCGACAAAATAACCTGCCAAGGCATTGTTTGGGGATGCGCGGTTGCGCCTCCCCAGCTGTCTTTTTACGACTCGTCCCGACGATTTAAATTCAACGAAACAACAGGAACGGCCGACCGCGTTTAGCTGCGGCAAGCCGGACATTAATAATGAATGACGAACCCGCTGCTGGAAAGAGCTCCGACGAGGCTGACGGTGATATCGCCGCAGAGATTGAAGAAGCCGCTCAACGCATGGAACTGGGTAATCCTGATGAAGGGTTGCCAATTGCCGAGCAGGTTATAAACCGAATTGTTGAGATCGTTGGTGTGACAGCGTTGGCTGCGATTGTTATCATTGTCTTTACCAATGCAACCTCACGGTATGCTTTGGATTACAGCTTCTCGTGGGCCGAAGAAATGGTGCAAATGGCAATGCCATGGCTTGCCATGACCGGTGTATTTCTCTCTGTCCGGCGTGGGACGATGATCAAGATCGATTTCTTTTTTGAAAAAATTCCACCTCACTTGCAAGGTGCGGTCGCAAACTTTGGATACGCTTTCAATGTCGCCGTATTGGGGTTGATGGCGTGGGTCTCAGTGGACTTTGTCCGATTGTTTGGCGGTGACGTAGCACTTTATGTTGAGGTGCCCGTAGGCTGGTCGACGTCGGCACTTGTGTTTGGTGCTGCGGGCGCGGTGATGGCGTACCTCGCTGAATTTTACCGTGAATGGAAAATCCGTCACAACAATGCGGCAGGTGGAGGAGCGGGGGCATGACACCACTTTTAGGGGCCGGGCTCTCGATCATGATATTGTGCGGGCTGCTGATGCTGCGCGTACCGATGTTGGTTTCGGTGGCTGGCGCAGCGTTCCTGAATTTTTATCTGTCAGGTGCGTGGGCATTAACAATGCCACAGACAATCATGTCCGGTCTCGGCAGATTTGTTTTAATCGCCTTGCCGCTTTTTGTGCTGGCGGGAGGGTTGATGAACGCCGGTGGCATTTCCGGCCGGTTATTTGAATTTGCCCGCGCCATCGTCGGGTCCATGCGCGGCGGCCTCGCACATGTAAATGTCGTAACAAGTATGTTCTTTGGCGGCATGATCGGCTCATCGACGGCGGACCTCGCGGGGACCGGATCAATTGTTATTCCGGCAATGAAGAAAAATAATTATCCGGCAGACTTCGCCGCTGCATTGACAGCTTCGTCGTCGGGTATTGGTCCGATGATTCCACCAAGTTCGCCGATGATCTTGTATTCAGCCATCACCGGTGTGTCGCTCGGGGCCTTGTTCCTTGCCGGCATTATTCCCGGATTGTTGTTGGCCCTCAGTCAGATGCTGATTGTCGCCTATCTCGCCCGAAAACGCGGCTGGCTACCCTATGCTGCGTTCTCCCTGCACGAGGTGTGGCGTACCGGCAAGCGTGCGATCCTGCCGTTTGGTTTGCCGCTGATCATCGTCGGCGGCATGGTGGTTGGTTTGTTTACGCCTTCCGAGGCCGGTGCTTTCGCCGTCGTCTATGCCTTGTTTCTGTCAATGGTCGTGCACCGAGCATTGACCCTGAGGGGTCTATACCGCGTTCTCGTTAATGCCGTCCAGTTGAGTGGCGAGTTGCTAATAATTGTTGGTTTGTCGTTTGCGCTTGGTGCCGGTCTCACGAACGCACATGTGCCGGAATTTCTGGTCCAATTGATTGACCTGGTCGTCGTTTACGATAGTGAGTTTCTCAAAATTTTGGCTCTTGTGTTGCTTGCCATCGTCGCCGGGATGATCCTGGATCCGTTAATTCCGGTGCTGATACCGATCATTTTACCGACCTTAATCACCTACAATATTGATCTGGTGCACTTTGGCGTCTTGATGGTGATCTCGGTCGTCATTGGTCAGGTCACACCGCCAATGGCAATTGCGCTGATCATCGCGGGCAAGATCGCAGATGTTGATCAAATACGTGTACTGCGTGCCAACATGCCCTTTTTACTGGGAATAATCGCATTTATGTTGTTCGCGATTGCGGTTCCAGCGGTCGCGACATGGTTACCCGAAGTGCTGCGAAACTAGAGCAAATCCCGAGATGATGGAGCTATCTTCGACGACGCATTTGCGGTATAATAATGAGAAAAAGTTTTTGAAGTGAACGGAGAATGCTCTAGTCGATACAAATTAGTTATTTTATTTTAATACGAAAGGTAATCCTAATGAACATTCGTGATCGAATTGGTATTGACTGCGGTCGGAAACTTTCCGTCGAAGATGCCGTCCAATGGGCAATCGACAACAAAATCACCTTTATCGATTGTCAGATCGACGTCGAACCCAATGCGCTGCAGTCCTTTGACGAAGCGCGGTGTGCGCCGATCCGGAAAAAATGTGCGGCACATGGTATTCAACTTGGGCTTCACACCTTATCGTCAGTAAATGTTTCCGAGTTTTCGCCGTTCATGTTTGAGGCCGTGGATGAATATCTCAAGGCCTACATTGACGCTTATGCTCTTCTTGACGCCAAATGGATCGTCGTCCACGCAGGATATCATTTTACCGACGATGTTAAAAAGCGAATGGAGGTCGGTCTTGAGCGGCTTAAACGGATTCTCGGATATGCCGAAACAAAGGGCGCGCGAATTCTTTTGGAAAACCTGAACTGGGAACCCGACCGCGCCGAGGTACATTACCTGGCTCATAACCTCGAGGAGACAATGTATTACTTTGATCACCTCAATTCACCAAGCCTTGGGTGGTCGTTCACGATCAACCATGCGACCTTGGTGCCTGAAGGGATCGCCGGTTTTCTTGAAGACGGCCCGACGGGGCTTCTAGGTGAGATTCGGATGGCCGACAACAACGGCGAATACGAAGTGCATATGCAGCCTGGCGAAGGCATTATCGACTGGACGGACATGTTCCGCCGGGTCGAGGCTACGGGGTTCACGGGTCATTACACGAATGCGTTCGGCTCGCTCGACGATATGCTCCGTGGTCGCGAATTCCAAGTCGAGAAGTTCCCAAGCTGATTGCAGAACGGATATTGCGCTCTTTTGGTGCCGGGTTATTGGCACCGCTTGGTGTGCGCACCTATCGCCATCTTTTCGCTGCCCAGGTCTTGTCGCTGGTGGGAAGTGGCCTGGCAACGGTTGCCTTGGCCTTGCTGGCGTATGATCTGGCGGGCAAGGACGCGGGTATCGTTCTTGGAACCGCGCTTGCGATCAAGATGATCGCCTATGTGACCATTGCGCCGGTCGTCGGGGCATTCGCGCATCAGTTCCCAAGACGTGGCTTTCTTGTCTGTCTCGATATCGGGCGGGCCGGTATTGTTTTGGCACTGCCGTTTGTTGATCAGATCTGGCAGGTGTATGTCCTCGTATTTTTACTGCAATCTGGCTCAGCCGCATTCACGCCGACATTCCGGGCGACAATACCTGATGTCCTCACAGATGAGCCACTCTACACAAAAGGGCTATCGCTATCGCGTATTGCATATGATCTGGAGATGCTGTTAAGTCCGTCCATCGCGGCTACGCTCTTGACGGTGATTAGCTTTCATTGGCTTTTCGCGGGGACGATACTCGGTTTCCTAGCGTCCGCAGCCCTTGTTCTATCGACGTCTCTTCCTGCTGCAGTAACCCCGGAACGCATCGGCGGAATTCAGACGCGGGTGAGCTACGGCCTTCGCCTATTCGTCAAAACGCCACGATTGCGGGGGCTTTTAGCCCTCCATGCCGTCGTTGCCGCAGCAGGTGCCATGGTCATCGTCAATACAGTGGTAATTGTGCGCATGAAGCTGGGAGGTAACGAGAGCGATGTCGCGTTGCTAATGGCGGCCTCGGGGGTCGGATCTATTATTGTTGCGGTGATGTTGCCAGCCATGCTGAAAATATGGTCGGATCGGACGGTGATGATTGCCGGGGCTGCTCTACTGGTCGTGTGCCTTGGCGGTGGGGCGAGCGCAGCGAATTACGCCATGGTGGCGGTCATTTGGGCATTGATCGGTGTTGCCAGATCGATGGTACTGACGCCGTCCGATCGTTTGTTGCGGCGCTCATCGCATAGCGTTGATCGTCCCGCAGTGTACGCGGCGCAGTTCGCATTAACACATGCATGCTGGTTGGTCACATACCCAGTGGCGGGTTGGGTTGGGGCGCGCTTCGGGCTTGATATTGCGTTTTCTGTTCTTGCCGTATTCGCGTTGGCAAGTGTCCTGATTGCGTTTACGCAGTGGCCGCAGCGTGACCCGCTTGAATTAGACCATAATCATGATACCGCCGATCATGAGCATTCTCACATGCACTGCGAACACCACCAGCATGAACACGAAGGATGGGAAGGCCCGGAACCCCATCGGCACGCACACGTGCACCACCAGATCCGCCACCGCCACGAATTTGTTATCGATCAACATCACCCAAGATGGCCGATATAAACGCGCTGACGGAATTGTTTTTAGAATTAAAGAATGGTGAAACCCCGGCGGTTATAGAGCGGATTGTTGCAGACATTGACGCCATTGTGCGTGTCGTCAGTTTTGATGGTTGGCAAACGACCACAGGCGGAGAGCGAGAAGTCCAGAGATCACTCCGAAAAGCGTTACTTAAATATAAGCTTCATACCGACCAAGTTCTGTTTGATCGGGCATACGCATATATCAAAGAGTACTATTAAAAGTATTTCTGTGAAGATAATGTTAGGTAATAGTAGGTAATATTAGTGAGAATCATTCTCAGCTAATAGGTGCGATCTATACAAATACACCTTTCAGAACCTCTACCAGATTTACTGTAAAACCTGAGAGCTGGGAAGACTGCAGTGGATACCTAATTCTTTAAATAGGATCGTCTTATTTCTTGAGAATGTAACCAGCATTACCCCTGAATTCCTCAGGCAGGAGAGGCTCCAGAACATAGGTGACACCGCCCAATATTGAACCCCGGGCATTTGCAGGCGGTGTTTCACCGGGACGAAGAATACGCCATAACCTTCGCCGAACCATAACCGGAACCGCATATCGGCTGTCGGAGAGCTTGAGACGGTCTGAGTGCCAATTATCACGGATTTTTCTCTCACGGTGTCGTTTGCCTAAGTAATATATATACTTAGGCGTTTGACACCGTGAGCGATTTCTAGCTGATTTAACTGCGTCTGGCGTGCCGTATAGATCCGGTAACATTGCAGAAATAACTTTGGATGCGCCCTTTGCTGACGGATCACAATTCAGTATTACGCCTCGCCCTGCCATGATCTCAAGCGGATCAGGTTTAGCTTCATCTAAACTCATTACCTCATCAATCGTGAACGGCAATGGCACGGTTCCAATTATATCGATCTGGAGCGGATTATCTTCAGTGCGGTTTACACCACGAGCTCTGCCAATAGCCTGGATGAGTTCCGCTTCACATATGAGCCACCGCATGACTTCAGATTTACTGTCAGGGTGGTACTCCATTTGGATGCCGTTGCTCACTTCCACATCTGTTACTGTGAGGCCTACATCTTTCTTTGAATAATAAGCATCCCCCAAACTAACCGGAACCTTATCGAATATAACCTCAGCCTGCATCTCAGCTACAACAGGAGGTGGTTGAGTTCGGCCAATCATAATTAGACAGTCAACATCCCCCCAAAGATCCAATCCTCTAACAGCGTTGAAGTGTGATATTTGGACATTCTCAGGCAATAATTCATGGAACTTCTTTTCTAAACCCATTTGGCAGATAACTAGCACCTTCCTAAAATTAACAGATCGACTTTCGATGTAATGCAGCATTCGAGTGCAGTTGTTATTCGACGTTTCGGTTTCGGTGAGTAGTTTCGCTCGCGCTGCAGACCATGTGATTTGCAGGAAATTAACGTGGGGCAGGGCAGCTTCTATTTTGGTGGTTTGGTTGATATTCCAAAACGTCTGATAAGCCTCCCAGTTTGGCGTCGCATCTAAGATGAGGGTTGGTTTTTGAAAGTCTGAGTGGATCTCACGTCGCTGGCGAAGGCGTAAATGATGTTCAGATGCACTGTCAATATTTTCTGAAGCTTCAATACGAAGGCCAGGAATTGGATTATCCTCGTCTAGATTTCTTAGGGCATTCCAAATCTCCACTTCAACAAGTCGACGTCGATTGTAATTGGCCTCTTCAATCGCCTTCTGAAGGGCTTGTCTAGACGATCCACCACACACACTGACCTTCTTTATCTCAGCATAAACAAACCTACGGATCTTCCTAATATCGGTACCAATCTGCAGATCAAAGTTTTCTCTAATTAAAGGCTCATTTATTGATCCGTTCTCAATTGCATCTGCCAGTTTATTACGCGCCAAACCGAGTAAATTGCCTCCCTTATGTGCCCTGTGTCGCAATTGTGACGGTGACACCGAGAGCCTGTCGGTCGGTGAAAATCCATTTAGTCCAACTGAAATGGGGCTCTCATCGACAATGACATAATCAATGGCTGGTATTGCATCTGGCCTCGGGTGAAAAAGGAGATTGTGCGCACCCACCCATACTTGTGCCTCGAGCTTGCTTTGCCGTTGCCATCCACAAACTCCGGCATGTGGGCATTCATTACACAGATCTGACATCTTACTTCCTCCACGACGCAAAGCTTCGGCATCTGCAGCAATTCGGCACATCTTGTTTTTCGGACTATCTGGATCTTGCGCCGATAGACCTCGATATACCGCCGCAGAGATACCTTGAGATCTAATCAATTCTGTCATTTCTTCAGATAAATTGTGGTTAGGAACGGCAATAAAAATGCAATGCCCCGGGGGTAAGGCCCAGATAAGTACTTCGAGAGTTTTACGCATTTCATGGCTTTTACCGATACCCGTACCAGCTTCAATGCCATGGACCGGTGGTATAAGGACAGGATTGAAAAGTATGGCTAATGTTCTTTCCCACGCTGTTTTCGCCCCAGCCTCATTCATTCGGATTTCTCGTTTTCTCACGTCTCCTATGTGATTTATGGCTTCGCCCTGCCATCTATCCACGGCTTCAAACAATTCAC
>CAUZRD010000088.1:0-8315 GCA_963582255.1 Alphaproteobacteria bacterium | reverse complement strand
ATAGACGCTGTATAAACTATCATCAAATCCGAGGCCTCGTGCTGATATTGCCCCAGCAATTACGCAGCAAAAAACTATCGCCAGAGCGAGTTTTGGTGCGGCAAGGGCCCAGTGACCGATAAATTCTAGGCCGAAGCCTATACGGATCAGTGATTGGCGCTCGGATGGGTCTGTTTGCGAGTTCTTTTTCAAAGCCTTTTCAGCCATTTCGGTTTGCCCGAGTTAGCACGTAAGCAGATACGCGTCCAAGCGGCTAGAATGCAACGCAAGTTCTCGCCAATCGGTTATAGGTACGTCATAGACTGCAAGCGCTGCGGTCGGATATTTAGCGCGCATGGAGTTTAGTTTGCCGAGAGGGTCACTTTTTGCCAGAGATAAAGCCAAGTGTTGCATTGCTGGATTGTGCCCGATGACCAAAAGGGGAGAACCCGAGCCACCTTGCATTTTGATGCACTCGATGAGTTCATCACGGTTGGCCTCATAGATTTCGTGAACGAAATTGCATTCCGGCGTTGGCAAAAACTGATTGCATAACAATTTGCAGGTCTGGCGTGTGCGAGCTGACGTTGAGCATAGGATGCGCCTTGGTTTGAGTTTCCGAGCGGCAAGTTCTTTTCCCATGCTTGAGGCGGCTTGGATGCCAAGCGGTGCCAGGGGACGTTCGAAATCCCGGCTACCCGGCCGGTTGGTTTCGGCCTTTGCGTGTCGCTGGAGGAGGAGGAGCAGAATCTTTCTCCGTCAAAATTGCATTCGTTGATGGACAATACTTTTTGAGGCAGCGCTGGCAAACAATATTGTCAGCGACTCACAAAATACGTTTGTCATATAGCATGAGTATTGTGGGGATATCAGTCTTGGTATTAAACTAGAAGTAGTCAAGATTGAGCAGTATACTTCGCTGTAATTCAGGTTTAATTGACGACTGATACGATCCACCGCTACTTTGACATTGAGAGATGTGCTGATGAGTTATACACTTTATCAAACTCTTCTCGAATTTTTTGTCGATTTGAGTGATATAGCGATTGAGTTACTCTAGGTGCTAGGGACCATTCATTCACTTAGTTTTATTTGGAAACTTGTCTTAAGTTTTGGCGTTGCCCGTCTATTGGCGGTTGGCTTGTTAAGCTTTCTTATATTCGTCCGCGTCTTGGATCCAGGCCCGGTTGAGCTTTTGCGACTTAAAGTGTTTGATTTTTATCAACAACTTAAGCCGCGGCTCTCGATTGAGAGCCCGGTAGTAATTGTGGACATTGATGAAGCAAGTCTAACCGAATACGGACAGTGGCCTTGGCCTCGCACTTTAGTTGCGGACTTGGTGAGCAAGATATCCGCATCTGGAAGTGCTGCTATCGGCATGGATGTTATTTTTGCCGAACACGACCGCACTTCGCCGGCTCACGTCGCGGAACGATATGTAAAATTAAGCCCAAGTGCGCGCGCCGAACTGAATGGCGCTCCTGATCATGACGAACTGATGGCAGATGTCATCGCGCGTTCGCGTGTGGTTCTTGGAGAATCCACTCTTATTGACGCAGAAGTTACTCCTGATCTTTCTGAAGTGCCTCCCACATCTTATGCATCACTCGGAGGAGACCCCAGTCCATTCTTGCTTTCTTTTCCAAGTCTTTTGCCTAATATCCCGGTTCTGGAGAAGGCAGCAGCCGGACGGGGAATGCTCACCATCAAGCCTGATATTGACGGCATTATTCGACGTATACCCTTGGTAATGCTGGTAAGTGAACGGGTTATGCCAGCGCTAGCGCTCGATCTCCTGAGGGTTGCAAGCGGTAAAAATGGAATTTTGATAAAACTCGATCAGTCTGGCATTACTAGTATAGTTCTTTCCGGTATAGATATTCCGACTGATCGCCATGCACGTCTTTGGATTTATTTCAGTCCCCACGATTCGGAACGCTATATTTCGGCAAAAGATATTATGTCTGGACGAATCGACCAGAATTATCTTGCCGGTAAATTAGCTCTGGTTGGCACCTCTGCGAGTGGCCTGTTTGACAATCATGCAACCCCCCTTGAGGCGGCAATGCCGGGCGTTGAAATCCATGCTCAGGCTATTGAAAATATTCTGACTGGAAGTTTTTTACATCAGCCATATTTTATAGCCGGTTCGGAAATACTGGCAACCATCGTGGTTAGCCTTGCTATCATTATTTTGATGCCCGTTTTAGGCCCATTGATGGTTCTGGGTCTTGGCGCATTTGTAAGCAGCAGTGCTGTGGCCGCTTCGTGGTATATGTTCGATGTAGAACGCATTCTGGTTGATGTGTCCTTTCCATTTGTGACTACCTTTTCCGTGTTTTTATTGCTCGCCTTTTTTAATTATTACCGCGATGCCCAACAAAAGCAGCAAGTGAGAGATGCTTTCAGTCAGTATCTCTCGCCAGCACTGGTGGAAGAGCTTGCCGATAATCCTGAGCGTCTGACCCTTGGCGGACAATCCAAGGAATTGTCGGTTCTTTTTTCGGACGTGCGTGGGTTCACTACTATATCGGAAAGTTTCAGTGTTGATCCACAAGGTTTGACACGCCTGATGAACAGGTTTTTGACCCCACTCTCCAATGCCATCATTGATGAGAAAGGGACCATAGATAAATATATGGGTGATGCTGTAATGGCATTCTGGAACGCACCGCTTGATGATCTAGAGCATGCGGAACATGCCTGTGCTGCCGGGTTGGAAATGCTCGAGCAGACGCGCTTGCTGAACATCGAAATGCGAGAACAGGCCGAACGGAACAATGAAATCTACCGCCCACTAATTGTTGGTGTGGGTATCAACACTGGCGAATGTGTTGTCGGTAATATGGGATCAGAAATAAGATTTGACTATTCAGCACTTGGTGATGCGGTTAACCTCGCTTCACGCCTTGAGGGCCAAACCAAGGACTATGGAGTGCGCGCCATCATTGGCAGCAATACGGCCGATCAGGTTTCTGGTCGGTTTGCCATTCTCGATATTGATATCATTCGGGTAAAGGGCAAAGAAGAGCCAGTAAAAATATTTGCCTTGCTTGGAGATCATGATTTAGCGATAAGTGACGCCTTCATCCAATTGATAAAATCTCATCATGTGATGCTAGAGCATTATCGTACGGGAAATTTCAGCTGTGCTCTCCGCAATCTTCAGATATGCAGAAAGGTTGATGAGCTGCAATTGCTCGCGGACTATTATGATATGTTGCAGGTACGCATCGAGGGCTTTGTTGAAAATCCGCCGATGGGCGAATGGAATGGAGTTTTTATCGCCCTCAGAAAATAAATGAACGCTCTAAATTGTGATACCTGTACAATTCATGCGGGCTTAACGGTTTAGTTTGCACTCGGACGATTAGATTAAGTAGATAGCTGAGATCGGTTTGTCGCCGGTTTGAATATCAACACCTGCCACAATATTAATTGTGTCAGCGATAATAGGTTCGCTTCGTGAGATTATCCTGCAGGATTATAGCCACATTGGCCATGCCCCGTTCAATCAGCCCACCAATCTAGTGTAAAGTAAAGACAATCTCTTCTGGGCTGTTTCGCTTTTTAAGGCATTTTTATTCTCTCTTTTACTCAATAGTAGGATTATAAATACATCGAGGCTAGATCTATTACACAAAAGATCAGCGCAATGCTGAGGATTTTCCTATCTAGCTGGAGGGCCACGTCCAATATTGCCGCCATGGACCGTGATGGAAGTTAGTGGACGATATCGCGCAAAGCGGATAATAATGAATACCCCATTCATCGGAGGCCTTTTGATGGCTATTTCTATTACTCAATTGCATCCGACTTTCGTTGGTGATGTTGGTCCTGTTAATCTGCGTACTTTGACTGATGAAGCTGACTTAAACCAAGTCCGCTCCGGTATGGATCAGTACGCGGTACTAGTCTTCCACAACCAGGAACTCTCCACGCAGGAGCAGGCTGATTTTCTCCAGCGTCTAGATGGTGTACTGCACACCCAAACCGGATCTAACGCCGTCCAGAAGAACCGCTTTGGAATTGATGCGGTATCGGATGTTTCAAATGTCGATGCCGAAGGTAAAATACTCGGTGGCGATGATCGACGCAGATTGCAGAGACTTGGCAACCGTCTATGGCACACGGATGCTTCATTTATAAATCCAGCGGGACGTTATTCAGCACTATACGCACACATCCTTCCCCCGGTTCCGTCCGATACTGAATTTGCTGATATGCGCACCGCATATGATGCTCTAACGGACGAACAAAAGACCAGCCTTGACGGACTCGTCGCCCATCACTCGATTGCATATTCACGCTCGACACTTGGCTTTGAATTCTCAAAGACAGAGAAGAAAACCCTCGAAGGTGCCTATCATCCTTTGGTCCGCATCTTGAACGGGACAGACCGTAAGTCCCTTTATCTCGGGGCCCATGTGTCTATGGTCGAGGGGATGCCAATCCCTGAAGGTCGGCTGTTGGTACGTGACTTGATGGAACACGCGACGCAAACAAAGTTCGTTTTCAAGCATAGCTGGCAACAGGGAGATCTGGTTATCTGGGATAATCGCACAACACTACATCGCGCTACCGCATTCGACGATACGGTTCATGTGCGCGAAATGCGCCGTGTTACCACGTTGGATATTAACAGCGCGGTAGGCGCTGCCCCCACCTTGTGATTTGAAGGCGGATGACTGAGATCGATCAAAGACCAGAGGGTATGTCTATTGGGATTTGGAAAGGTAAGCCTAGGCCACGCCCATGCTAGGGGCGTACCAAGCCTCTAGGACAGCAGTCTTCCACCATCGACGTCGACGGTAGTTCCGGTCACAAAATCATTCTGGATGACGAACAATATACCCTGTGCGACTTCTTCGGCGTTGCCTGCGCGCGGAATTAAATTATTAGCCGTCTGTTCACAGTATGCTTTTTCACGCTCTAGGCCTGTTAACGGTGACATTGGAGTATCTATTGTGCCAGGGGCTACTACGTTGAGGCGGCGAGGGGCGACTTCCGGTGTTACCGCTCTGACCAAGGCTTCAACAGCGCCTCCCACAGATGCGATTGCAACCTGACCGGGTTGGGCTTTTCGTGCCGGAGTTCCGCTGACAAGAACAATTGTGCCATCGAGGTTCATGCATGGCACACCAATTTGCAATACATTGGCATAGCCCCAAAGCTTAGCAAATGATGCTTTGTAGCTTTCTATTTCCATGTCAAGAAATGGTCCTTTTGCACGTGTGCCGCCGGTTGCTGCGCTGATCAGAATATCGAATGGTGCGTATTCACTGAAGAGTTTCTTAAGCGCATCACGGTCTAGGACATCGCACTTTCTTAGGGTAATGCCGGCGGGAACATCACCCGCACGGGCAGGATTTCGGCTGACAGCAACGACATCCGCTCCGAGCGCTACAAGCTGCTTTGATGTTGCTAGGCCGATCCCCGATGTGCCACCAAAAACAAATGCCTTCTTTCCTGATACATTCATGGATCTATTGCCTTCCTTTCCGGAGCCTTCTGTAAGTAGGATGTGGAGTGAATATCAAAAGATACGCTTCTATTATTTAATATTTCATGCGCCCAATGCTGCCTTTCGTCCCTGGATAATACGCCACATATAAGGTACGGCGACGCCTCCAACGATGATGGCGATGCCCGCAATGTCAAGCGGTCGGACAAGAGCTCCCAACAAAATTACCGCTGCTACTGTACCGATTGCAGGGTTGAGGGAGCTGTAAAAGGCAATCCATGTCACTTGTATTCGAGATAGGGCAAGATTGTACCCAATGAATGCCACCATGGTCATACCCAGGACGAGATAGGCAAGCGAGATGAATGCAGCGCTATCTTTCGCAGTTGGGATAGTCCAGCTGCCGTCTAGACTGGAAAAAATAGCGGTAAAGAATAGGCCGCCAGTCACCTGTAGAGTGGCAAGACGAAACCATGGCGTTCCTCGGGTATTAAGCCGCCTGCCAATAATCTGACCAGAGGCCGCAGATAGCACCGCGGCCAGAACGAGTAGATTACCAATCGGATCACCAAGCCCTATCGCTTGGCGGTCAAGTGTTAAGACGATGAGGCCAGAAAAAGCGATCATTGCACCTATCGGTAGGCTCCAGTGAAACCTTTCTCCAAGGAGCAAACGAGCTAAGATTGGCCCGATGAGTGGCATTATTCCCCAGATCAGGGCAACCGAGACGCCATCAGTCCGTGATGCACCTGTGCTGGAAAGTAGGAATACAATGCCGGGTGCTAAAATACCCCATAAGAATCCAGGCACTACCTCTGATAAACGTTTGGGAAGATAACCTAGTACCGCGCATATGATCCACATCAACATAGCGGAGGCGGCAAACTGCAGCATCAAGATATCCGCCGGTGGGTAGCGTGTCGTCAGATCCTTCTGGACCATGATGCCAATGCTAAAGGCGGCAACTGAAGCGATTTGAGCAAGGTGACCTGTACGTTCACCGGAGATTGTCATGCGAGTGATTTTTGGGACCGCCGTAGAGTATGGGGTGGAGCTGTTAGTCCGTGGCTACCGCGACGAGATTGCTTTGTTGTTTCGGAAAAGGCGGACCGTGTCGCACTAAGTACGCGAGGTTAAGCATGCTCGCAAGAGCACACCCTTGTGAAACGCAACAGATCGAAGGCAGACAGAAATATTCGACCGTTGATGAACCCATCTGAACTCCGCGCGTGCTACTAAGCCCTTCGAGAAAGCCATCTCGACAGGTCACAACATCAACAATAGCTTATGATTTTGAAAATTATGCCATAGTTTGCAAATAGCCTTTGCCAGAGTCCAAGACTTACTGGAGAGGGTGTAATGACAAATGCCAGATAGCCTGAACACGCTCATCTGAAGTAGAAGCAACGGGTGCTACGAGAAGGTCCTCCTGAAAAGATGGGATTACGTGTCCACCAATTTATTAGCTGAATTGGGCGTGTTGAGGCAGTGTATGACGACCAAAATGCGCAGTTCTTAACCTGAGTAACCATGCCCTCTGATCTAGGGCCGCAGGTCGGGCCAACGACCTGGGCCGGTTGCCAAATCGGGTGGCCGGTGCTTGAAGCTCTAAGTATGAATGCCACTATGACGTTTGAATACTTCCGAGTTATCGTCCCGCAATATTAAAAGGGTATCAAACGGATAACGATGGTTGCCCATCTCCATTTCCGAGGACCCCGCTCGGAATCAGTTCCTTAAAATTACTGTAATCTAGGCACTTTTCGTATAAAGCGGCTTGAATTTTTGACGCAAGGACTTAGTTTCATGTGGTCATAGACCCACGCATACGAACCTGGATTAGACGGGTCGATGTTAGGAGGAAAGGATAGATTATGCTGACGCTACTCTCCCCTGCAAAAAAGATGAATATGGCCCCCGCCGAAACGGGTGTCCCAATCACACAGCCACGCCTACGCGATGATACGAACGAGCTTGCGGTCGTCGCCAAAGCTCAGACTGCGGAAGACCTGAAAGGTCTGATGCATATTAGTGACAATCTCGCTATCATGAATTTCGAGAGGTTTCAGGCCTTCAATCTCGACAATAGGAGCAATACCGCCAAGCCTGCCGGACTCGCCTTTGATGGCGACGTCTATTGGGGGCTGGATGCTAACAGTTTCTCCGAGGATACGCTCTATTATGCGCAGGATCATTTGCGCATCCTCTCAGGTCTTTACGGTGTTTTACGTCCGATGGATGCGATTCAGCCTTACCGCCTTGAGATGGGCAGCAAAATGGCGAATGGCCGCGGAAAATCCCTCTATGATTTCTGGGGCGCACGCATCGCCGATCGACTGAATGTGGACCTTGCCGATCATGCCGACACAACCGTGGTCAATCTCGCCTCAAACGAATATTTCAAGGCTGTGGATGCCAAAGCGCTTGGACGAACGGTGATCGGGGCGAAGTTCCTGAACGTGAAGGATGGCGAGGCCCGGACCATTATGTACTACGCCAAGCATGCACGCGGTACCATGGCACGCTGGATCATGGAAAACCGTGTGGATCGTGCGGATGGCTTGAAAGATTTTAATGCCGGTGGCTATACCCTCGACGCTATCGCCTCAACGGACATTGAGCTCGTCTTTTCTCGGCCTCAACCACCTAAAAAAGGTTAAGAGAGCATGTGTATATCGCATAGATAATCTGAGGTGAACAACAAAGGGCTGATTTAATCATAGAACAAACGGAAACGAGTGAATGACCAAACGACCAAATTTTATTTTATTTATCACCGACCAACAACGCGCTGATTTTCTTGGCTGCAATGGGCACCAGGTACTGCAAACTCCAAATATAGACGCCATTGCAGCTAATGGCGTGACTTTTG
>CAUZRD010000087.1:0-8413 GCA_963582255.1 Alphaproteobacteria bacterium | reverse complement strand
CTGGCACGCTCGGGTGCTGATATTCTGTTTGATCAGATGATAGCTGCTGGGGCGGTGACGAAGGTCATTTTTGGCTATATAGGAAATCCGGGGGTAGGCCTAGCTCATGCCTTTCGTCGCGCAGCCAAAGAAGGCTTGGTGGAGATTGAGGAGTGGACTAACTTTTCTATGATGCTGCGTCTCCATGCCGCTCGCATGGGGGTGCCATTTATTCCATCAAGGATCATGCAGATTGGCGATCAGCCAAGCGGCGGGCGTGGGCTGAAAACAATTGTCTGCCCATACACGGGTGATGAGTTGGCGGCGATCCCTGCGCTGGTGCCTGATGTTGCACTCATTCATGCCCAAAGGGCTGATGCCGCCGGCAATATCCAGATTTGGGGAGTTGATGGAGATACAGTTGAAGGAGCTTTGGCCTCAAATCGTATTATAGCAACGGTCGAGGAGATAGTTCCATCGTCAGTAATTGCCGAATCTCCAGAGCGTACCCGCATTCCAGCCGACCGGATCACGGCACTTGCTGAGGTTCCATGGGGTGCACATCCTTCTTATACGGCTGGATATTATTCGCGTGATGATGATCACTATCTCGAGTTTGATAAGATATCCAGGGATGAAGGTACACTGCAAAACTATCTAGATCGCTGGGTGTATGGGGCAACTGATCGGGAAACCTACCTAAGAGAGCTGGGTTTGGAGCGGGCTTCTGAACTTGAAAAAGGCCTCCAAGGAAAGACTGAGTCATGAATACCTCAGTCCGTGATTTAAGCGAAAATGCTCGGATTGCGCTTCTTGCTTCCCGTGAACTGGTTGAGAGCGAATCCTGTTTTGTTGGCATTGGTATTCCGGCCGATGCAGCCTTGATAGCGAAACATAGCCATGCACCAAACCTTAATCTCATCTTCGAGTCGGGCGTTATTGGAGCAAATCCTCAAAAACCACCGCTCTCTACCGGATCTCCCTCGGTTGCCGATGGAGCCTTGATGATTGCCGATGGGTTGTCTGTTTTCTTCGCTCTTCAAGCGGGACGGATTGAAGTGGGGTTGCTTTCTGCCGCGCAAGTCGACCGGTTTGGTAATCTGAATTCGACAGTTATTGGTTCATATGATGCTCCTAAATTACGCATGGTTGGCTCGGGCGGAGCCCATGATATTGCGTGCTTGGCGCCACGTCTTATCATTCTCATGCCTCATGATCCGCGCAGGTTTGTAGAAAAAGTTGATTTTGTCACCAGTCCTGGGGGGGGGGATTGCTATGCCAAGGAGCGTTCCCGCCTGAAATTGGGCAAGGGGCCGGTTGCCCTCATCACTAGCCGTGCTCGGTTCACAATGGGCAGAGATGGGTGGGTGCTGGATGCACCATTAAGTGGCTTTAGCATTGAAGAAGCGCTCGAGGGGATTCCCTGGTCTCCGGGGTTAGGCACCGGGCAACCCATTCAAATTACAGATGAGGCGCTGACCGCACTTGGAGGCTTTGCTCACCTTTCTAGCGACTAGGTTGTGTTCGCACACGTTAGTCTTATCTTCAAGGTGGTATGACCGACAAAGGATAGAAAATTTCCGGGCGTTTGTATAAAAATTAGCTGACTTTGATGCTTAAACTTAATTTGGTAATGGGTGGTGTAAAATATACAGGGGTTTCATTGCAGTGATCATTGTGATGTTTTGGATTATTTGAACGTATTCGGCGGCCTCAGCCGAAAGAAGCGTAACGCTTTCTATCGATAATTTGGCATACGATCATGTGCTGGAACTGACTAATCCAGTTAATGATGCAGCGGAATTTTTCAGCGCTTAAACGTCCTTAAGATTACGATTATCTGTTTAGCACTCATCTCACAATTTCTTAGGTTTTCGCTTTGAGAAGTCCTGCCAACATGCTTTTTGGCATGGCTTTGGGGGGTGCGTTTCTGTGCTCTGTTCCGTTTGCTGCCTCACTGCGTGTGTAGATGACGCCGAGTGCCGTTGGCTCGCCGGGCCTCTCACCGAGCATGGTGAGAGCGAATGCGCGGGTTAAGTCGGTTTCATCATGCCGGCTGACGTCATCTTTACCACAATCGATGCCGAGTTCGACGATATTGAAGGATCCGGTATCGCTTGAGTAGATCAGACCTTTATCGGCATTCTTTCCGAATATCATGGCCTCGCCATTGCGCAGCTGAATGCTAGCGTCGGCAAAAGATGACTTCTCGTTGATCGTGCCGAAAGCACCATCATGATAGATGATGCAGTTTTGTAAGATTTCCACCAGTGATGCACCTTTGTGGGTATGTGCCCGAATAAGAATGTCTGGAAGGTGATCCTGCTGGGTATCGACCGAGCGGGCAATGAATGAGGCTCCGGCGCCGAGTGCTAGTTTCATCGCATTCAAGGGCTGCTCTATCGATCCGTTCGGGCTAGATGGTGATCGTGTGCCGATTGGAGAGGTTGGTGAATACTGGCCCTTCGTCAAGCCGTAAATGGCGTTGTTGAACAATAGTAGATTAAGATTTATATTGCGGCGCAACACATGAATGAGATGGTTGCCTCCAATTGAAAGAAAATCTCCGTCGCCGCCTACAACCCATACGTCAAGATCTGGATTCGCGATTTTGACCCCGCTGGCCACTGCTGGAGCTCTGCCATGAATGGTATGAAATCCGTAAGTTGATAGGTAATAGGGAAATCTCGCGGCACATCCTATGCCTGAGATGAACACGACCTCATGCGGAGGGCGTCCGATTGTAGCAAGTGCTGATCTTACTGCTTTCAAAATAGCATAGTCGCCGCATCCGGGGCACCAGCGCACTTCCTCTGCTGACTCGAAATCCTTTGCTGTCAAATTAGGAACGGTCATGTTATCTCCGGGAAAAGAACAAGATTGATTGATTTTTTGAGCCAACTAATCCTGAATGGACGGCCATTTATTTGAGTAATAGGCACCACATTAAGAAGCAGCTCAGAGCGTAAGATACGCGCAAGCTGGCCGGAATTCAGCTCGGCGCAAACGATATGCTTAAATCCATTAAAGGTTTCTTTTAACGTTTTCGGCAATGGCCAGAGCTGACGCAGGTGGAGATGACTAATTTGTGTTCCGTCATCGCGCAAATCTTTAACAGCCTGCCTGATCGAGCCAAAAGTTGATCCCCAGCCGACAACGAGAATCTCGCCATCATTAGGTCCATCGAATAGGAATGGCCTGTCAAAGTGCGCAGCGGCGCGGGTGAGTTTTTCGGCTCTTAGCGTGACCATCGCCTCATGATTATCTGGATCATAAGAAATATTACCACTTTCGCGGTCTTTCTCTATCCCCCCAACGCGGTGTTCAAATCCTGCCATACCTGGGCTCACCCATTTTCTCGCAAGGGTCGTATCATTTCTTGCCGCGCTATCTCCGAGTTGGGGAGAATCTATGTCTTCAAGCTGATCAGCACTGGGAGCCACCCATTCGCTCACGGCATTGGCAAGAAATGCATCTGATAGTACGATCACCGGCGTCATTGCGCGAAAGGCAATTCGAGCCGCGTCCATCATGATGTAAAAGCTATCCTCGCACGTCGCTGGGGCAACGACAGCCACGGGTGCCTCGCCGTGACGTCCAAAAATAGCCATATCTAAATCTGATTGCTCTGGCTTAGTAGGCATGCCGGTTGAGGGACCAGCACGCTGCACATCAATGACGATGAGTGGAAGCTCCGCGGCGACCGCAAGACCTAGACCCTCGGTCTTGAGTGCAAGACCTGGGCCTGAACTCGCGCTAATACTCACCGCACCGGCGTATGATGCACCAATGGCAGCGGAGATGGCAGAAATTTCATCTTCTGCCTGAAAAGTCTTCACTCCTTCGGGCATATGCGCTAGCGCATGGAGCAAGGCAGATGCCGGCGTAATCGGATATGAACAGTAAATGACGGGTCTCTTTGAAAGTGCTCCGATCGCCACAATGCCGAGTGACATCGCATCTGTGCCGGAGATCATCGACACTTTATCTGGACGGTTAGATTGCTTAAGTCGTGGCGCCGTGTGGGGTAGAGCGAGTTCCATAGTTTCCCCATATGAATGCCCGGTCTTCAATGCGGCAGTATTGGCATTACGGATTGTCTCTTCACTGGAAAACCGCTTTGCAATCCACTCCTCACATGCGCTGATTGGTTGATCATTAAGCCAAAGGGCAAGGCCAAGAGCCCAGAAATTACGTGCGCGCATGGAATCTTTACGCCCGATACCAAACGATTCCACCGCCTCCAATGTACGTTTTGAGATATTAACCCGGATTATGCGCACATCGTGATCGCCAAACTTTAGCGTCGGGTCATCATCTAGCTTGGCCTTGGAAAAGCCGCGCTTGTTGAATGTGCCCTCATCAATGATGACGGTACCCCCGGATTTAACGAATGAGAGGTTGGTAACAAAAGCAGCTGGATTGAATGCCACCAGCATGTCGGCTTCATCGCCAGGCGTTAGAACCTCGCCGGTGCCAAATTGGATCTGATAGGCTGAGACGCCAAAAGTGGTTCCGACCGGCGCACGAATCTCGGCAGGGTACTCGGGCAATGTCATGATCCAGGCACCACTGCCGCTGGCCGCCCGGGCAAATTGTCCCCCGGCAAGCTGAATGCCGTCGCCCGAATCCCCGGCAAAACGAACTACCGTACTTTCCGTCTCATGCGACAGCTCGGCGCTGACGCGATGGGTGGGGACTTTTCGGTCGATAACAACGGTCATTTATAAAAATTCCGATCAATATCCCAAGCGGGGTCGATGGTGACCTTATGAGATTGGTCTTAGGTTAAATAACGGTGATACAATTAGAAATAAGAGGCACCTTCTGCGGTTAAACCAGATCAATGCGGCAAGGCGCAAGAGATAATTGGACGTCCTAGAATGGGTTTTTATCACATGTAGAATGGGTGATAATTCTTGGCGCAAAAGGCGGATTATGCAGCATGGATCTACTACATAAAAGGGCCGCCTCGTTGCGATAATTTTCTACGATTCGTGATATCTTAGGTCTTCGATGTAGGCTTCAAACTAATTTCATGTCACTCGGCTCAGAAAGAGACGGGTGGCAAGGCGCTAAAGTGTGACGAAGACGCCACCCTTCTTAGCTGATTTCTGAATGGCATCGAGCGCAGTAATGACTGTAATTGCCTGCTCGCCATTTGTCTCTGGTTCGCGATTAAGACGGATGCTTGTTGCAAATGCACTCAAATTTTCTGTGACCCCGTCCACCACATCGACTGGATGCTCTTCGCGTTCCGCCATGCCTACCACCTGAGAAAAAAAACGTGAGCCGTCCCCCTCGCTCCAAGCGCTGGCTTTATCACCATGAACTGCAGTGGTAACAAAAAATGGTAAACGTAGGGAAGTCATGATTGATCCATGGGCACCGCTTTGAAACTCGGCCAGAACCGATGTGATGTCATCAAGCGGCGTTGCGGGATCAAGAACCGAACTTAGGCAAGCAAGCCGTGCAATCGGTCCACCAAGATAGAGAAGGTTGTCCAGCATGTGTATGCCTAGAGCTGTCATCGCGCCGGCCGGCGCTTCTATTTCTTTATCGCGCCAGAGCCGGTTTGGATCTGGACCCAACGGGCGGTTAAATACAGCTTCGATGCTATGGATCCTGCCGATTTTCCCGCTATTTACCCATTCCTTTGCTTTCCGCGTAGCGGTAAGCCGGCGGCGGTAATGGGCAACTTGAAGATAAACACCAGCGGCGCGTGCAGCTGCGACGCACTTTTTTGCATCAGCCTGTGATAAGGCCAATGGCTTTTCGACCATGATGTGTTTGCCAAGACTAGCCACCTGCATTACCAGGTCAACATGGGTCGAATGCGGGGTTGCAATTATGATACCGTCAATTGTTGGGTCGGTGACGAGAGTATCGATACTAGTTGCTGCCCTACAATTATGAGCTTTGGCAAAGACTTTACGGTGTTCTTCGGTGCGTGCATAACAGGCGCCAAGTGTTAAGCCGGAAACTTTCTCAACTGCTTTGGAAAGGCGCGTCCCCCAATTTCCCAAACCAATTAGACCCAGCTTGATTTCGCGAGTCGCTTTGTTGGTCATATTTCCTCTTTCGTTCGGCCATATTTACGCGACGGTCAACCCGCCATCTAGAACCAAAGTATGCCCGGTAATGTAACTGGCCGCCGGGCTTGCTAGATAAGAAATAGCTGCAGCTATTTCATCTGGTTCAGCAAAACGATTCAGAGGGACACGGGCTCGCATCGCCGGTCCGGTTTTTGGATCTTGCTGATTTTTGATCCGTGTTTCTGTCGCTGTTGAACCTGGAGCAACTGCATTAGCCCTTATTCCCTCACTGGCCCATTCGATTGCCATCATTTTCGTCATATGGCTGACTGCAGCTTTTGAAATGCCGTAAACAGATGCTCCAGAAAGGCCGATAATTCCAAATGTTGATGCTAGGGAAATGATTAACCCGGGTCGCCCGAGCGCCATTTGCCGCTTGGCATATTGTTGACTCATAAAAAATGCGCCGGTCATGTTAACCGCTATGATACCATCCCAAACATCACGGGTGATATCGACAATTGGTGCGCGCGGCGATGGTTTGCCAGCATTGTTGACTAGGAGGTCTACCTGTCCAAATGCTTGATAGGCCTTATCAAGGCAAGTCTCGATACTGGCCTGGTTGCAAACATCAAGCGTGAAAGCGAACGCCTTCCCTCCAGCCTCCTCAACACGTGATAGAGTCGCAGATGTACTGGCAGAATCTAGATCAGTCACCCCTACGTCATAGCCGCTATGGGCAAGCGCAGCTGCACTCGCTCCGCCAATGCCGTAAGAGGCCCCGGTAACCAGAGCGACTGGACGCTCATTAGGCTTTTTCTGTGGCATCATTTACTCCAGATCTTACTAGAAAGTATTGCATTCCGCGTCCAAGGGACACACGGAGAACAATGTTCCGGATCTCGATCCGTTTGGGTTGATGGGGATAATAACACACGCTCTGCGTGTTGGCTGTTATACTACGCGACGATATTTGGCGAGTTTATCCTCATCGACCTCAATACCAAGTCCAGGACCATCCGGGGTCACGATATGACCGTCTACCACTGCGATCGGATTTTTTACGATGTCATCGGTAAGATATTGGTTAGTGACGCTGGCATCCCATTCAAGCGTTGGCAACGATACCGCAATATGTGCAATTGCCGCGCTACCAATCGACGTATCAGCGGTTTTTCCCGCCAGATTGACTCGCATTGATAGGCTTTGCATTAGCCGCCCTGCGTTCATTACCTCGCTCGCACTTCCCAGTTTGATGAGTTTCAAACTTCCGCCTTGCGCAGCACCTTCATCATGATGGCGCTGAATGTCCTCAATTGAATGGAGACCTTCATCTGCAGCGATTGGTACCGAGCAGACCTTGGCGCATTTTTGCATAGAGGCAATGTCTGGTCCCATCACGGGCTGTTCAAAAAAATCAAGCCCAGCCTCGCCAGCGCCTCGGGCAAATTCAACGGCATCATCCGGGGAAAATCCCTGATTGGCGTCAGCTGAAACATGTACGCCATCACCAACCACCTGGCGAGTTGTGCGAGATCGATCTAGATCATGAGATGGCTCATTCATGCCTACTTTAACCTTGAATGCGATGTAGCCTTCATCGCGGCGCTTGCGGGCAATCTGCATTTCATCGGGGCCGCCGGCAACCATCCAGAACATTGGTGCCCGGTCGCGTTGGCGCCCTCCGAGCAGCTCATACATCGGCTTGTTCATGTGTTGGCCCAATAGATCGTATAGCCCCCCGTCAATCGCGGATTTAGCTCCATGATTTCCATACATCAAAGGCTCGATTAGATCGCGAAGCTTGGAGGCCTCGTTAACCTCAATTCCCGAAAGCCGCGAGGCCATAAAATCGGTAGCTGCAACCATTCCTTCTGCGGTTTCTCCAGTCATCGTTGGGGCCGAAGAGGCTTCTCCCCAACCGATGCGACCGTCCGAATCGGTAATTTTTACGATCAGATTATCGCAAGTTTCTATGGTAATTCCAGACATTTTGATCGGCATTTGCAGTGGAACGGCGACAACAAAGGATTCGATTTTGGTAATACGAAACATGATTTTTTCCCTCTAAGATCGTGCCGTGCCGGTTAAATTCACAGCCATTTTTTCCGGTCTTAATCGCTTCTAAGAATTCGCGGTTGATTAGTGATTTTATGCTTTTCTGAGTGGGCGTACGAGATCATCGACACTTTGATTTTCTAAATCTCTGATCACGTTGAATACGGCATCCCGCTGAGCCTGTTCATGGTGTGGACTTAGTTCGGTGAACTTGTCTTGGACCTCTTCCAGCGACATCGGACGCTCATTTTCACCGAGCATATGTTTACCATAGCGCTCGATTATTTCACCTCCGACTTTTAGGGTTACGCGTCCTGGCCAGAATTCGGGATGAATGGCAT
>CAUZRD010000086.1:0-8523 GCA_963582255.1 Alphaproteobacteria bacterium | reverse complement strand
TCGAGATTAGTTGCAAAGGGACCCATTTATACGCCCAATGCCAAGCTAGTTTGTGGGTGGAAATTGTGAGAGAGACTGAAATCCCTGGCTTTCTCAGGCTTTAGGTGGAGACCTCATGCGACAGCGATCTCATCTCACTATGGCATCTTCGGATAATATCAGCCAAGAGCAACCAAAATTATTAGCAATGTGATGAGGCAAGCTGGAAGGGCAATGAGCTCGCTAATCAGCAATGTAGCAAAGGAGAAGAGGATGATCGTCGAACAGAGAACCTATACACTCAGGCCTGGTGCTGCAGCCCAGTTTCTCAAAATATATGAGGAACATGGCCTGCCGGTTCAGCTGCCCATTCTGGGCAATTTGGTTGGTTACTACACCACTGAGTTTGGGCCGCTTAATCTGGTAATTCATATGTGGGGATATGACAGCTTTGAAGATCGTGCGCGGCGGCGCGCAGAGCTTGTAAAATCGCCTGGCTGGCAAGCTTATCTCCCGAAGAACCGCGACAAGATTGTATCGCAGGAGAGCAGGCTTCTCGTGCCTACTCCATTCTTTGACCCAGAGAAAGGGCCGGCTACGGCCTGATGGCAGAGGTTCCCTTTGGTTGCTGAGCGCGTGTCAGCTACGCAGCGGGTTAGCAGTCTGTGAGTGAAGCCGCAAAGGTAGGGCATCGATTGGAAGAGGCCTATCGTCGAGTAGGTCAGTGCGTGCAACATTCATGATCATGGACAGGGTAGAGTAATACCCAGTGATTCCTAGAATATCTATGACGCCGCTTTCACCGAATGCTTTAACGGCCCGCTCATAGGTTGGATCGCTAACACCTTTGGTGGCGATAAGCTCAGACACGAAGTCCCACAGTACAATTTCGTCGGCCGCCATATCAGTCGGCCGACGACCTTCGGCAAGGGCTATGGCAACATCGTGCGAAAGCCCGGCCTCAAGTGCTTGCAGGATATGGACATCCCAGACGAATTGCTGGCTCCATGTCCGGGCGGCCATCAACGCTGTCATTTCGTTAATCTTGCGCTCAAGACCACAGTTGTAGCGGAAATAGGCGCCGACATTTTGGATTGAGGAGGCAAAGCCGGGGCTTCTGAGAATCGGCCAATAAGGTCCCTCGACTTTGCCGCGAGGGCCCGAGGCAATCTCTGTGGCCACCAGTCGTTGCTGTTCAGTCATTGCCTCCGGTGGAAGTGCGGGCATACGATCTGGAAGGACAGTGCATTGGACCTGCGCGTCGGTCTTTATTTTGGCTGTGCTCATATTATCCTCCCCGATTTATTTTCGTTTTTGGTGTGTTGATATTGGGCTAGAGTTGGCAGGAGATATTAAAATGGTGGCATTGTATCGTGCTCGGCCTCCCAAGCCTGCGTTGTGGTATGCTTGATGATTGGATAAATCTCAATGTCCATGTAGGGATGTAGTGGGAGGGAAGTTAAAATCTCATGTAGCGCTTCAAGCGTCTCTGCCTCCCAGATGCTAAAGTTGCCGCGCAGTCCTACAATCCGATAAATGCGTCTGAGCTTTCCTTCTTTCACGAACTGAACGCTTCGCGCTCGCTCGGTCATGTTCATCTTCTCAAGCTTTTCTTTCGACCAGTCTCCTGGTAGGTGTAGAATAATTTTAGCCATAAACTGCATAGTTTTCTCCTATCGGCCTTCAAATTTGGTGTTGCGTTTTTCGAGAAAAGCCGCAACCCCGGCGGCGTGATCCGCGCTTGCGCGCAAAGTTTTTTGCTCTGATGCCTCTATATCAAACGTATGTGCCCAATCGTTGGTAGCGGAAAAACGCATTGTTTTCTTGGTAGCTGCCATCGACAGGGGGGCTCGCTCGGCGAGGCGAATAGCCCATTTAAGCGTTTCTTCCATGAGTGTTTCCGCCGATACTGTCCTGTTGGCTAAACCAAGCTGCACGCAGCGCTCGGCGCTGATGCGCTCTGATTCTATGCTGAGCTGAAACGCTCGGCGATATCCCAGCTGGTGAACAAGGTACCAGCTCAGCCCGCCATCGGGAACGAGAGAAATATTCGTAAACGGTGATAGCATAAATGCATCTTGTGCCATTATCAGCAGGTCGCACGCCAGAGCGAGCGAGAGTCCTATACCAGCAGCTGATCCATTGATGGCGCAAATAACAGGTTGGCGCATTTCGGCGATGGCCTCGAATATGGGCCGGTACTCTGTTTGCAAGGTTTGTTCGACGTCGAGATCAGTTGTTTTCGTTTTTAGATCGGCACCTGCGCAGAAACAGCGGCCAGTACCGGTCAATACTATCGCTCTAACAGAAGCATCTGAGCCTGCTGTCTCGATCGCGGCTCTCAGCTCGCAGCGTAGCTGTGCATTGAGAGAATTCATTGCCTCAGGACGGTCCATCCTGATGATTGAAACCGCGTCCAACTTTTCGTATTTCACGACCTGATTGTTCATTGGTCGGTTGATCCTCGTTTAAGTTTTTGGGGTAGCATAGGGGAATTTATGAGTTCAAAAAATAATGAATTATTACAGATATATACATAATACATTTTATGAACTTTCTCTCCCCTAACTGATTTCAATTGTTGTTTATGGCGAGCTAAATTATTTTATGGCGCGTATGGATGATAAGTTGACCTTATTCGGTTTAAAGCGTGTGTCAGATGGGGTCACGACAGGATCTTACAGCGGTTGCTCAGATGGTTTTCTGCCGGGCTCTTGTTCGGGTTTCCTGGGGCTGACCTTTAGAATTACCTTTCGATTCCTGCCAGCCAATGCATAACATTAAGTGCAAACTGCGCGTTTTGAACTGCATCTGGGTGGTTCATGCCCATTCTTTCGCCCCGTTTTGTCAGTTGGGCGGAAAACAAGCCGGCCTCTCCGAACGCAGCAAGGCGTCCCTTTCCATAACGCAGGGTAGCAGCCTGAAACATGCCCGAAGCCGAAAGGCGTGGGGTCTCGCCAGAAATTTTCCAGGCTTCTGTTGGCATTAGCAAAAGCATCTCATCGCCAAGAATGAGCAAAGGTTTAGCATTGCTGCCGCGTTGAGTACGAAACCCTTGACCAGTGAAGGTTAAAACCTGGTCGATGGTTTTTCCATATGCGCTGCCAAGCGCGATCGGATGATTGGAAACCAGGCCAGACTGTGGCGTAAAATAGTTGATTCCCTTGCCTTGCTTGCTCAGAGCATATCCGTTTGAGAATAAAAGGCCGAATGATTCTGCGAGTCCAGCGGCAGCTCCGCCCCACGGCATATGGTCGGCAATCAGCAGTAATGAACCGCCTTGCGATACCCAGTTTGTTAGCGTCTGAATTTCTTCACCGGTAAATGCTGAGTAGGTAGGAAGGCGAGTGCTTTTCAGATTTGCGCTCGCCAGAGGGTTGGCAATTACTAAAATCTGGATATTTTCTAGGGTATTTTTTGTGAAGTTACCAGTCGACGTGGTGACTTGAAATCCATCAGCTTCAAGTAAAGCAGAAAATGGAGCATAGCGGCCAGATTTTGTATGAAAATTATTGTGGCCCTCATCGATGTAGACTTTAAGATCTGTGCTATTTTGGAACGTTGGCGGGCCAATTTCTGGTTTGAAATCAGGGTCGGAAATTTGCTGGGAAAGCGAGGGTGTAACGGTGAGCGTTGCTGCGGAGAATGCCAGCAAACCTACCCTTATCATCTGGCCAAAAGGTGTTTTCATTCGTTTTTATTTACATGCTGACAGGGGTTTCAGTCCAGTCCTGTTCTAGTGTTACTAGACAATGTGATTTTGTTGTCCTCTCCACTGAATATTGCACGTATGGTCGTAATTGGCACATGATGACTGCTAAATCTTATGTGCGTTCTTGGAACTAAAGGGTGTTGTTCGATGTCGTTCAATTCACAAAATCTCAATGATACGGTGGAGATGGGTAAAGTTTCTAGGCGCACAAGCGAGGAATCAATGCCGCCGCGCGTCTTGAGACGAATATTTGCGCTTGATGATTTTGAGGAGCCGGGTCGGCGCTACATCCCGCGCCCGGTATTTGGCTATGTGAAAAGTGGCTCCGAACGCGAGGAATCTTTGCATGCCAATCGGGCGGCCTATGAAGCCTGGTCGTTCATGCCGAGCACGTTGGTTGATACATCTGCGCGGAGCCAATCGACAACATTGTTTGGCCGTAGCTACTCGTCCCCATTCGGCATTTCGCCAATGGGAGGTATCTCGCTTGCCGCTTATCGCGGGGATATAGTTATGGCCCGATCTGCGCAAGCTATAGATATTCCGATGATATTAAGTGGCGCAGCCCTGACGACACTAGAAAATGTGCGTCAGGCGGGAGAAACAACATGGTTTCAGGCTTACCTTTCTGCCAATGATAACTTGATTAGCGATTTATTAGATCGGGTGATTAGCGCTGGTTATGAAACCTTGGTAGTTACTCTCGATACGCCGGTGGCTGCAAATCTCGACCTTGCTTTACGCTCCGGCTTTCGAAAACCATTCCGGCCATCGCCCAGGTTTATTTACGATCTTGCAATGCGGCCGCGTTGGCTTGTTGGAATGCTACTTCGTACGCTCATTCTTCATGGTATGCCGCATGTGGAGAATATGGGCGTAAGATCACCGATGATCTCTCGTAATTTAGCCCGGCCGCGTGGTGGTTTGGATAGGATGACCTGGACGGAAATCAAGACTATTCGGACTAAATGGAAGGGTAATCTGGTTTTGAAGGGCGTGCTTAACAAAGACGATGCTGTGCGGGCACAGGACGCGGGGGCTGATGGTATAATTATTTCTAATCATGGAGGCCGGCAACTTGATGGAGCCGTCTCACCTCTTCGGGTGTTGCCGGAGATTGCTGCTAGCGTGCCTGAGCTCACCATTATGATTGATGGCGGCATCCGCCGCGGTAGTGATGTGCTAAAAGCGCTGGCACTTGGCGCTCATTTTTGTTTTGTCGGACGGCCGTTTCTGTATGCCGCCGCGATCGCTGGTGATGCGGGTGTTGCACATGCGGCGAGGTTATTGCATAGCGAAATTCATCGTAACATGGCACTGCTTGGGGTGAAATCTTTGGATGAAGTGACTCGTGAGCGGTTGGTGCCAGCACATGGGATGCTTAATCTTGATTGAAGCAGTTTCGATTATTCATTGGGAGGACTTCAAGACCGGCGAGGCTACACAGTTTGGTCGGCGTGAAGTCCTTAGCGAAGATGCTACCCGGTTTGGGTTAGAGTTTGATCCGCACCCGGTTCATTTAGATGAAACCTTAGCATCCCGAATGGTTACAAAAGGCTTGGTTTCGAGTGATTGGCACAGTTGCGCCATGCTGATGAGGATGTTGTGTGATGACTATCTTTATCGCACAGCTGGAGCGGGCGCTCCTGGTCTTGAACATGTCAAATGGTTCAATTGGGTGCGACCAGGCGATATCCTTCATGCACAAAGAATACCTTTGAGCATGCGTCCTTCGCGCAGTCGGCCACGTATTGGCATCGTGCGTATGCTGATTGATGTTTTCAATCAGAGGGACGAGTTAGTTTTAAGCTGGCTGCCTGTTCAATTAGTTGATCGGCGTTATCCAGATGACCCGTTCCCTTCGGAGAAAACCACGTCGGAGATAATGAATAACCATTCTTCCATCCGACTTCCGCCGGGTGAATTGCGGGGGGGTATTGAGGCGTTTGACCTAGATGAGAGGAAGGCGGAGGTAACCTATATTTCAGAAGATTGGGGTGAGTTAGGCAGGTATCGTTTTACCAAGGATGATATGCTTAGCTTTGCCACTAGGTACAATCCTCAATATTTTCATGCTGATGAAGAGCGGGCGTCTTTGAGCCTTTATGGGGGATTGATTGCTAGTGGATGGCATAATGCTTCGATATGGAACCGACTCAAGGTGCAGCGGGCTATGGCACAGTGTCTGCTGGACGAGCGACTAGAGGTAGTTGGATCATCGGTTGCAGTTTTGAATATGAAATGGCCAATGCCGGTGCGCCCAGACGATGAGATCAGCTACCAATCCCGAGTCACCTCGCGTCGGTTATACCCAGAGTTTCCAGATTGGCTAATTGAGGTAAGTGAGAATGAGGGACACAACCAGCAGGGCAAAACGGTTCTTAGCCTGACTCATGAAGCATGGGTAAGGCGCTCGTAAGGCATGCTTGAATACATCTATGGATGAAAATGGCCATTTTTACTTGGCATGCTCTGACTCGAAGCGGAATGATCGGGCGTTGTGTGTTGAGGTGGGGAGTGTTCGAGCGAAGGAATAGCTTTTAGTTTTGCGATAATTGGGACATTGATTGTTACTTCGCCGGCATGTTTAAATACCAGCGTAAGGGGCATGGATTTATACTCCAGAGCCATTTCTGACAGACCCGTCACCATAAAATGTAATCCATGGGGTTTTAGCTCGACATGCGCCTTTGCTGGGAGGTCGATTGTATCGATCGTGCGCATCTTCATGACCCCTTTTTTCATCAAATGGGTATGCAACGATATTTTTTTGGCCATTGGTGAATGAGCTGACACAATCTGGTCATCAGATGAGCCCTTATTTTTAATGATCATGTAGCCGGCAGCAGGTCGTCCCGGTAATAGTGCGCGCAACCATGGTCTGCTCACACTGATCGCGGGATCGCTTGGATGTCCTGGTTGCGGTATCCCTGCGGTGAGGCAAGTAAGGGCTAATAAAATAGTGAGTGTATAGCGCATGGGGAATATGTGGCGGGTTCCGGAGTCGTGGCGCGGGGTATTTCTTGTTTGTTCAATCTACCGTTAGGCAGTTTTGTTTGCCTGAGTAGCTGTGCAAATGACACTAAGAATTACGTAATATGATATAAACCTTAACAAGATAAAACAATCTAGCGTGGTTGACGATTGGACCGTTTGCCACTTTGTGTTTTCACGGTGCTGCCCCTTCATCATAAATATGCTGAGTAAAAGGTATACAGAGTCATCTTGGCCGCAGTGTGTATGAATCTGTGCATTGTGAAAATAAAGTCACCGCTGTACGAGCTGTTGCCTGTAAATCCATACGAGCCATAGGGAAGTTATAATAACTAGTTGTTTTTGGCGTGCGCTATAATGGTAGAGGGATGTAATACCCCAATATTGTGGTTGCGTATTGTTACTTACTCAACGGGCATTTGGTATGGTCATCATCGTAAGAAAGGGGAGTATAGGCAGCGATGAGTGTGTTGGGGAGTGTGGGGTGCAATCGGATAGTCAACGATGCTGGCCACATCTATGTGGTCCATTAATTGCCGAACCAGAACGTTATTATGGGGCAGCATCGATGTATTTTCAGGGTTATAGTGCTTGTTGGCTACCTCAGCTCTCTTTTCGCTAAACTATAAGATTGTCTCACCCATTAGGACAAAAATGGTCTTAGACTGTATTTTCTTCGCGGCCTTTTAGCACTGTGACGCGTGTGGTAGAATCTAGTTATACTAGTTATACTAGTTAACTAGTTCATGAATTTTTCAAGTAGCCAGGTAAATATGCCGCAACGGCAATCAAACTTTGATTATGAAGATCTCCTCAAGTGTGGACGAGGTGAGATATTTGGTGAGGGGAATGCTCAACTTCCCTTACCGCCGATGTTAATGTTCGATCGGATTTCGAGCATTACAGAAGATGGCGGTGAATATGGGAAGGGGCAGGTTGTTGCTGAACTTGATGTAAATCCAGACCTATGGTTCTTTGCGTGCCACTTTAAGGGCGATCCTGTTATGCCAGGGTGCCTGGGTCTTGACGCGCTATGGCAGATGCTTGGGTTTTTTCTCGGTTGGCTCGATCAACCTGGGAGGGGGAGAGCGCTAAGTGTAGGTGAAGTCAGATTTTCTGGCATGGTGCTGCCAAGTGTGAAGAAGATCGAATATATAGTTGATTTGCGGCGTGTTATATTGCGTAAATTAGTACTTGGCGTTGGCGATGGGTTTCTGCGGGCGGATGGTGAAACTATATATGTGGCCAAGGATCTTAGGGTTGGCTTGTTTAAGGAAAATGCGTAGGAAGAGGCTTTATAAACGGACATCAATATCAGACGCAAAAAATTTTAGAATGTTTAAAAGTTGGGAATTGGTATGCGACGTGTGGTCGTAACGGGATTGGGGATTGTCTCAAGTATTGGCAATAATGCCCAGGAGGTTCTGGCGTCGTTACGCGAGGCTAGGTCGGGTATTTCGGCTGCCGATTCCTATTCTGAGCTAGGATTCCGATGTCGGGTTCATGGAGCACCCTCACTCAACCCTAGTGAAACGATTGATCGCCGCAAGATGCGGTTTCTAGCAGATGGTTCCGGCTGGGCTTATATCGCGGCCGAACAAGCTATTCAGGATTCCGGCCTAGAAGCTGGGATGATCAGTCATGAACGTACCGGACTGGTGGTTGGAACTGGGGGGCCTTCGACACGGGCAATTGTCAGTGCGGCGGATACGACGCGGAATAGGAGTGCTAAGCAGGTAGGACCGTTCGCGGTCCCAAAAGCGATGTGTTCGATGGCCTCGGCGACCCTGTCAACCTATCTCGGGATCAAAGGCATAAATTATTCAATTTCGTCTGCT
>CAUZRD010000085.1:0-8753 GCA_963582255.1 Alphaproteobacteria bacterium | reverse complement strand
GAGCTCGTGTAAGCTTTGCCTCATCGGGTGCTTCGCCGGTCAGCTCAAGAATTTGTTCGGCGAGGTCATCATCAGACTTAATAATTGCCCATTCTGCAAGCCGTGTGAATAGCCGGTTCGCCATTTCAGCAGCTGCAGCATTGGTGAAGGTTAGGCAGAGAATACGCGAAGGTGGTGTTCCATCCAGCAATATGCGCATGAGTCGTTCAACCAACACGTGAGTTTTCCCAGAACCCGCATTTGCGGCAACCCAAACAAATGCTTGCGGATCGGAGGCGCGCGACTGCAGCGCACGGATCTTCTTGGCAGCCTCATCTGTCCCTGCGTCAATCTGAGCGATCATGGGATCTTCCAAGCCAGGCGGACCATTCGCCAACCCGGGCGAGATGATCATAGTCACGGGTAAAACTTTCGCGCTGAGTAGCGATGCGTGAAAGGTAGGCGCTGTTTGGATCGCTGTATTTGCTGATCAGATCGCGCAATCGGTTGGTTGCTTCGGCTGCAAGTTCGCTTGCCGAAGTTGCAGCCTGTATTATCTGGCTACCTTTTAAGCGTCCGGAAAGAGAGAGATAAACCAAAGATTGCACTTGCCGGCTTGCTATATTGTCAAAACCTCCCGCTATCAAAATTGTGGCCTCCAATGGCAATTGAGGCGCCAGAAAGGCATTGATTTGGTTGTTAGTGGGTACGTACCCCGTCTTATAGTCAATGATTTTGGCCACGGCGTTTCTATCAATATCTATCCGGTCAGCACGTCCGCGTAACCGGAATGATGTTTGGAGTTTTGGAATGGCAATTTCCATGTATCCAGAAATTTCGTTGAAGCTGCGTGTGCCTGGCTCACGGATCTGATTATCGTTTTCAACTAGCCATTGTGCAATCCGCTTAAACTGCATTTGCCAATAGGCTTTAAGGCCTGGGTAACCTCCCAGAGCTGTGAATTCTTGGTCGCTAAATGCGCAAAGCTGAGTTAGCGCATCAACAGGAAGTGGCGCAGTTGAATTTTGGTCGTAGAACAATTTTAGTGCACTGTGAACAATTGTGCCAAATATTGCAGCTCCTGGTTCGGTATTGATTGGGTCAAGAGGGCGTAATTTGAGTATTTCACTAGCGTAAATGGCATAAGGGTCGCGGAGTAATGTCTCAATCTGGGTGACGGAGAGGCTGGTTGGTCGCGTGGCAATAGCTGGAGTCGGCCGGGGGGGCGCGCAGGGGGATATGTGACCAACAAGATCGAGCATACGGGCCCACCCTATCCATGGTTGATTGGGCGTGAGTGCGTCCGTGCAATCACTTGCTGACAGCAGTGTTTTTAGTCGCCATATCCATCTTGATGGGACAGATGGAGTTCCGTTAACTTTTCTGGCCCGGGTCATGATTACGCAATTGGCCTGCAGCGCTTGGGCTACATCATGTGCTTGAAGGCCGATGCGTCGTTCAGGAGCATTAAGGCCGAGTTGTTCGCGCATTTGCCGGCTGAGCCACGGATCTGCTCCTGTTTCGCTCGGCCAAGTAGCTTCATTCAGTCCTGCCAATATAAGTTGGTCAATGTTTTGCAGACGTGCTTCAAGCGGCCCCCATATTGCAATATTAGCGAGCCCACCATACCTTATTCTAACCACCTCTCCTTCCATGAGTTGATGAATCCATCCTCCCAAATCGGCTATGGTCAGGGGACCAGAAAAGTTCGATGCGGCGATGAGATGAGAAAAGAAATCAGTTGCGTTACCTCCGGCATCTCCCTTCCAAAGCTCGCTGCTTTCGTCCTTGTCCGGGGTTGCCAATATTTCCATGGTCTGAATCATGGCTTCGACAAGTTTATTGGCATTAATTTTTCCAACTTGATGCTTAAGATCAGTAATTGGTTGGAAAGCGACAGAAAGGGATGCCAAAAATGCGTGTGTACTAGCTCTGTCGCTGTCGCTCAGTGCATCGCGCACAGATTTTCGTTGGGCATCTGGTCCAGATAAGTTTAGTTCTGCAGCAAAGCCGTCAAGGCCGGACACCAGTCTGCCGCCGCGGATAGTGGCTATTTCAAAAATACGCGCTGCCTGCCGTGCTGCGCCGGCAGAGCGGCCAAGCCGGGTAAGGGGATGTTTTAAAAGTGCTAGCGTTGCGATTGGCGAGAAATTTTTTGCTGCGGCATCAGCGATAAGCCGAGCAAACACGCCCTGTAAACTTGAACTGAGCGGTTGTCCTGCAGAATCATCAATTGACATCTTCCACCGTTGAAGTTCTCCGATAACACGCCGAGCCAATGTTCGATCTGGAGTGACTAGAGCGGTGAATGTGGTCTGGTCTTCCGCAGCCTGACGTAAAATGAGGGAAATAACTCGCGCTTCTTCATCTTCATCATCAGCCTCAATTAAACTAACATTTGCAAGCGCATCAGAGATATCGGAAGGTTTAAGAGCTGCCATGTTCGCTGCCCAGTGGTTGGCAGTCTGTGCTGGCCGCATCGCTTCGCTGATAAGTTTGGTGCGGGTGAGACACGATTTTTTAGGACGCGATCCTAGGACCACGGCCTGCGAACGGTCAATCTTCATTGAAGAAAGCAAATGCTTCATGCCAAATTGAGGGTGATCTGGTCCTATTTCAGACCAGCCACGCTTATCTAGATCAACATCAAGACCAGGAAGAACAAGCGCTCCGTTCGGCAGATGCGCAATCACACCCATCAACCGTGCTGCGGCCGGCACACTGCCAGTCGATCCGGCTGCTATGACAGGGCTCGCTGATCCATCATTGGAAAGACGTTCAGCTTGGAGGTCAAGCACTTGATCGCGGCGCGCAACGCGATCGACTAGTCCTCGTCGTGTCAAATGCTCTGTCCAGTGCTGAATGGCAAAATTAAAAAAGTTGGTATTGATCGCCCAGTTCTGGGAAAATTCGGCGATGGCCCGAGGAACTACACCTCTAAGATCTTCCATCGAAACATTTGCGATGGTCAGTTCATCAAGTAATTTTGCAAGTTCAAATGCAAAAGCAGTAGCCTCGACCAATGTGCGCGGCACTGGCTGTGGACCGCTATCGGGCAACCTGTCGGTCCATGTCGCGGTCGTGCTTGCCCATTGCATCGTAATTTCAGCAAGGACTGATCTTCGTTCGATCTCACTAACAGAGACTGCCTCATCGAGCACGCTTGCATGTGTCGACAGGATTGGTAAGCCTTCCTCGCCAACATCACCAAGTCCGGAAATATGTGGAAGAAGCACTGCTTTGCCTGATATGCGCTGCAATGCATCACCAAGCGCGCGTCCGGCTCGTCTTGTTGGTAGATAGATGGTTGTGTCTGAAACGTTGATTGGAGTGAGAGGAACGGTATTGTTAGTCAGTGTGCCGTCAACAACCGACTCGGCAAGAACATCCAGAAATGAGGCGCTCGGTGCGATAGTAAAGATGTGTGGGTGCGATGATCCTGGCATCAGCATGTCCCGCTGCCTTACGCGTTGAGTCTCTGGGTCATGGTGATCTCGGCATCGGCCAGCGCGTCGGGTGTTCCTACATGCATCCATATCCCGTCATGACGAATCCCATAGCAGCGCTCCGCTTCAAGCGCGTGGTTCCATAGAACATTCATAGAAAATGGCCCCTTGGGCGAGTACTCAAATAGTCGTGGATGGGCGATTGACACACCCGTGTAGGCAAAGGGTACAGCCGGGCGCTCTCCTCGTCGAGTAAGTAGGCCGGCATCGCTCATGGAGAAATCTCCGGTTCCATCATATCCTACTGAATTGACCACGCTGGCAAGCAACAACAGACAATCCATACGCTCTGGGTCAAACGCCGATATCAGTCTTTCGATTGCCGAGCTGGCGCCTTCAACCCAAATTGAGTCGGAATTTGCGGTGATGAATGGTACGTATCCGAGCACGCCCAGCGCATTTCTCGCGCCGCCTCCGGTGTCGAGTAGTAAATTACGTTCATCGCAAATCTGGATTTCTGGGTAGGAGCGCCCGGCAAGATGAGTTTCGATTTGGTCGGCAAGATGGTGTACATTTACCGCCACGGTCATAACACCGGCATCTCCCAACCGGTCGATCACATGGTCGATCAGCATCTTCCTGTCTAGCTCTACCAGTGGCTTAGGACGGTGGCGGCTGAGGGGCTGCATCCTGGTCCCAAACCCGGCGGCTAGTACAAATGCGCGATCAATCTTGATCATCGATTGTCTTCCATGCCTGATTGGATGATAGGAAGGTTTTTCTGTAATGGAATGTTGTTAGTGAACCAGCTTGCTATTTGCTGCAAGTGTGGATTTTGAAGATTCTTGCACAAATAGCCAACTACTCTTGGAAGATGCACCAGATATTCAGGCTTGTGATCTCTGATTGCTAGTCGGCAAAAGATGCCAATAATTTTGGCGGCGCGCTGTGCGCCGAGCAAGTGATAGGCATGTTTCATTTGAGCAGGCGTTATATTTCCGATATGAGATGGCCGTAAATCAAGCCAAGTCTTTATAATCCACTCTTCAAGATCAGCTGGTAGATCAATGCGAGCATCTTGTGCCAGTGACACCAGATCATATGCCGGGTGGCCAATTACTGCATCCTGGAAATCAAGCAGCCCAGCCCGGGCTGCCCCCGATCTTTCTGGAAGCCACATCAAATTTGGTGAGTGAAAATCACGAAGAACTAGCACCGTCGGTTCCGGTAGAGCGTTTAGTTGTTTTCTCCAAATTTCAAGATACTCGAATCGCGTGTCCTCCGGGCAAAGATTTTTGTTCCAGACCGGCCAGGCCCAGTCGAGAACTAACTCGACTTCGGCGATGAGGGCGTCAATATCGTAGGTATTAAGTACATAATTACCTCCTCCGGCGATATTTATATGGTCCGGGGGCGCTGATGATTGAATGGTGCACAGAGCCTCGATCGCTGCATGATAACAAACCCTGATCTCCTCGCCGCGGGTTACAATGTTGCCATAAACCCCATCGCCAAAATCTTCAAGAATGAGAAATCCACTCTTCATATCCATTGCCAGAAGTCGAGGCGCAGAAAGATCTAGTGATAGCAAATGCTGGTTAAGCGCGACAAACGCCTGCACATTTTCAGCTAGATGGACGGTCTGACTATAGGTCTTTCCCTGATGGAGGTGACTCCTGACAGCGTCTGCAGGAGAATTCATTAATATTGATTTGCGCGCTTGCTCCACATCTTCAAGGCGTTGATATAAGCGCGTTGACGCATCCCCCTTGAGCCACGAGCGTGATGCTGATGCCCACCCTGATTGAGCGACAAAGGCGTGAAGATCCAGAGCGCGTGATAGCCGTGCCTCCCAGGATCCAAATCCAGTTATATTCACCTGTCGGGACGCATCTGGATGATCATCAAGTAAAATTTCTAGCCGATCAACAGGAAGGCTCTCGCCCATCCGGTCAGCCCACTCCACTAGAGCAGCGTTGTTCTCTAGAGCACTCTCAATGCCGAGCTCATCAAGGTCAGACAGAGTATCCAGCCTGTAAAGATCAACATGTACGATCGGTATATGTGACGATGGGTAGAAATTCATCAATGCGAATGTTGGGCTTGTAACCTCCCCTATATCTGGATTGATGGCTCTAATGATTGCTTGTGCAAGCACCGTTTTTCCGGTGCCCAGTGGCCCGGACAGGGCAATAAAATCTCCCGGCTGCATCCACAAGGCAATTTCGTTGCCTAGTTCATGTGTGGCTTCAATTGATTTGAGAAGACGTTCCTCTGACATGGGAGCATTCAATAGTTAGTTAGACGGCTTGAAAGGATCAAGGGACGGTTCTTGCCTTGAATTTTTGTTAGTCTGCAAAAGTCCATCCGGTTCAGACTTATCTTCATTAGAGCTGGAACTCATTTTTATTGGTAGGCGAATATGGACCGTCGTTCCCTCGCATAGTTGCGATTCAATGGTGGCGGTTCCGCCGTGAAGTTCAACAAAGCTTTTCACTATCGATAGCCCAAGTCCCGATCCGCGATGTTTGGTGCCATAGGTGTGCGATTCAAACCTTTCAAAAACTTTCTCTAAAAGATCTGGAGCAATTCCTGGGCCTGTATCCTTCACCCATATCTCAACATGTTCGCCGTCGCGCAGTGCTCCAATTGTGATTGGTGATCCGGTTGGTGAAAAACCGATTGCGTTGGATAGAAGATTGAACAGGATTTGCTTTATTCGGGTTTCATCGGCCCAAAGTGAGCCAATATCCTCCGGCACGTCTATGATAAGCTCCAAACCGGCATGTTCTATCCGGTCGGCCAGAAGTGCTCCAGCTGCTTTCAAAGTAGATATGATGTCAATCTTGTTACTATCTAGCTCCATCACTCCGGCATCTATCGTGGCTAGATCGAGAATATCGTTGATCAGCTGATGGAGTTTCTGGCTGGATTTTTGTATATAGCCAATATATTCGGACTGCTTTTCGTTAATATTTCCGAATGTTTCAGCCGCTAGTAGGTCAGCAAAGCCGATAATATTGGTGAGTGGTGCTCGGAGTTCATAGGAAACATGACTTATAAAGGCGGTTTTAAGCCGATCTGCTGCCAGAAGTGCTTCATTTCGGTCTCGCAGAGCCTGCTCAATCCGCCAGGAATCGGTTATATCAACACAGGTAATAAGAGTTGCCCCATCGGGCAGTGGAACACTGGCATAAGCAATTGCTTGTCCATTCGATAGCTCTAATCGGCCTGATTTATTTTCGCGCTCACCACCAAATGCTGAAATATTGGAACGTAATTCTTCCCAATAATCATCATTTCTGGATTTAGTACGGCAGGCGGCGATCACCTCATCGATATGTGGCTCGTTTTCGAGTTCTGATGGGATTATATTCCAGATTCGCGCAAACGAAGGATTGGAAAGTTTTATCCGGCCATCCGAACCAAATAGCGCGACCGCTTCGTGAAGATTGTCGAGGGTTTCACGCTGGACTGAGTAGAGCGCGTTGTAGCGGCTCGCAAGGGCGATTGCTTCGGTAACGTTTTCATAAAGATGGGTCACACCTCCGAGCGGATGCGGTACAATCACGACCCGCAGGCTCTGGCCATCCGGTAGGTGCCACCAATCTTCCACTGGCTCTGGTACGGTATAGACAGATAGTCTGGAGGTGCGCCACGACTGGTAGTCAGCTTGTTCAGGTAAGCGGCCCTGATCGCGCAGTTGGTCGAGAATCTCTCCATCTTTAGGGTTTTGCGCTAGCCAATCTTCATCTAGCCGCCATTGCTGAATATAAGAGGCGTTAAAAAAGTTAAGTTTCTGATCCGGCCCGAAGATGGCTACGGCAGTCGCAAGTTGGTCCAGGGTGCGTGTGTGCGCCGCAACCAGGCGGTCAAGCTGGTCACTCAATTGGTCTGCCTGGGTAACGTCGATTGCGACGGTTGAAACACCACCCGCGGAGGGTACGCATATTACGTCATAGGTATGCCGCTCACCTTTTGCTACCGTGTGCACCCGCTGTCGTGCTGAGCCACCGTGCGATATAGTCTCTTGAAGTTTGGTGTGATCTTCCTCAGGAAAGAGCTCAAGCTCATCTGAAACGGTATTACCACCGTTCTCTGCATCAATCACTTGCGAGTAGGTATCATTCGCCCATATGAGCGTACCGTCACTACGCCGTAACCATGCCAATATAGGGGTTTTAGATAGCAAAGATTTAAGCGTGTCCAGTTCTTCTATGATGTCGGCGTGGCGGTCGGCATTAATGACTACATCAAGGCTAGAGCCGCTTAGAGCGCGAAGTTTGATGGTGGCTGTCCCGGTAACAGTGGCTCCCTCGGCGATGAGACGCGTGCCGGTTTTGCTGGTAAGAAATATGTTAAAACCCTTGCCTACGCTGCTAAGTTTGGTAATCGAGCTCGACAGAAGTGTTGCATCCTCACGTATTAGCCAATATTCAAAGTTGAGGAGTTCGGCATGGGTGCTGGGTGCACCTACGCCATCGGGCAGTTGACCATTTATAGTAGGGTTTTGATCACCTGAACCCCGCCAGAAAACAACGATTGATGGCTCAGCCGCCAGTAGTCCCTTGGCTTGGAAGAGCTCACTTTCCAGATGCCTGATGCGCCGCTTTTGCGTGCTGCCGCGTTGTGCGGCTAGTCTTATGGTCAATGCACAAAGACCGATGGCTATGAGCGAAAATAACATGATTGCAATAAGAAAGCCGAAGCTGAGAGCTTCGCTCGGGCCACTACCCGCTTGCTCAAGTAGTGCGATCAGCGATTGAAAAATGGAAGAAACGGTAGAGTTAACTTGCTCGACACTTATTAGATTTCCGTCTGTACGGGCAGCATCACCAACTTCGCCAGCTTTCACGGGCCAAGCCATAGAGCCCCACAATAGTGCTGCCGGAAATTGGAAGCGCTTGTATTTATGTTCAATAATATCAGCCGAGGCTGTTTTCATTCAACCAAGGATATCCGATTCGGCACGACGATGGTCACAATATATTGAGTATTAAGACTGGAAGTCATGCACGAATGCATTCGCGCTCTATGCTTTTTACCGGGAAATTATTATCAATAGCGATAGTGATCAGGTTTAAACGGTCCGGATTGAGAAAGACCGAGATACTCTGCCTGTTCAGATGATAATTTTGTTAGCTGTACGCCGAGCCTAGCCAGATGTAGCGAGGCTACTTTCTCATCGAGAAGCTTCGGCAGAACATGTACACCTGGACCATAATCGGAGTTATTCTGCCATAACTCGATCTGGGCTAGCACCTGATTAGTAAAGGATGCGCTCATGACAAAACTTGGATGACCCATCGCGCAGCCAAGATTAACCAA
>CAUZRD010000084.1:0-8787 GCA_963582255.1 Alphaproteobacteria bacterium | reverse complement strand
CGACGTGTCGTTAGCTGAGCTCAAACTCAATATAAATTTCAATGAGATATCATACTCGATCACTGTCAACGGGCGCACCGTTGGTCTGGTCGACTTGTTCGCTAAGATAAAATTTTTAGGTAGTTCAAGGGGGGTGATCTCAGGTGGTATTATCTACCCAGGCTTGCATAGCTACCGCTATTCGGAACGCGACAAAACACGCGATGTGAAGTTAATTTTTAATGACCGTGTGCCGGTGGTTAGCGCTACTCCTGAATTCAAGCATGCCCATGATCGTGTGCCGCTTTCTCAGGAAGATTTGCTCGGAACTATTGATTTAGCTAGTCAGTTTATTGCTCCAGCTGTGCCTGGAGCGGCGCCGTTGGCATCGGAAAATTGTGTACGTGAATACTCTGTGTCTGATGGGCGGTTGCGAGTTGATGTGACTATTAGCCACCTCAAGAATTCAAGCGGTGCGCGTATCCGTGGGGTAAACTACAAAGGCCCCTTTATGCATTGTGCAGCTAAGATTCGTCCTATAGGTGGGCATAAAGAGGGTGATATGCTTTCTAAGATCTCACATAAAAGCGAGATTGACGTTTGGGTTGCGCCTGTATTTGAAGCGCGATTTTATATTCCAATATTGGTTAGGGCTCAAACGCCCATCGGAACTGCTGAGCTTCGAATGCACAAGATTGCCTTAACGCCGTCGCCCCACCAGGGTGGATTATCAAAATAGAATACCTATTGTTATGAAGGCAATGCACTGTGATTACAGGGTGGGCTTGGGACTGTTGTAGGCAACACCGGCTATTTGGCCGCTCGTGCTTAGTCTTTCGGCATCTGTTGTCGCCCAGAAAACGCGGCTGCCTAGTTCCATACGAAATTCTTCGGGCCAGAACGTTTGCCTGTTTATATCATTATTGGCATTGGGCTCCCTGTGCTGGCAGCCGTATTCAACGTGAAATTGTAAAAGGATAGTTGTACCCCTTATTGGGTATCAAAACTAAGCGGATAGCGACTTTGTGGAACATCTGAAAGATGATTTTCTTGATCTACAGATAGTAGAGATCAGCGCTGCGCTTGTTCCAACCGCTAACCTCTGCCGTGGCATGCTGCGTGTGTTTAATGGGAGCAAAATCTTTGATCTGACTAAAAACGTGACTAATAGCTGCACAAATATGCACGCTGCCGAGGTTAGTAACCAAATTTTATGGCCAAGATTTATGGTGAGTAATTTGGCAAGCCAGAAAAATATGTTGCCAGAATTGCCCCAAAACGGCTCAATGGAGGTTAACGGAATTGATCAAATGTAACTGTTATGAAATTTATAATATGCAAGCTAATACTATAGACTACCATATGTCGTACAGAACAAAGCCTGAATCTCCCAGAGTCAGTGATTCGGACAGGGTTCGTTCTCACCATGTTCTATTTGTTGATGACATTGATGAAGCGTGCTGGAGGTAAATTAATTTTTTGGCAAGAATCTCGAGACTTCATGCTGAATAACATACAATGTTACCGAGTTTCTGCTTTAACGGTATAACAAGATCACCCTTCAGTACTCTGCATCATATTGGAATCGGAAATTCGTACATGCAAACGCACTCTGTCCAGCATAAGGGTGAGCGAGCGGGAGGGCATGGCATTACCGCTTTGCTGGGTCCGACTAACACCGGGAAAACCCATCTAGCAGTGGAGCGCATGCTGGGTCATCCCAGCGGAATGATTGGCTTGCCACTTAGATTGCTGGCCCGTGAAGTCTATGAGCGGATTGTCTCGCAGATTGGACCGGAGGCCGTTTCTCTGATTACCGGGGAGGAGAAAATTTTCCCGTCCGCTCCGCGTTACTATGTTGCTACTGTTGAGGCAATGCCGCTCGATATTGACGTTGATTTTCTTGCGATAGATGAAATCCAGCTGGCAAGTGATTTTGAGCGCGGGCATGTTTTTACCGATAGGTTGTTGAGTGCGCGCGGTCAAAGAGAAACCATGCTGCTTGGTGCCTCGACCATGAAACTATCAATCGAGCAGCTTCTGCCGGGCACGAATTTTATCAGTCGCCCGCGTATGTCTACCCTCAGTTATTCAGGTCCAAAGAAACTGACGCGATTGGCGCGGCGTAGTGCTGTGGTTGCGTTCTCCGCCGATCGTGTCTATGCGCTGGCTGAACTTTTACGCAGTCAGCGCGGCGGAGCGGCGGTAGTAACGGGGGGGCTTAGCCCACGCACCAGAAATGCCCAGGTTGAGCTGTTTCAGAATGGCGATGTTGACTTCCTAGTTGCGACAGATGCCATCGGCATGGGCTTGAATATGGACGTCAATCACGTCTCATTTGCCGAAAAACGAAAATTTGACGGAATACAATACCGCGATCTCGCACCGCCTGAACTCGCCCAGATCGCTGGCCGTGCTGGACGACATATGAATGACGGCACATTCGGTACGTCAGGAGACGGTGACGGGTTCGATTCTAAGATTGTTGAGCTCATCGAAAACCATCGTTTCGACCCGATACGCAGATTGCAGTGGCGTAATACAGATCTAGACTATGGGTCAGTGCAAAAACTTATTGAAAGCCTGTCAGTCTCGCCGTCAATCGAGACCCTTCAGCGCACTCGCCGCGGCGATGATTTTGCCGCGCTTGAATATCTAGCGCGTTCTGATGAGTTGGTCAGCATGGCGAATAGCCCTGCGGCGGTAGAGATATTGTGGCGCTGCTGTCAACTGCCAGATTACCGTAAAATCGGGATTGGGGAACACGCTGGCATTGTTTCTCGGATTTTTTCAAATTTGTCACAAGATCAAGGCGTTATTCCTGAGGACTGGCTTGCGACTCAGGTCAATCATGCAGATTCTATTGAAGGCGACATTGATACTCTTGCCAACCGTATATCGCATATTCGAACTTGGACCTTTGTTTCCAACCAGTCGGGTTGGTTGGCAGATTCACGTCATTGGCAGGAGCGTACTCGAGAGGTTGAAGATAGGCTATCAGATGCATTACATGAACGGCTTACAAATCGTTTTATAGATAGGCGTACAAGTGTGCTCATGCGCCGGTTGCGTGAAAAGGATGCCTTGGAGGCTGGCGTGAGTGATGACGGCGATGTGATTGTTGAAGGTGAGTATGTGGGCCGCCTTGTTGGATTGTGTTTTCAACTCGACGGCTCAGCGCGGGCCGGGGCAGATTCAAAAGCGCTACAGGCCGCTGCGACGAAGGTTATGGCCTCAGAGCTCACCCAGCGTGGCCAACTTATCCTAGCAGAGAACGATGCCGCATTTATTTTAACAGATACTGGCTATCTGGTGTGGAAAGGCACATCGATTGCTCGACTTGAGGGCGGTGAAGCGGTCTTAACCCCTAAAGTTCGTCTTATTGCGGATGAGGAGCTTCCCAACCCCGAACGCATAAAGTTGTCGGAAAAATTTGATTCCTGGCTTGCAGCCCATTTGCGTACGAACTTGTCTGCATTGTTTGACATTGAGGCTGATGCCAAAATCTCTGGCCTTGCGCGTGGTATAGGCTTTCGTTTGGTAGAAAATTTGGGGTTTCTCGCCCGAGAAATCGTTGCGAGTGATGTGCGCCAGCTCGATCAGGAAGCGCGTCGGCATTTGCGCCGTCACGGAGTCCGCTTCGGAGCCTACACTATCTTTATTCCGATACTGATCAAGCCCCAGCTAAGTGCTTTACGGGTTCTCTTGTTCAAGCTGTTTAAGGAGGTGGGTGGCGGTCAACATCGTGATAATTGGCCCGATCTGCCGCAGGCAGGGCTGACGTCGTGTGCGGTTGATGGCGGTACGTCGGCTGAATTTTTGGCGGTTGCCGGTTATCGTCTGTGCGGTCGAAAGGCGGTGCGTGCCGATATGTTGGAGAGGCTCGGAGACACCATCCGGCCACTAATCGGCTGGAAGCCTGGGACTAATGAAGAATCTCGGCCCGAAGGTTCTCATATGTCAGGCGGATTTGTGGTTACTCCGCTCATGATGTCGCTTTTGGGTTGCTCAAGCGAGGATATGTCAGCGGTACTCTCGGATCTTGGTTATCAAAAACGCATGCTTGTCGCACCGCGGGTAGTTGCATCTATGACGCCCTTAGCCAGTGATGATGGAGAAAACCCTAGGGTCAGTTTGCCGGCAATGGGCGCCGTGGAGGGAATGGTTAAGGTAGCTAATGAGTTAAGCGATTCTGCAATTACAGAGCGGGATGACCCAGCCAGTCCAGTAGAAATTGAAGTTTGGCGACCGCGACCGCGTCAACAGAAAAGAGCTGAACAACGCGATGAGAACGCGCAGCGTGGTAGGACAGCTTTAACAGATGGTTCAGAAAAGTCTGCGCGGCGCGACGGCGAAACACGTAAGCCTCGCAGACGCCGCAACGATCGCGAAAATACTGTTAAAAAGATTTCACAGCCAAGCCCCGAGATTATTATCGATGAAGATTCACCGTTTGCTGCACTTCGGGCTATAAAAGAGCGGATGAAAAATAATGGAGACTATGCGTCCTGATGATGCCCGGCGAGGGTAATGTGGTCCAGCGTATCGATAAATGGCTCTGGCACGCGCGGATGTTTAGTACCCGCTCTATTGCGACCAAAAGTATTGCCGCCGGCAAGGTGCGCGTCAACGCTGTACGGATCACAAAACCGAGCAGAACCGTGGTGCCTGGAGATGTTGTGGGGTTTGTGTCGGAGGGACGGGTAAGAATCTTGAAGATATTGGCACTGGCTGGTTGTCGTGAATCTTTCCTGATTGCCTGCACTCTTTATGAGGATTTAAGTGTGGCCACCGAAAAAGATCTGCCGCGTCTCCTAACAAGAGCGGTAACACGCCGGGGGGGAGCAGGTAGACCGACCAAACTCGATCGGCGCCGGATAGGCGTGTTCACAACACCACGTGACTAGGCCAGAGAATTATATTCACACTAATCACATTGCATATAAACGCTTCATTGCGTTAGGAAGCTTTGTTCAAGAGGTGTTTTCGTCGGTGGGGCAGAATATGAACTGGAGGACGCGATGACTTATATAGTCAATGATGCCTGCATAAAATGCAAATACATGGATTGCGTGGAAGTTTGTCCGGTGGACTGCTTTTACGAAGGCGAGAACATGCTTGTAATCCATCCAGATGAATGTATCGACTGCGGTGTTTGTGAACCGGAGTGTCCCGCTGAAGCGATTAAGCCAGACACTGAGCCAAGCTTGGAAAAATGGTTGAAAATCAATGCCGAGTACGCATCGGTATGGCCAAATATTACCATTAAAAGAGATCAGCCGGATAATGCGGTGGAGTATGATGGTGTGGAAGGAAAATTCGAAAAATATTTCTCGGCGGAGCCCGGGCAAGGCGACTGATGAATCACCTGCAGGGGTAATAATTTACTATCTTGGCAGAAGTATGCGTTACGGTTAGACCAAGAGGACTTCCAAATTACGTCATAATTTGCTAAACTAGTTATGTATTTTAATATGCATATACACAGGAGATGTGGCGCAGGATTAATCAGCCATGGGAGGCCAATGAATAATGGTCCGGGTTACGATGAGAGGTCTTTAAAAGCCTCGTACCTGCAAGACCCGCGAATGCTTTCGCGAAAGTAATAAATTAGACCTGTTCGGCATATACGGTTATTTGTGCCGATGTTGTGTTTTGGCCTGCAGACGAACAAGAGGACAATTCAGCATATGACTGCTCGTAAGACCCGCATGGGCTTTAAGACAAGCGAATACGTTGTTTATCCAGCTCACGGTGTTGGCAAGATTGTTGATATTGAGCACCAGGAAGTTGTTGGCACCAGACTTGAGTTATTCGTGATTTTATTTGAACATGACAAGATGACTTTACGAGTGCCGACCTCCAAGGTTGAATCAGTTGGTATGCGCAAATTATCCGAACCTGCTATGGTTAAAAGGGCATTTAAGGTGCTGCGAGGTCGTCCTCGGATCAAGCGAACGATGTGGAGCCGCAGGGCGCAAGAATATGAAGCAAAGATCAACTCCGGCGAGTTGATAGCCGTAGCCGAGGTTGTGCGTGATCTTTACCGCAACGATCGTCAGACCGAGCAGTCATACTCCGAACGGCAGCTCTATGAAGCTGCTCTGGAGCGCATCGCACGTGAAATTGCCATAGCGCTCAAACTTCAAGAATCCGAGGCTGTTGAAGAAATTGAAACTGAGTTGGCGAAGGGGCCAGGACGGTCTGTTCCAGCTGAAGATGGAGGTTCTGTCCCAGCTGAAGATGGAGGTTCTGTTCCAACTGAAGGTGGCGACTCTGATTCAGCTTCCGAGGCGGCATAAAGAGAGATTTTGCTACTGTTTTAGCGGTGGTTGAACCTCGGATTTTATCGATTTTACATTGAATTTTTTCAGTCGGCGATGAGTTTGACGCTTTGACCTGGAAAAATGCGTGAATTTTTATCAAGATTGTTCAATATACGGAACCGTCTTCCACGGTCGGTCGCAAATGGCATTGTGCTGGCAAGAGATTCTACCGTATCACCATCACGTACGGTGCGGATCTTTATCCGCAGTGGCTTCACCGCTAGGACTTCATCCGCGCTAAGTCGGCGAAATGAGTTAGCTAGTAAGGCAACCTCTCCATCAAAGGTAGCAAGCGTACTCGGCGCGTCGATGACTATAAACCGATAGATTTTAGTTTTATTGAATCGGATGGCGATAAGACGAACATCACGGTGAACAAGCGGAACATAAGCGCTTACCACCTCAAGGCCATCGATCCACATACGGTCAAGTGTTTTGATTGCCAGTGTGGGCGCCCAGTCATGCTCAACAAATGCTTCAAGAGAGTTGGTGGCGTCGATTTCTATCCCATCGAATAGGATAAGTTTGTTGCCTTCTCCGATGGCAACAATCGCTGAAGGTCGGGTGTGGATTACATATTCTTCTGGAAAAGTGAATGTAAAACCCAGCAACGGATGGAAAAAGCGACGCTCGCGCACCACCCCATTTTGTGGGGTATCTCCATAAATTACTCCATCGAGATGTGATAAATATTCAGATCGGCGACGTAAGCCGCCGGTATTAATGGTGCCCACTACATGACGGGCAGCTTCCACACGCGCGGGTGTTGGCGGGTGGGCGGTCATATAGTCACCCTCGCTAGCGTGTGATTTATTCTTGCGCAATAGGGCAGTCTGAAAGGCTTGATCGCGTTCCATGGCTTCAAGAAATGTTAGAGCGGCGCGCGGGTCATAACCGGACTTGGAGGCGGCTAAAATTCCAAGTTTGTCAGCCTCCAACTCTTGTGTGCGCGAGTAGTGTGCCACATAGGCCTTGGATCCAAGTGAGGTGATAAAATCTGCTTGCTCCCTACCAATGATCCGGCCAGACGGTCTATCTAGCGCTTCCGCGCGTGCCAGATGGGCAATCCGCTTGGCTGGATGGCGGGCTTCGACATGTCCAATTTCGTGGGCAATTACAGTGGCTAGTTCTGCCTCATCGCTGGCCAGCGCCAACAGGCCGCGGGTCACATAAATATATCCACCCGGCAATGCGAATGCGTTTACACTCGGAGAATTGAGAACCGTCACTGATCGGACCGCATTGGGTGCGCCGGAACGCTCCATCAGCCGAACCGTGAGTTCTCCGACATATTGATCAAGTGCTCGGTCATCATAGGCGCCGCCAAAGGTTGCCAACATGCGAGGGTGTTGTAGGCGCCCAACCTCTACCTCTTCGCGTAGAGACATCAGTGGCACAAGAGTATCGTTGGTCAGGGTGTGTATGCAGGCGCTGAGCGTAAGCGTAGCTAGGACAACGAAGTAGGCAGCGCCGAGATGTCGTCTGTATATATTAATTTGCTTCAGCATTTGTTGGTGCGCCGTTGTGCGAAGAAGCTTGGTCTGTTCGGGGTGGATGGCTTCTCTGTCATGGGGTTGTTAAATGTGGTTGGCCAGCCGCAAGTGCGAATAACTAAGCCCTTGATGTTTAGTGCAGTGGCTTCCCGCTCTACGAACCGATTAGCGTTAAGCAAATCAATGGTAATTCTGAAATCCTGTCGGGAATCTTAACCAAAATCTAGGTAAACTTGTTTGCATACAATCGTAAAGTCTTCCACTTGTCCTACTGGCAATTGAAACCTTTTACACTTACACAATGCCGTAGAGATTTAACATCGTCGACCAATATGCATTCATATTTGGTGTATTCTGCTACCTTTCGTGAGCACTATCGCGTATTGGCTACGCGTATTTGTGGGAAATATGAAATAGAGGTCCATATGTGGCATAAATTATGAACCGCGGCATAAGGAGCAATTGGCGATGATCTATGATGTGCGAACCTATGACATTACTCCGCGTATGGTTGCGGACTATGTCAATGTCTACAAAACGCATGCGTTACCGGTGGCTGAACGTTACGGCATGAAACTTGTTGGTTTCTTCATCAGCCGTATTGGGCGACTTAACCAAGTGGTTCACATCTGGGAGTTTGAGAATCTAGGCGACATGGAAACCCGCCGAGCGGCACGTGATAGCGATCCTGGATGGGCCCAATATCGCGAAGCTGCTGCTGGGATGATTGTTGCGCAGGAAAATAAGATTATGGGTGGAGCGGAGTTTTCGCCTCTGAAATAAGGTTTGTGCATTCGGCGAGGTATTAGTCAGCCCGGCTGATGTTTTGCCAATAATGAGTTCTAGTGCTGTATTATGGGATATGATGGGAAACGCTATGGGTATTGCTGATGAATTGCAACGCTCGCGCACGATGGTTGATCCATTCGGGCGCTCGATCACTTATTTACGCGTTTCGGTAACTGACCGCTGTGATTTTAGGTGTGTCT
>CAUZRD010000083.1:0-8901 GCA_963582255.1 Alphaproteobacteria bacterium | reverse complement strand
TTTACCAAAAATGATTATCTACTCTACAGAAACTAGCGCTCTGAGCCGCGTATCAGCCAAGAATGACAAAGTGGCTACGGCAGCAAACAAGCACGTTGACAGGGATCATCGACACTGTGTGTTATTGTCCGACCAGAACTTGGAAAAGAAAAAGGATAAGACTGAACGTGATGGAAAATATTCAAACAACCGACATTGGTGCATTTTGTACCCATGATTCTGTATTTATTGAAGGTAAGCCGCACGAACCCCTGAGCGGCTTAACTTTCGCGCTCAAAGATATTTATGACGTCGCCGGACACACTTGCTGTTGCGGAAATCCAGACTGGATCGCGACCCATTCTCCGGCAATCAAAACCGCTCCAGTAGTTCAACGTCTTATCGATGCTGGAGCCACTCTTGCCGGTATGTCCATCACGGAAGAATTAGTGATGGGACTAACAGGCGAAAACCCATTTTATGGAACTCCGATCAACATCGCCGCACCAGGCAGAGTTACCGGCGGCTCTTCGTCGGGATCTGCGGCGGCAACAGCAGCGGGCTTAGTCGACTTCGCACTTGGGTCTGATACCGGCGGATCGGTCCGAGTTCCGGCATCATTTTGCGGTATATATGGCATCAGACCGACGCATGGACGGATTTCTCTTCGCTCTGTCATGCCGTTTGCACCAAGCCTCGATACTGCGGGATGGTTTGCGCGCGAACCCCACCTCCTTGCGCAGATTGGCAATCAATTGCTCAGAGCAGAAGATAGGAAATCTTTTACGAAGCCCCAACGCTTGTTAATCGCACGTGATGCGTTCGCGGTGTTGGATGAAGATGCACAGGCCATTCTCATGACAGCTGTTCGTGATATTTCAGAGCATTTTGACGTGGTAGAGGACATCAACATGGCCGGTAGTGATAGTCTTGCAGACTGGTCCAAGTTGATAGCAGTATTTCGCGAGTATGAAGGCTGGCACAGCCACCGAGACTGGATTGAAAATTTCCAGCCAACCTTAAGCAAAAACGGTGCAATGAGGATGGCAGCTGGAGCAAAAATCGGAGTGGATGTGTACAATAAAGCGCAAGTTTCCCGTGATACAGTGCGCTCTCATCTCACCCATCTATTGGAGCCAGGCACTGTCCTCGCGCTTCCGGCCGCACCAGGAGTTGCTCCCCTACAAAACTCCGGCCCCGACGAGTCCTGGCGTATTGTAGAGAAGAATGGGCGCATCAATAGCGCATCACCGCTTGCCGGTGTTCCACAAATCAGCCTACCGCTTTGCAAAGTCAATAATCTTCCACTCGGCCTTGGATTAATGGCCGAGGCGGGTGGCGATGAAATGCTGCTTGACCTTGCCGTGAAACTCGCCGGAACGCGTGCAAACGCATAAGGTTGTTTAAATCTACGCGTAGCATTTGTTGCCGTAAAACTGCTGCCAGCCGGCGCCCCCCTGAGTTTAGGCCGGACAGGAGGATTTAATGTAGCAGCGCGCTGAGCCGCTATCCGTGCTGTTGCTATTCGTTATGATTTCGGAAAGCCAGTTGGCGCTCAATTTTATATTTATGGTGAGGCCACACCAGCTTGCCCAAAAATCCAGACACGGCTAATGGCTGATCGATAACTAGCGCTTGGCTCGACGCGCTCTACATAAGATGCGTTGTTTGGTCTCCTGGCGACGCTTAGAGTAAACCGCACTGAATATGCGCAGTTGATCAACCGATAGGATCTTGGACATTTTTCCACGGGCACGGGAATAAACTGCCTGGGTCTTGCTATTGAGTGCAGCGAGCTTGAACGGACCAAGATTACTGCAGGACTGCCCATCAATTCCGAATTCTTTCAACACAACCGCATTCTCACTCACAAGAGCACGTGCAATAGAATTGACTCGCGGTATTTGCGCGCGGGTCAGCTTCATTTGGCTATTCAAGCGCTGAAGGTCGGCCTGGCTCAGGCCCAGAGACGCCCCGGCAGCGTGAACACTATCGACCGGAAAGATCAACAATATAGCAATAAACGTAAGGGCTCGGATCACGATCACAATATGATTGCTATTTTGTTTTCTTAGCGAATTTCGGGGTAAATACATCGAGGAAAACCAAACTTTATCGGCATTCTGCTCTTTCATATACCTATCCTCCGATCTGTGGAATCAGTTTAAACTGGTTCTGCTTTAGATGCCCTAACGGTCACAACAAACGCTACTACTTACCAAGCCTTGTCCAATACCGCCGGACAACCGTCCTGCTTACATTTTTGATCGTCGGTCATCGGATATGCAGGCGTATAAAAAGCCACCTTCTGTTGATCAACGTATGTTGAAACAGTCACCTGACCGTCAGCATACCGCCATCGACAGCAAGCGTTTGGCCTGACACGAAGTCTGACATTGGGCTAGCAAGGAACAGTGCTGGTCCAACCATGTCATCCGTTGTTGCAAGACGACCAATCGGCGTCCTCTCGACAATAGTAGACTCACGTTGTGGTTCGCGCTCAAGTTGGGCTGAGGCGCGTGGGGTGCGAGTTGTTGATGGCGCAATTCCATTGACCCGGATACCAAACTGACCCCACTCTGATGCTAATGCGCAAGTGAGCTGATTAAGTCCAGCTTTGGCAACAGAATAGCTCCCCCTGTTCTTAGCCACCCGAAAGCCAGCAAGCGAACTCAGATTGATAATCTTACCGTAACCACTCGCACGCATCCCAGGCTGGAATGCCTGACAGCTCAAAAGCGTTCCGCGTAGGTGGGTGTTATGCAGATTATCCCATTCATCGACATCAACGTTCACCATTTTCTCAATCAAAGTTCCGCCCATGGAGTTGACGAGAATAGTTGCCACGCCATGTCGATGTATAATAGCAGCGCTGAATGATTTAATGCTCTCGGGCTCGCGCACGTCAACAGGTTCAAAATCCACCTTACCTCCCTGACGTTCAATCTCCCCAACCGTTGATGACATCCGCTCCGCATCGCGACCACCAGTGACCACCATTGCTCCTGCATTAGCTAGACCGATTGCTATTGCAGCGCCGATACCTTCACTAGAGCCGATGACAACCGCAACCGCTCCCTCAAGATTAATCGTTGTCATACGGTTTGAAACTGAGCTGCCCATGCTTCCACTCCCGCTCTGCTATGTCTTATCAAGCAGGTTACAATAAGTGGTTCTAAAGAAATAGAAAAACATCACGGGTCACAAACGGGCAACAAAACAAGCTATTTTACCCGTTAAGAGTCTATCTCAATGAAACATGACAAGATTATTAGAATTTGAAAGCTAGTCCGACACCTATTTCTTTAGTGGTGTTTTGAGGCTCATAGCCAAAGTGAGTTCCATCACCTGAGGCATTTGTTGTCGAATCTTCAATATCCCAGTACCGGTAAAAGCTGTAAGCAGTCACGTCGTCGGTTATTTTGTAGTTAGTGGTACTGTCAAAGCCCCATCCGTTATTTTGATCGTTTACTATGTTGCCATATATGTATGATGTTTGGGTGCCATGAATAAATAGATTGTACTGTGCCTTAAAACTCAACTTATCATTTCCAGCTATGAGGACGCCGATTGGGGCGTATAGATATTCTGATAAGCGGTCGTATCCAGTATGCCCTGTCGAAGTCTTTGTCCCTTCTCCTTTATCAAAAAGTCGGCGGTAACCCAGACCAATAAAGGGAGTAAAATATTCATTTACCCTATAGTCACCATACGCTTCAAAGCGGGCTTTATAGTAAGGTTCCCCCCCGTTGGTGCCGGAACTGGCGCTAGCATAATCGGTTACCCCGTACGTTAGATCTAATGTGTAGATTAACCCAAAAGACCAATCTTGGTCGGGAATGTCCCAATCGCGCACACCTAAAGAATAAAAAGCTGGTGCAGAGATAGCTTCCATAAAAAAAGCACCGGAGACTATTTCTTCGTAAGCATAATAACTGGCGTCTAAGGTAAGCTCCTGTGCACTGACGCAAGGGGCCCTTGCAACAAAAGACACTAAAAAGGTCATCACAAGGTAAAAAGTTACTTTCACAGGAGATTTCATCTTCACACCCATTAATAGTATGTAAAAATATAAACAAACTAGCTATTAAGTGGCGGGAGTGACGGGACTCGAACCCGCGACCTCTGGCGTGACAGGCCAGCGCTCTAACCAGCTGAGCTACACCCCCTTGAAAGATAATTATCCATTAGGTAGGGCACGTTTAGGCCAGCGCTCACAATGCGTCAAGAAGGACACTGTATATGAACAAGATCTGTTCTCTTCGGCGCTGAACAGACTGCGCAAAATCATAAGAATATACTGCGGCCGCCGTTGCCCAGGCCCGGGCCTAAAATAGTCGGCAACATACGATTGCAGCGTAGAGTAAACTAATTTGTGCCGAGAATGGGAGCCGCTTTCACATAGCCAGCTCCACTCTTCTTTTTCTGGTGGGCGGTGACAGGATCGAACTGCCGACCCCCTGGATGTAAACCAGGTGCTCTCCCAGCTGAGCTAACCGCCCTATATCAATAAATTAAATATTTAGCGCAGGTATATTTAATTTTCTATTTGGTTAGTAACGAAAGACAATTCAAGAAATAACACAAAAATCTCAGCAAAGAACCCGGCACAATATATTCATATCAGGTTCCATCTAGTCAATTCTGTAATCTGGAGAACAACCAGAATCCCAACCCGATAGACAATGACAGCAATATTCTGGTCAGTTTATGCAGAGAGAAACATGAAAACCACACGTCAAAGACACGCAACTGACCTGACCAATAGGTCTTTTCAAAAATTAGTTAGAAGGGAATGCCTATCGGTGCGATGACCCGGCAAATATTTGCCGGGTCATAACTCGTCGTTACGCAGAAGCCGTGTACCTTTTAACAAAGCACCATGCTTAGACGTTTACAGCATCTTTTAGCTGCTTACCGGCTTTGAACTTAGGATTTTTTGACGCAGGGATGCTGATCGGCTCACCCGTACGCGGATTTCGTCCTTGTGATGCAGCACGCGCTGCAACCGAAAACGTTCCAAATCCAACGATGCGAACTTCATCTCCAGTTTTGAGAGCGCCAGAGATTGACTCAAGTGTTGCTTCAACCGCACTAGCAGCATCGCCCTTAGACAGGCCAGCGCTCGCAGCCACGCTTCCAACTAGGTCATTTTTATTCACGTGTCTGTCCTTTCATATTTCTGACGAATAACAAGCACTCGCCTCTATCAAGCATCACATGAAAGTGAAAACACAGAGATTCGCAAGAGTTTATTCAACAAAAAGCACTGATTTCTCTATGTTTTACGCAATATAAACCTGATTCACTGGAATCAGCATCTAAAAGGATGTCGATTTACACCTAAAATTCCTGCAACAATGGAAATTGGAGGAGGCATAGTAAATGGATAAGAAACTATTTTTAGAGCTGATTCTAGCGTTTATTCCACACTAATGCATTGTTTCAAAGCACCTGCCGCACCGCGGACATGATACCGTCATAGCCTGGATATGATGCCATCAATCCCATAAAGCGTCATGACAACATTCAGAGATCCTGCAACCAAAATAAATCAGCCGCATGGTTGCTTATGAACGAAATTTAATGAGCAGTAATCCCTAATTCACCAAGTTTTGTTCCCTGAAGGGCTGCCTCATGGGCGGCCGCATCATCCTCACTCCACTCAATACGCTCTGGGACACGCACCAACGCATTTTTAAGAACTTCATCAACATGTGCGACCGGTATGATATTCAATCCAGATTTCACATTTTCCGGAATTTCGGCCAAATCCTTCGCATTGTCTTCCGGAATAAGGACTGTTTTAATACCACCGCGCAACGCCGCCAAAAGCTTTTCTTTTAATCCGCCAATTGGTAGCACCCTACCACGCAATGTGATTTCTCCAGTCATAGCAATATCCTTGCGCACTGGAATTCCAGTCATCAATGAAACAATGACTGTAGCCATTGCGACACCAGCTGAAGGTCCATCCTTGGGAGTTGCTCCTTCGGGCACATGCACGTGAATGTCACGCCGATCAAAGCGAGGTGGCTCAACACCAAAGTCAACAGCGCGGCTACGAACATAGGATGCGGCGGCCGAGATAGATTCTTTCATGACATCGCGCAGATTTCCGGTCACGGTCATTTTACCCTTGCCTGGCATGATAGCGCCTTCAACAGTAAGGAGCTCGCCGCCATGCTCGGTCCAAGCCAATCCAGTCACCACACCAATTTGATCAACACCATCAGCCTCACCGATGCGATAATGGTGGACACCGAGATACTCATCTAGATTCTTCGCTGAGATATTGATCTTCTTCTTCTTAGTAGTGAGTATTTCCTTGACCGATTTACGCGCAAGCTTGGCAATCTCACGTTCAAGGTTACGCACACCGGCCTCACGCGTATACAGACGTATCATCTTGCGCAACGCCTCATCGTCTAGTGACCATTCGTTGTCTTTCAGGCCATGCCCGTCTAGCTGCTTAGGGATAAGATGACGGCGTGATATTTCAACCTTCTCATCTTCGGTATAACCGGCAATGCGAATGATCTCCATCCTATCCATCAGCGCCGGAGGGATGTTGAGTGTATTTGCTGTCGTGACAAACATCACGTTGGAAAGGTCGTAGTCCACTTCCAGATAATGGTCGTTGAAATTGGCATTTTGCTCTGGATCAAGCACCTCAAGCAGGGCCGAAGATGGATCACCCCGAAAATCAGCACCCACCTTGTCTATTTCATCGAGTAAAAACAATGGATTAACCGACTTAACCTTCTTCATAGATTGAATAATTCGACCAGGCATTGAACCTATATAAGTACGCCGATGCCCGCGGATTTCCGCCTCATCACGCACACCACCAAGGCTAACGCGTACAAATTCTCGACCCATCGCGCGCGCAATCGACTTTCCAAGAGAGGTCTTGCCAACTCCCGGTGGCCCAACGAAACACAGGATTGGTCCCTTTAGCTTGCGAGTGCGCTGCTGAACAGCAAGATACTCAACTATGCGTTCCTTAACTTTTTCTAGTCCGTAATGATCCTCATCGAGAATCGCCTCGCTCCGGGCCAAATCCTTTTTCGTTCGCGAGCGAGTTGCCCATGGGATAGCCAATAGCCAATCTAGGTAATTGCGCACAACCGCCGCTTCGGCAGACATTGGGCTCATTTGCCGAAGCTTCTTCATTTCGGCATGAGCTTTTTCCCGAGCTTCCTTACTTAACTTGGCTTTCTCGATCTTCTCCTCAAGCTCAGCCAATTCATCCTTGACCTCGTCGCCCTCCCCGCCAAGTTCCTTTTGGATGGCCTTCATTTGCTCATTCAAATAATACTCACGCTGGGTCTTTTCCATCTGACGCTTAACGCGACTGCGAATACGCTTTTCGACTTGAAGAACACTGATTTCGCTTTCCATCAGCCCATAGACACGCTCTAGGCGATCGGCGACATTGGCCTGCTCAAGTAGTTCCTGCTTTTCAGAAATCTTGATTTGCAGATGCGAGGCAATGGTATCAGCGAGCTTTGAGTAATCCTCAATTTGAGTTACCTCTCCTAGAGCTTCTGGCGGAGCCTTGCGGTTCAGTTTCACATAATTGTCAAATTGGGAGATGGCTGTGCGGGAGATTGCCTCAAGCTCAGTCTTAGAACTTAGCTCTTCCTCCATCATCTCAATGCGGGCTTCATAATATTCTTCAGTGCGCGTGAACTCGCTGACGCGGGCACGACGCACGCCCTCTACCAGCACCTTGACCGTGTTGTCGGGTAATTTCAAAAGTTGAAGAACCGAGGCAACGGTTCCAACCTGGAAAATCTCATCAGGTCCCGGATTGTCCTCATTTGCGGTCTTCTGAGCAACCAGCAAAATCTGCCTGTTGTCATGCATCACTTCTTCAAGCGCACGGATCGATTTTTCACGGCCCACAAACAATGGAACAATCATGTGGGGAAACACCACGATGTCGCGCAATGGGAGTACGGGAAACACATCTGCCGCCTCGTCGGTCTCAGTCGATGCGGGGATATCTATCTTGTCAGTCATTGGTCTTTCCACTATTCGGGGGAGATGATGGCGCGATGGATATACCGCACCTGTTTATCCCTGACTGCCGATGAATTGCACGGCCATCAACTACTAAACTGGCGTGCAAGGCCCATCGATTCAAGCGTTATGAGTAAACTTGTTACAGGTACCCACTAAAAAGAGCACTGGGCACTTAAGCGGAAGAACCCATATCCTCAGCGCGCTCGGCATAAATATAGAGAGGGCGTGCACAACCATCCACGACTTCATTAGATATAACAACTTCTTGAACGCCCTCGAGCCCCGGTAGGTCAAACATAGTCTCCAACAGGATAGATTCCATGATAGAACGTAATCCACGCGCACCGGTTTTACGACCAATGGCTTTCCGTGAAATGGCTTTCATCGCCTCATCAGAGAATGTGAGTACGACATCTTCCATCTCAAACAAGCGCTGATATTGCTTTACCAGAGCGTTCTTAGGCTCAACCAAGATTTTTACAAGCTCCTCTTCATCAAGGTCTTCGAGTGTTGCAAGCACTGGCACGCGGCCAACAAATTCCGGAATGAGCCCAAACTTTAGAAGATCTTCAGGTTCGAGATTTTTTAAAATCTTTCCAGTTGGGCGTTCGTCTTCAGCCTCAACGGTCGCGCCAAATCCGATTGAGGTCGAACGGCCACGCTGATTAATTATTTTTTCAAGACCGGCAAAGGCTCCACCGCAAATGAAAAGAATGTTAGTGGTGTCAACCTGCAGGAATTCCTGCTGGGGATGCTTGCGCCCGCCTTGCGGGGGGACACTTGCGACTGTCCCCTCCATGATTTTTAACAACGCCTGCTGCACGCCTTCGCCTGAAACATCCCGGGTGATGGATGGGTTTTCAGCCTTGCGCGATATCTTGTCCACCTCAT
>CAUZRD010000082.1:0-8918 GCA_963582255.1 Alphaproteobacteria bacterium | reverse complement strand
AGACCAAGTAGGTCTTTCTGTCGCGGCCGCAGCAGCAGCTGAAACAGGCACAGCCATACTCACATCAGGTCCGGATAACCCAACAACCATTAATTTTCTTCCTGAAAATCATATCATTATTGTCCCTGCGTCGCGAATTGTTCCAACGTACGAGGACGCGTGGGACCTACTACGTTCCCAAAATCAAGATCCGCTATCGTCACGAGCAGTTGTATTTATTACCGGGCCATCGCGAACCGCTGATGTTGAGCAAAAGTTGCTTCTTGGTGCCCATGGACCACGCCGATTGCACATTATAACCGTCGATGGCGCCTAACTGTTCGGCCATCCAAGCCGGAAGCTAATGAACCAAAGGGGGGCAACTCATCTTTCTGGTTTATACCGGCATGAACGCAACTTACTTTCCCCAATCAAGAACGCGGTTGCCTCAGGTCAGCAGTTCAAATAGCAAAGTATCACTCACCTGCAGGAGACAATCGATGCATCCTGGAATCGTTGCGGCCATCGTCGCGGTTGCAATATTCGCGATCACACTCGGGATATCCTATCCACTTCTCGCATTCATTCTCGATCAGGCAGGTAAGTCAGAAACCTTCATCGGACTTAATTCGGCAATGCTAGCGCTGGGCTTCCTGTTTTCTGCTCCACTGATCACACGAACCGCCGCAAAAATGGATGCTGTCTGGTTTGCCATTTCCGGTGCGCTCGCAACCGCATTTCTACTTGGCCTGCTATATTTGGTAAATGATTATATGTGGTGGTTTCCGATCCGTCTTGCTCTTGGCGCAGCAGTCAATATCCTATTCGTCATCAGTGAGACCTGGATCAATCAACTCGCGCCTCAAAAACATCGCGGCCGGATCATGGGGCTATATGTCACTGTTATTTCAGCTGGATTTGCACTTGGACCGGCAATTGTAGCCGTAGCCGGATCCCATAGCGCGATCCCCTTTGCAGTTAGCATCATCGGCACATGCGCCGCCGCCGGCGTATTCTATTGGGCACGCAACTACCTGCCAGAATTTCCAGACACCAAAACCGTAAGTATTGTATTTTTTACCCGCACCACACCCGTATTGTTGGTATGCGCCGGGATGGTTGCCCTATTCGATCAAACAACACTTTCTTTGATGCCAATCTATGCTCTACGGCTTGGCCTTGATGAACAACTGGCCGCAATTGCGATCGGCACCATGATCGCGGGCAATGTATTTTCCCAAATACCCATCGGGATTATGGCCGACATGATGCCACGCCGCATCCTCATCATCAGCCTTATTCTAATTGTTATCACTGGATCACTTCTATTACCGGTGGCGGGTTCAGGTGTTTGGCTCTGGCCAATTTTGTTCGTCTGGGGGGGGGCGGGATATGGAATCTACACTGTTGCCTTAGCAGAGTTAGGCACAAAATATACCGGCTCTTTTTTGCTTGCCGGAAATGCTGCATTTTCCTTCATGTGGGGGATTGGCGGTATCATCGGCCCTTCATCGACAGGAACGGTAATGGACCAGACTGGCCCTATTGGTCTCCCGCTCACCCTTGCGCTCTTCTTCGTCATTCTTGCAGTACTTGTAATATTACGGCCGTTGACGCCAACTACAGGTCATCCGGCAAGCTCAAAGTCCTCGTAGGCTCCTCCCGAGCCCGATGTATCGAGACGCGCGCGCTGTTTCCCATTCACATCAAAATTATCCGGTTCAAACCAGCGTTTAAATCCACTCTGCACCGCCGGCCAGTCACAGTCCAAAATCGAATACCATGCGGTATCTCTATTGCGTCCTTTCCAAACCTTGTGCTGACGAAAACACCCCTCATAGACAAATCCTAACCTCTCCGCCGCTCGGCATGAATTCTGATTTAGAGCATTGCACTTCCATTCAACCCTCCTATACCCAAGAACATCAAACGAACGATGCATTTGCAGATAAATAGCCTCTGTTGCCACACGAGTACGCTGTAAAGAGGGCGCAAACCAGACATGACCAATTTCGATCACGCCCATATCGGGAACAATGCTTGCAAGAGCTAAAACGCCCCTGACAATCCCATCCTTCTTATCGATGACCGCAAACGCCATTGGATCGTCCCTAGCCCAATATTCCTGGATGTGGCCATCAAAATCATGGCGATTAGCAAACGGTCCGTAGGGCAGAAAACTCCACGTTCTATCAGCCCCGACTTCTTGCGTCCTGGCCCACAAATCATCACCGTGGAGCGCCAACGAAAGCGGCTCCAACCGCGTATAAGCACCCTCTAGAACCAGGCGCTCAGGACTCGCTGCACCGTCATAGTTAAGCACCCATCCAATGCCGTCTTCATCGCTTGATCGGTCACCGCTTGTCGGGGTAGTTAGATCTGACTTTTCCATCTTAAAAGTTCCGTATTTTTAGCTATCCACGGGAACATAGGTAGAAAGAACACTCATTATTGCTTTTGCGACATCTGCAAGCTCGCGTGGTGCGATCTCAAATATAAAGTGCACCCGAGATAACCGTCGGCACAGACCCTCGATCACAGTGCTGGCAGGAAAATCTATCAGGATATCTTTACCCACGCTTAAAGGCCCAATAACAGCAACCAGAGCACCGGAGACTCTAAAACCAGTTTGCGAAACCATCGCTACAGGTGACATACGAGCAGACTATTTGAAAGGTGGCAAATCGACAGCTTAACGGTTGCACCCCAAACACATTGAGACCAACCGTGAATTGTTTCACATATGTCTTGCCACACTAGCGCAGCGATAAACTTAGTTAGCCGAACAGGCCACCTTGAAGTCACCTACCTAGGAGGCTATCTCGACAACCTAGCGATCGCCCAGCGTGAATTCATAGCGCCGGTTTCGCACACTAACAGATGGTACCCTGTATGAACTCTCAAATAGATCATAGCCCTGTTTCAGATTACGCCAGTAATCAATCCATCTATGTGATGAATGCTTGGTCATATTGATCTCATGCATACGGAACGGAAATGCATGGACATTAAATTGCCCCTGGCCACCCCGGAAGGCTTCAACGGCAAGCGCATATATTTCCTCTATCTGCGGATTTGTCATCGCATAGCAGCCGCGCGATGAGCAATCTCCATGTACCATCAGAGCAGAACCGGTCCGGCCATATGATCTATCATAGGCGTTTGGATAACCCAGATTAAACGACAGATAGAATTTAGAGCGCGGATTGAGTTGCGCTGGAGCAACCACATAAAACCCTTCGGGTGCCTGGCGGTCGCCCTCGCGTTGCTTCGGCCCCAAATTTCCCGACCAAGCACAAATCGGAAAAGTTTTGAATAGGGCGTATGTGCCACCGCCAATATCTTTCCAAACCTCAAGCTCGGCTTCATTTTTGAATATGCGCATAAAAATTGGCGCATCTGTCCGCATACCCTTGGCTAAAAGTTCTCGATTTGCTGCATCAGTCAGCTGACCAACTCGCCCAATATCTTCAAATCCACTATTTGCTGCATCAGTCAGCTGACCAACTCGCCCAATATCTTCGGTCGAGCAGCCCACCATGCCCAACATCATCACTGCGTTTAAAATCAAGCCCATTAGCCTGTTCATCCACAAATCCTATTATAGTATTCACCTATCAATGCGGATCTTCTGCAATACAATTTGGCCATTCCTTTGCAGCAAATACATTGACCGTCAGACTGCGCTCTGCGGCTCAAAGCCCCCGGCCAATTCCAATAAACCTCTCCTGCCGTTGTTTCTTAAGCTCATCACTGGATCGAGTTTCCATCGACTGTAGTGCCGCTTCAATGGCATTACCGGTATCAATAACTGCTTGCATCGGGTCACGATGTGCACCGCCAACCGGCTCACTTACAATGGTGTCTATAACACCAAAGTTAAGCAAATCCTGAGCGGTAATTTTCATAGTATCCGCCGCATCCTTCGCACGCGCTGCATCACGCCATAGAATAGAGGCAGAGGCCTCCGGAGAAGCAACGGCATAGATGGCATGCTCCAGCATAAGCACGGTATTAGCGCTTGCAATCGCAATAGCTCCACCAGATCCTCCCTCGCCGATAATAACTGAAACGAACGGCACCTCAGCATTGAGGCATGTCTGCGTGCACCTGGCAATTGCCTCAGCCTGCCCGCGCTGCTCAGCACCAATCCCAGGATAAGCCCCCGCGGTATCAACAATCGATATCAGAGGCAAAGAAAACCGGTTTGCTGTCTCCATAAGGCGCGCTGCCTTACGATAACCTTCCGGGCGTGCCATCCCGAAATTATGTTTCAGCCGCGCCTCGGTAGTCGAACCTTTTTCATGACCAATTGCCATGACTGTCCGACTGCGAAACCTTGCCGGACCACCAATAATAGCGTTATCATCTGCGAATTTCCTATCACCAGCCATAGGGATAAAATCGTCAAATAGGACTTTGGCATAATCAAAAAAATGCGGCCTATCTGGATGTCTAGCTACTTGCGTTTTCTGCCAAGGCGTTAGTGAGGAATAAAGCTCTTTCAGCGCACCAGATGCCTTTTTCTCCAATTGCTTAAGATTACCCTCAATCTGCATTTCATTGCCATCTCCAGCAAGCTCACGGAGTTCCGTAATCTTATCTTCAATTTCAGCAATTGTTTTTTCAAAATCTAGATATGTGCGCATTATGCTCATGACGTAATAATCGGCTAGGTGCCGTTTGAAACTGTCTATATAGTTAAGTCAACCTAGTGTTTGTCGTTTGACCGCCGGAGCCCTAGAAAGCGGGTGGCTTTGCAAAACCACCTGTTTCAGCCGATCTGCCAGCACATGGGTGTAGATTTGCGTAGTCGAGATGTCCGCATGGCCTAGCATCTGTTGAACTGCCCTTAAATCAGCTCCATGGGCCAGGAGATGACTGGCGAATGCATGGCGCAACACATGCGGTGAAACTTTGGCTTGGTCAAGACCGGCACGCCCAGCAAGCGCCTTGAGGTCCTGGGCAAATCGCTGACGAGTAAGGTGGCCATCAACCGATGAAGAGGCAAAGAGCCAACGTTTGGGTTTGCGTTTTTTTTCTTCCTCCAAAACCGATAAATAAACCGAAATCGCCCCGCTCGCTGCCCCGGTGAGTGGCACAATACGCTCTCGCCCTCCCTTGCCAGTAATGTGTAATACCGTCTCACCAGCTGAGACGGTGCTCAAAGGCAGCGTGACCAGCTCGCTGACCCTCAGGCCTGCCGCGTAGAGAATCTCAAGCAGGCAGATAAGCCTTGCAGCACGAACTCGCGCACCATAACTTTTGGACTTGGAGTATTCTTCATGAGCGAGTGCCAAAAGCAGGTCCACCTCTCGTTCGCTCATAACTTTCGGCAATGGGCGGCCCAGTCTTGGAGTTTCGATAGAGCCTGATGGATTGTCCCCCCGAATACCCTCAGCCAAGAGAAACTTATGAAACTGCCGGATAGCCGACAGCCGGCGTGCCACGGTTGAAGCTTTTACGCCGGCGCGCCCCATTCCCCCAATCCATAGGCGAATGTCAGCTTCATCCGCGATTTCAAAACCCCGCCCACGACCGGACAAATGCTCGTTATAGTCGGCAAGATCACGCTCATAGGCGCCAAGTGTATTGGCTGCAGCAGCACGTTCTACCGCCATCATCTCAATAAATGCTTCAATCAAATATTTTTCTGACATCTCCGATGTATCCCACACCGCTTTAAAAAATTACGGCTTTATTTACCACTCAAAGACACGAGTGCATCGACACTCATTAAACGCGCCTCAACATCAAAACCATTGCGGACAAGAGCCGATGCAGCGGCAGCAATAATTTGGTTATCCATCCCACCGATATTCTGCCCTGCCATCGGCACGATGGCGGCCATAACATTAGAGCCCGCACCTACAGACGGAGCAGGGGGCTGAAGTCCGCTGGAGCCTCCCCCTAAAACCGAGGAAACCGAATCGCCAAGCGCTTTTGCAAGCACTACCTCGCGGGCGACAAATGCTTGTATACTTTTGGAAAGCTTGCCACTTCTAGCATCCGTCCCAAGCGCTACAGCAGTTACGCCGACTCCAAGTCTTGGATCTGATAGCGAGACTAATGCGTGCATTCGATGGACAGCGAAGCTTGAAATCTCTTCCGCACCGCTAGCTCCCGGAAACTCTACTAGGTTGATCCAGGAGAGGGCCGCACGTGACCTATCTGCGCGCACCAATATTTCAACCATCAAAGGTGCAGCTGAACGGATCATCTGATCTGGGGTCACACCCGCCGCATCTTCCCCAATAGCCTCGGCAACCGCACTAGCGACCCCTGCTTGATGGGCTTGTTCATAGAGGTTTAAAATAAATCGGAGTCTGTCTTGTGGTGTGGCTGCTTCCGCAATCAGCGCAAACAAATGTGCCCGCGTAAGAGGCCCGTCAGGAGCAACACCGGCAGCGACCTGCGTCAGCAAACTCTCATCGCGCGCTGTTGTCTCGTAAAGCGAAATCAATAATTTTGCGGGCAGCAGACCAAGACTTACTGCCCTCTCAGTAGCAGCGATGCGAACCTCCTGTCCAACCTCACTCATCTGCGCGACCACGGCGAGTAGGGCTGGATCAAGGATATCCACCATATTTATATCAATCGAAAAGCCGGCGCGGCGCAACAGCGCCATATGAATGGGCCGCACTCTATTTATCTTAGCGCTCTCGGGAAGTGCGCCCAACCCGTCAGCAGCGAGTTTCAGCGCAGCGAAGAAGAGAGCATCACTCCCGCCCAGCTCACTCAACAGATCAGAGACCAGAAATGCCGCATCTCTAGATCCTTGCTCAAGTTTACAAAACGCCAGAATTTCAAGAAGTTCAAATATCGGCTCGGGTGCTGCGTCCTTGGGTAGGGCCTTACCATCGGCCCACGCGCATGCCTGCTCATTCTGCCTTACCGCGAGCAGCAAGCTAGCTGATAGCGCGCGCTCGGCCACATCCTTGGCAAACCCTTCAACCACCGCTCCAGCCGCATCGGCAGCATATCCAAGTGCATAAAGCGCTCTGGCCCTCTCCATTTGATTCGACGTTCGGACAAATGCTTGGTCAATCAATAATTTATGGATTACCCGCTGCAACACAGCTGAGGGCAAAGAAGCCCTTATCTGCCGCAATATCTTCACATGCCCATCACCGGTAACGGCTCCAAGCGCTGATTGCGAAATTTGGCCAAGACTACCTGCCGGAATGGCTCCCCGTGTGCCGAGCTCCGACCCGGATTGTAGCAAAGCTTGCGGCGCCCTTTGAGATAACACCTGTGAGTCGGGAACTCCTGATAGCAGTGGCGCTGTTTGCACTCGCGGCTGGGGTAAAAACAACGGCAAAAGCGAGGTTGATGGCTCCTGCGCAGGTGCATCCATACATGGCATCAACCACAAAAAACACATCGCAACACATGCTATGCGAGTAAAATTATTAATCACGAAACATCCTCAGCCGATCCTACAGAATAGTATAGGCGATTTCCCCTTTGCCTAGCTTCATAAACGTAACCAAAGCTAGCGCAGAGCCCAAGACAACGACCGCAAAAATAATCAGTGTGTTCAAAAGTCTTAAAACAAATAGCAAGAATCCGCCCAAGTTTGCTTAATGTTAATTTGAATATGCCATCGGAAATGTGACGCATCTAAGATAATTCTGCAAATGAGAAAACACTCGCCATACTTGTCGTCGGTGCGATGTCGCGCTAACCAGAACAAATGTCCACACGACCACATCACATCAGAAAACTGCAAACCACTCGCCAGGCGCAAGTTATAGAGACACTCCAAGGACGCTCTGTCGTTATGGTTGGCTTGATGGGCTCCGGAAAAACCACGGTCGGCCGACGCCTTGCATCAGCACTTTCTCTGCCGTTTTTTGATGCCGATCAAGAGATTGAATTCGCTGCAGGTATGACCATATCAGACATTTTTGAAAGTCATGGTGAACAACATTTTCGCGATGGAGAACGTAAAGTCATCGCCCGTCTCGCCACCGGAAAGCAATGCGTTCTGGCAACTGGTGGCGGCGCATTCATCGATCAAGTCACCAGACACCTGATCCTAAACACCTGCATTTCTATATGGCTACGGGGAGAACTTGCATTGTTGTTGAAACGCGTCAGTCACCGCTCGAACCGCCCATTGTTGAAATCTAAACCAGAAGTGGTGATGAAACATCTTATCGAGGAGCGTTATCCCATTTATGCTAATGCCAATATCATGATTGAGAGCCGTGACATTCCTCATGAGTTGATTGTGAATGAAATCATCACCCGCCTGACCGAATATGACCATCAATCCAATGAATAATACAGAACACGATGAAACGCGGCGCCTGACCGTCGGATTGGGTGAACGCTCATACAATATCGACATCGGGCCCGGGTTAATCGCTTCCGCCGGCCCGCTAATTGCCGCACATCTCTCCCGGCCCCGGGTCGCTGTCATCACAGACGAGAATGTTGCCCATCTCCATCTGGATAGACTGACAGCAAGCTTAGGCGCATCTGGCATTTCCGTAACGCCAATCATCGTTGCGCCGGGCGAGGCAACAAAATCTCTCCATCACCTTGGTATCGTGATCAATGCGTTGCTTGATAACAATTTTGAACGCCGAGATACATTAATTGCTTTTGGCGGCGGTGTTATTGGCGATTTGGCTGGCTTTGCTGCCGCGACGATCCATCGCGGGGTTAATTTTGTGCAGATGCCAACAACATTGCTAGCACAGGTCGATTCTTCTGTGGGAGGGAAAACCGGAATCAACACTCGACATGGCAAGAACCTCGCGGGCGCCTTCCATCAACCAGTCCAGGTAATTGCCGATACCACCAGCTTAGCCACATTGCCGCCGCGTGAATTCCGCGCCGGCTATGCAGAACTCGTTAAACACGGCATATTGGGTGACCGTTCTTTATTTGAATGGCTCGATGCCACTTTACCGAACGGCTTATCACAA
>CAUZRD010000081.1:0-9023 GCA_963582255.1 Alphaproteobacteria bacterium | reverse complement strand
TTTTGTAAAAATATCATCATAAATCATATGAGATTTGTCATCGTAATGAGTTTTAATTTTAGTGGGGTCATTTTTATGAATTGGGATAAATGTGCAGCTATTTATCATAGACAAAGTAGTCGCATCCAGTTGTGAATGTTATTCAACGGTCCTTAGTTGAGATTAAACCCGGGGTGAGCGATGATTAGCGATGAAATTTTAAAGCTTACGGCATTAGAGCTAGCAAATCTTTACGGGTCGAAACAGATCTCTCCAATTGAGGCGACGCGAGCCGTTCTTGATCAAATTAGCCGTCACAACGGTGCGCTCAATTGCATCTGCTATTTTGATGAGGACGCGACTATGGCTATGGCTGGTAGTGCAGAGGAACGTTGGCTACGTGGCCAACCGCTCAGTCCTATTGATGGGGTTCCCGTTACAATCAAGGATCTTACTTTGACGAAGGGCTGGCCAACTTTGCGCGGCTCACGTACCACTGATAATTCAGGGCCGTGGGATGAGGATGCTCCGGCGACAGCACGGCTGCGCGAATCCGGCGCGGTGCTGGTGGGAAAGACAACAACACCCGAATTTGGATGGAAGGGAGTGACGGATAGTCCTCTCACTGGAGTTACTCGTAATCCTTGGGATTATGATTGCACACCAGGCGGCTCGTCCGGCGGCGCTGCTGCTGCTGCTGCTGCATTCATGGGGCCGTTACATCAAGGATCCGATGCTGCCGGCTCTATCCGCATTCCGGCCGCTTTTACCGGAGTATTTGGCCATAAACCTACTTTTGGTCTTGTTCCTCATTATCCTTTACCTGCGCATATAGGCACACTGATGAGTATGGGACCTATTACTCGATGTGTGAAAGATGCCGCTGCGATGTTGAATGTACTTGCCCAGCCTGATCATCGCGACTTTATGGCAGCTCCTGCTTCTGCCCAGCACGTCGACTATCTTGAAAAACTCGATGGGAGTATTGACGGTGTGCGCATTGCGTATAGTCGCACGCTTGGGCCCCATGGATGGTGCGATGATGATGTTGCCACGGCGGTTGAACGAGCTGCTGGTGCCCTCGCTGATCTCGGTGCAATCGTTGAGGAGGCCGATCCTAATATTCCATCACCGCAGCCGATAATTGAGGTTTTGTGGGCGACAGCGGACGCCTGGCTCGTGGCACAGATTCCCGAGGAGAAAAGAGAGTTGATGGATAATGGGTTGCTTTCCATTGCCCAAAAGGGTGGTAGCTACAGTTCTGAGGATGTAATCGACGCGAATGTTCAACGCATCGAACTGGGCACCCGCATGGCCCGCTTTCACGAGAGCTATGATTTGCTTCTAACTCCGCAGATGCCATTAGAAGCTATTAAGGTGGGGCAAAATTTTCCGGATTCACGCAATATGACTGAATGGATAGACTGGTCACCTTTTACCTATCCGTTCAATTTGACAATGCAGCCAGCCTGTAGCGTTCCTTGTGGTTTGGGTAGTAGAGGTCTTCCTGTTGCATTTCAGTTGGTAGGCCGCCATTTTGAAGACGCACTGCTCTTGCGTGTTGCTCGTGCCTATGAGCAGGCAAATCCCTTCGCGCCGCTGCCTTTTTTTGCTGAGAGCTAACACTTTTTTTATAGGTCAGTTTAGTAGGGGATTGCTAAGTTCTGTTTAGCCGAACAGTTCCTGACGTACAGCCTTCATCCTCTCCCATTCCTCCTCGAGGAGATCGGGGTAGGGCTCACCTTTTTGCCTAATGCCCCCGGTAAATTCGGGAGGACGCTTTTCCATGAATGCTTTACGGCCTTCGTCTCCATCCGTTGTTAATTGAGTGAGTAGTGTGTTCATCAAGGTTTGAACACGCCATGCTTCGGTAACTGGAGTGTCGCGGAAACGAATGACAAATTCTTTCATCATTCGGACAGCTAATGGTGGCATCGCGGCAATCTGAGAGGCTATTTCCCCAGCTCGAGCTAATAACTTGTCATGCGGGACCACCTCGTTGATCAGGTTCATGCGTAAAGCCTCATCGGCGTCAAACGGATTGTCGGAAAGCAACACTCGCATAGTGTCGGCATATGAAATTTGCCTAGCAAGATATGTTGCGCCAGGGCCGCCACCAACCCATCCCTGACTGAGCAATGCAAATTTGAAGCGCGCGTGCTCGTGGGAGGCAATGCGGATATCAGTTGAAGTCAGCATGATATAAAATCCAGCGCCTGCAGCCCAACCGTTTATGGCGCCAATTACAGGCTTCCAAATTTGTGGATAATGATCCCCAAGCCGCCCATCAGCACCTATTTTTGCACCGTTTACACTCCCTTCCATCGGCCAGAAAACACTCTCAGCTCGGGCTCTCTCCCATTCTTCAGCCGTCATTTCAGGCGGTATTGCCAAGTTGTGTCCCGCGCAAAAATGCCGATCGCCCGTACCGGTTAAAATTATGGCGCGGACATCGCGGTCCTCCCATACTTCTTTCCAGACTTTACTGATCTCTTTGGAGGTATTTATGTCTAGAATGTTGCCATTATCCGGATTGTTGATAGTGATTGTGGCAATGTATTGATGCTTGTCGTATAGTATGTTTGGCATATTGGTAGAGACTCCGGTTTAGAATAGGATTTGTTCGTCGGTCAGACGGGTGATTTCTGCTTGGGAAAGCCCCAGCAATTCTCGGTACACGTAGTCATTGTGTTGCCCTAAAACCGGGGCGGCGGTTATCAATGGCCCCTCAATTTCACAATATCGCCACGGTAAGCTTGGTAGCATACGATTTTCGCCATCGTGGGTTTGCAGGCTTTTGAGGTACCCCCCATCGCGTAATTGGCTGTCGAGATATACTCGGGCTATATCTAACGATGGCGCGGCTGGTACTCCGGCTGCCTGCAGAAGATGCATGGCGGTATAATCGCTACGGCATTGTGTCCAAGCAGCGATGGCGGTTTGTAGTTCATCATCGTGAGATTTGCGTCCAGCTGCAGTTATAAATCTCGCATCGGCGGCTAAATCTGGCCGCTGAATCACCTGACATAGGGCTTGCCACTCGGCGTTGTTGGTTACCGCAATGGCAATCCAGCAATCGTCACCATCACAAGGATAAACATCGTGCGGCGCATTCCATTCATCTGAATTACCATTTGGTTTTGGCGCGCTGCCGTTCATTTGGTAGCTCAGAATTGCTTCGCCGATGCTGGCGCTAAGTGCTTCAGCCATCGACATATCTATATATTGTCCAGCGCCTGTGATTGCTTTGTGATTGAGCGCTGCTAGCGTGATCATTGCCAATTCCATGCCGACCCAGGGATCAGCCCACAAGCCCCCTTTAATCGGCTCTCGATTGGGGTGTCCGGAAATAGAGTTCCATCCGGTGTAGTGCTGCAACAAGCTGCCGTAGGCCACGTAATCCTTGTGAGGACCGGTATGTCCGGTTCCTGATGATGACACCATGATCACATCGCGATTAACGGCCTGTAGAGCATCATATCCCAAACCGAGACGCTCGATGACACCCGCGGCAAAATTTTCAACAACAACATCGCATTTGGAAGCCAGTTGCTTGGCTAAGTCTAAACCTTGTTGTGTTGAAATATTAAGAGCAGCGTAGAGCTTTGATTGGTTGTAAGCCTGAAAAGGAGCGCTTCCGGTGGAAGGATCAGGACGGCGAGCGCTACCTAGCTTAATCACCTCAGCTCCCATCATGGCTAAGATACGTGTGGCGGTTGGACCAGCAATTATCCAGCTAAGGTCAAGGACGCGTATACCCTCAAGCGGCCTTTGGGAATGGTTGCTCTGCGCGCCGTTGCTGGTCTTGAGCGTCGCCTTGGGTGTTTTTGTTAGATAAATATCATTGTGTTGCCCGATAAGTGGTGCTGGCCTTTCTGTGAGCGACAGAGGCGTGTTTGAGAATGAATATGGGGCTCCGGGATAGGTTAGTCGTCCGGCTTTTGGATGATCAATCTCGACAAAAAATCGACGCGCAGCGAGATGTTCATCTTGCAATAGATCTTTGACCGTATTTACTGGAAAGCATGGAATTCTAAGATTCTGTCCCCACATGGCGATGTCGTGTTTGGAATACTGATAGCTCCACTCACTCAAATGGCCCCACAATGCGGGAGCATTTTTCTGTCTTGCCTGGCGAGTCAAAAAACGTTCATCAAAGGCCCATGACGGCTTGTCCATCACTTCCAGCCAGCGAGCCCATTGATCATCTTCGCGAGGTGAAATGGCTATATAGCCATCATGGCAGGGGAGGATACCGCCAATTGCAGTCACCATGCCGCCGATTGCTGCTTCCTTTACATGCCTATTGTTTCTGGGTGGTGCGGACTGTCCGTAAGCACAATTTGCCAAGCCACTGATCAGTTGAGTGACCATAGCTTCAAAAGCTGAAATATGGATTTGGCACCCAGCACCTGTTGTGCTCTTTCGCAGGAGAGCTGCCTGTATCGCGGTAGTCGCCGCCATGCCTACCACTAAATCGGCTTGATGGCCGCCGGCTCGTATTGGCGGTTCCTCTTCTGGCATATCCACCGGGCCGAGCAGACTATGAGCATTGCCGCTCATATGGAACAAAGTCAGATCTGTTGCTTTGTACCCGGCATACGGCCCCCAGTTTCCAAATCCTGAAATGGAGGACAAAATTAGACCTGGGTTAAGCATGTGCAACATTTCGTAGCCCAACCCACGGTTGCTCAGCTCACCTTCGATATTGCTATCAATAACTATGTCGGCGCTAGCCGCGAGCTGTTTGAAATGCTTTTGGTCCTCGGCGTTATCCAAGTCTAGGGTAACGCCATATTTGTTGGCATTAAGCCAGAGAAATAGGCCACTTTTTTCGAGATGAGAAATGTGGCCTGGATAAGGTCCGCGCCGCCTGGTTTCGTCGCCATGTGGGGGTTCAATCTTGATTACTTCTGCGCCCATATGGGCAAGAATTTTGCCGCAATACGGTCCGCAAACGCGTTGGGCGAGTTCGAGTACCCTTACCCCCTTTAGTAACCCGAGTGATTGACTCACATCCTCCCTTTCTTCAGAGCATGATGCCAGTAAACATAGTGGCCTAGTTGCCAGAGTTCTCCAAATGTCGGTATTGAAGGATTGCTTACCAAAAAATATGCCAAGCTATTGCTTGGCGCAATTTATACTTGAACAAGAAGATAACACAGGCAAGATTTAGCGGCTCTCAGGCCGCGACATGTTGTCGTAAACAAGGAAATTATCCATGGCAGATTACGATATTCCATTGCGACCCTATGGATCTTCGGCGGGAAGAGATCATCTCGCCGGGGTTAAGCCGCGCCCAAAGACGGTGACTGTCGATTTGCACGGACATATGCGTATTCCGGCTGCCGATGAGCTAGTCAAACCATACCTTCTCGATATTACTCATCCAGGCGACCGTGCTCCTGATGCGGTTACGCAGAAGGTTCGCAAGAAGCAAGATGAGGATCGGAAAGCACATTTGACCGGAGTAGAACAGCGCCTGATTGATATGGACAAGATGATGGTTGACGTGATGGCCGTTTCCTGCTCTCCGAGCCAGTTTTACTACACCGTCGATCCAAGTCTTGGTCTTGAATCGAGCCAGGTCATCAATGACGGCATAGTTTCGATGACCAAGGATGATCCCAAGCGGTTTGTTGGTCTTGGCACGGTTCCATTGCAAGATACCGAGTTGGCTATAAAAGAACTGAAGCGCTGCGTTAATGAACTGGGTTTTCGCGGCATTCAGATAGGTGCTAGGGTTCGTAACGAGGAGCTCTCTACGCCCCGCCTTGATCCGTTCTGGGCTGCATGCCAGGATCTTGATATTGTCATATTTATCCACCCTAATTCCTTCGTGAGTGATCGTCTGTCGCCACATCACTTCAAAAATATCATTGGTAATCCGCTCGATACTACGGTGGCTATGCATTATTTGATCTTCGACGGGGTCATGGAGCGGTTCCCCAAGCTCAAATTCTATCTTGCCCACGGCGGGGCGTTTGCTTCGCATTATTCAGCACGAATGGACCACGCTTATGGCGCGCGGTCAGATTGCCGCCAACACATTCATCAAAGACCATCGACTTATCTAAAAAAATTCTATTTTGACTCGATCGTGTTTTCTATAGAACAGCTTACTAATCTGATAAACCAATATGGTTCGGCCCACGTGTTGATTGGCACTGACTATCCATTCGACATGGGCGAGTATGACCCGGTTGAGCATGTCTATCAGGTCTCCGGGTTAAGTGAGGACGACCGCGAAAAAATATGTGGGTTGAATGCACTTAGTTTGATGGGGCTGGACGCAGGAGAATTCATGGACTAACCAAAAAACGCGGTTACTTTTAGCCCATGTACACATTGATTTTTACGCACCGCCGAGGCCAATATATGGTCTTGGCGGCTGGGCCCTAGCTTAGTCAACGCATCAAGATATTCGTCATCATGGGCACATCAGTGCTAATGTTTATTAGCCGTCCCAATAGTAGGAAAGTTATGGTTGGTGTCTTGAATGGCGACTCAATGATTAAAAGGGGTACAATTCCCAACGCCATGTAGAGGAACATCTGCGCAATAAATGTCAGTGATGTTCCAGTTCTAGAGTGCCGGGATGAGACGCCGGTTGAATTTTAGATCACCGAGCCATTCCAAGCGTACTGACAATCGTATTGTCTTTGGAGGGGCTATACCTTGGAGCAAAAAAATTTCTCCAAGATGTTTTTTAAGTATTAAGCTAACCAAAATCCAAGTGGCATTGTCTTGCTGTAATATTAGCAACTTCTGCTAGGCGTTATTACGCATTTAGCGCCTCTGACCACACCATTGCTGACTTCGCCGACACTCTTGGCTGTGCCTACTGCTGCTTGGCTGGCGCCATGAACAATGTTTTGACCGGCCGAACTAACGCCAGTGATAACGCCTATGCTGGCTGTCTTCAGGCTCTCGGCTGCGCCCTCGATGAAGATGATAAAAGTGTTAGACTGCGCCTGCCCCCAAAGAGGCTGACCCAATCACCACGGCCATTCCAGTCAGTGCAATTTTTGCGATATTAATATCAGACCTTTCTGAATTTAGTTTACGCTGTGGGGCACAGACCAAGTGGTGCCTCGGGGCATTGATTGTTGTGCTGTTGCGTTACTGATACGTTAGCTCATATAAAAACGCACACCTTTTGCTAGCCGGCGTTAAAGGCTACTAAAAGCTTATGGCCTCCTATGACGCGGCAGGGTTCTTCCCGCGCATCCTCGAAAAGTATACAGATCTCTACGGCGGAAATGTCGTTGGTGCGGTGCTGGTTGTGCTTTCGAGTCTCACTATGGCTGCGATGATGGCTGCGGCAAAGGATCTGTCGGAGACCTACTCGATATGGCAGATTGTTTTGATACGCTCGTTCGGTATAGCTGTGATGCTTACGCCGATTATGGTGCGTAGTGGAGGTGAGGTTTTAAAGTCAGAAGTGTTTGGCCTACAAATTTTACGAGTTGTTCTCGGATTTATAGGCATTATGTGCATGTTCTACTCGATTGCACATCTTCCGCTTGCAGAGGCAAGTGCGATTACTTTCTCCCGGGTTATTTTTCTGGTTGGCTTGGCTGCTATTCTCTTCGCTGAACGAGTTGGCTTTATAGGATGGGGAGCGGCGGCCATTGGATTTGCTGGCGTCGCCGTGATGCTTGATCCAGCAGCAGAAGAGCTGAATGAAGCCGCGCTTGTTGGCGCCTTTGGTGCGTTTGCTAATGCTTGCGTCGCGCTGGTGGTGAAGAAACTTGCTGCAACCGACTCAACCGTAACTATTATGAGCTATCCAGCACTCGGGTTGACGGCACTATGCATTTTCCCGAGCATTTTTACTTGGCAACCTATTACATGGGATGCAGTGCCAATTTTTGTTTTAATCATGTTCAGCGGCACTATCACAAACTGGTGTTTCATTAACTCCTATCGACACGGAGAAGCATCAATCATGGGAACGGTCGAATACTCTCGGTTAGTAGTAGCTGCGCTGGTCGGATTCTTGATCTTCGATGAAATTCCGACATTTGATGCGCTGGGCGGTATAGCCCTTATTGTTGCGGCATCATTTGTTGCTGTCAGGCGCGACCAGATACGAGCGTGGATGGCTAGCTGATTGGTTAGTTCGTGCTCCATAATGGTAGGCGCCGATGTCATTCAAACATCTTCAAGATGAGACGACGTATAACTCGCTGTGTTGTAGGTTTTTGATGCCTATGGTGAGCGTCTTTAGCTCACAGGTTTAATCGCTAAGGCTTAGCGATTGGCGTGGTTCGATAGGTGTCTGGTGAGAGCTATCCAAAGTAAAAGTATTTCACCTTTCACCTTCTTCGATTTTTCAGGCAGTTATACATCAGAGCTCATCGGCGGTGAATGCAAATGTTGTGAACAATACAACAAAGATGCCCTGTTTATTCTATGCCCTCAACGATGCGGATCTCACGTTCGAGACCGCCGTCGAGCGCTTTTAGCGCCGCCTGATAATCAGGGCTGTCATGTGCTGATATTGCCGCCTCAACACTTTCGAATTCGATGATTACGACGCGTTCTATCATCCCTAGATCGTAGGCTTTCTCAGGTAACCCGCGAGCTAGAAACCGCCCTCCGCACGAGGTGATCGCGGGGATTGCTAGTTTGCGATATGCTGCAACCTTATTCTTATCGATTATTTTAAGGTAGCTACTGATCCAATATGCTTTCGGCATGCATTTCATCCTTCTCGTGAGGGCGCTGGTGACTTTCTTTCGCTAGTTATCTCAGGATCAGTATACAATTGCATCAGGGTCGGGGGGACTTGATAAAAAGTGTACTCCCATGAGGCAACGGTAGATCCAGTGCGGTTTGAGTTTTGGAAGAGCTAATCCAGATGGATCCCCTGTATCTTGTCAAACTCTTGATAGAGTAAAGAAAAATCTTGCTCTTTCATTCCTAACTCAACCGCCTTGCCCAGAAAACTAAGTGTCTGCTCTGCCAAGGAGACTTCGACACCACATTTCTTGCCAAGGGTTACCGCCATACCAACATCCTTGTGGAGGTTGAAGACT
>CAUZRD010000080.1:0-9227 GCA_963582255.1 Alphaproteobacteria bacterium | reverse complement strand
ATGTTGGTCTCTATGCGTTGAATCAAGCTGTCGATATTACAATCGAGAAGGCGCGCTGTAGTGGCTTTGCCTTGGTTGGCGTCCATAATAGCTTTTTCAGCGGACGCAGCGCACGCTATGTGGAGATGATATCACGTGCGGGTTTCGTATGCATTCATACTGCGTGCAGTGAGCCTTATGTGGCAGCGCTGGGTGGTAAAGTCTCCGAGCTGGGAACCAACCCAATCGCCTTCGGGTTACCCCGTGATCCTGATCCATTAATCCTCGATATGGGTACATCGGCAATCGCCAGAAGTGAGATTGTATTGGCCGCACGCTTGGGGAGTAAGCTCCCAGAAGGAGTTGCGTTGAATGACCAGGGAGGACCAACGGATGATGCTGCAGCGGCCTTACTTGGAACGATTCTACCTTTCGGCGGCTACAAGGGGTTTGGCTTGTCATTAATTGTGCAATCTTTGGGACTATTGGCAGGCGCCGCCCTTCCGAGGAGCAAAGTCCAGGATTTTGGTTTTCTCTTTATCGCGTTCTCTCCCGATCTACTGCTGCCATCTAGTCAGTATAGGCAACACATTTCGAAGTTGATCGATCGCATAAAGGCAACTCCGCGCCAACCCGGTGTTGAGGAAATACGCATACCATCCGAGCGTAGCTTTCGGGAGCGTGAACGCGGGAGGCGTGAGGGCATGAGCATCGAGCGTGCTGTCTATGACCGGCTCGTGGCGCTATAACAAGATTGATAGGCTTACGGTGTCAACGCTGAGAAACGGAATCCTGTTTCAGGAATGCTAGGAGTTCGTCTAAGAACTATCGCATTAAAATGGGACGGTCCCAGTTATTGTAGTTCTGTGCATTAGACGGCGTTGAGGTAACTCGTAGTCAGAAATAGCCTGGTGTTGCGATGAGCAATTATCCCACATTATAAGATCGCCAACTTGCCATTTATGACGATAAACGTGAGATTCACGGATGCAGCAGGCACGCAGCTCATCGAGCAATTGATCGCCAATATCGGTGGGTAAATCTAATATGTTCACGGTCGTTGAATCGTTCACATATAGGCACTTACGTCCGGTGACTGGGTGGGTTCTGACTACCGGGTGAATGGCCTCGGCTAACTTCTTTTGTTCCGTACTTACGGTCGTGCGGTTGAGAGGTCCTTCTGCTTGAGTTTTCTTCTGTTGGGTTCTGACGTCGACGTCAGTGCGGTCGCGGTTGAAAGTATGCTCTAGGCTGTGAAGCGCCTTTTGTCCTATTGCACGATTTTTCAAGTCATTAGGCAGGGCATCATACGCTGATGCAACGTTGGCAAAAAGCGTATCGCCCAGAGCATGTCCGTCGTTGTCGTGCGGGACTTCAACTGCATAGAGCAGTGATCCCATGCTGGGTATTGGTCGGTAGCAGAGGTCTGAATGCCAGTACCGGCCTGCATCTACGATACCTATGTTCTGTCTATTTTCGACAACGTTCGAAATGCGAAGGATTTCAGGATATTCTGGGTGTAAGAATTGCTTGAGCACGTGAATTTCAAGCTCGCCAAAGCGTCGGCTGAAGGCAATTTGCTGCTCTTCGGTGATATTCTGCCCGCGGAATACAATAACCGAGTGTTTGAAAAACGTATCAGCTATCTTAGAAAAAGTAACGTCATCTAGTTGAAGGGATAGATCAAGCCCAACAATCTCAGCACCAATCTCGTCGCTTAGGGGAATGACGGAAAAAGATTCTTCTGTTGTGCATTGTGATGTTGCTGACATAGTTGCTCCTATTTTCATCCCACCGGCTTTGGGATGAAGCCAGTGAAATATGGTACTTAATTTAACGATTAAACCTGTACCTAGCAGAACACTTTGATCGGCTCTCTAAACACTTTTACATTCTTTGGTAGATGCGATGGCATTATTTCACGAGAAGCTTACGCGGATCAAGCTTTGAGTGCGCGGGCAAGTCCGCAAACTAGGTCTTCATAATCTGCAATGCTGTTGGTGCGGAACTGGCTCGCGATATGCGGTGTGAGTATTACGTTGTCTAGACTAAGGAGTTCGTCATCTGAGCTCCCTGGTTCTTCGTATAAAGCATCAAGACCAAAACCTCCCAAGTTTCCAGATCGTAGTGCGGAAATTAGTGCATTGCGATCAACAATTCTGGCGCGCGAAACATTGATGAGACGGGCGCCGCGTTTTAGACACGTAAGTTCAGCTGATCCAATAAAACCAAGAGTTTCAGGGGTCTCTGGCAAATGAATGCTGACCCAGTCGCTGGATGCAAGAAGCTCATCTAGTCTGGCATATTGCACTTTGCAGTGCCGTTCTTGGTATGAATTAAGCTGTGTGCGCTGGTAGTAGATGACTCTCATGCCGAGGGCAGCGGCACGCGGCGCCAGCAGGCGTCCAATTTCCCCCATACCGAGTATACCCAGCGTCGTTCCGGCCAGCATACTGAGCCCGACAATACCAGCCCAGGCCGATGTTGGCGTATGTGCGTTATCAATGCTCGCTGGACTGTAGCCCGCTGAGACCAGTTGCTCAGTGCTGATTAAACCTGCAATCTTGGGCAACGTTTTGGCTAATGAAAACATTAGCGCAAGTGCGTGCTCAGCACAGGCAATATTGACCCGGCGCACCAGCTTCAGAACTTTAACCTTGTGCGCTCTGCACGCTGAGATATCGATGTTTGTTGTGATTGAGCCGTATTTCTGTACGACTTTTAGATTTGGTGCGAGGTCAAGTTCCTTATCTGTAATAGCTAAGGACTCGACCATTACCACGCTTGCATCGTGTAAATTAGCCCACAATTCTTCCTGAGAGGAGACCATCCTGACTTCGGCTGGATAGAGGTGGCGTGCTAGTTGTTGTATCCGACTGCACCAGACTTCGAATTGAGGGTGCTCAGGCTCCATCAAGTGTGCAAATGACACCCGCCGTTCCTCGTCGACATCCGGATCAAGCAGAACCTGAAGAATGCGGGGGAAGGGGTCATCCTCGACCAAAATAATTGGTCGCTTGTTCTTGCTCATGGATATGGTTCCTTGGATCTGGCATGTTGCTTAACCAGATGCTTCTAGCAACTGCAACTGCGTTGTATTCTATCAGCTTGAATCTATGGGCGGCGCTTGTGTTAGAGTCCGGACGACAACCACTAAAGGTGAGGAGTATAGCCATGCGTATGACCACGCGGTATCGCCAGCTGATCAACCGACCGGAAATCGCCGTTATGGTAGGAGCTTATGATGCGCTCTCGGCTCGTATGGTTGAAAGAGCTGGTTTTGATCTTGCTTTCGTTCATGACTTTGGTATCTCGGCCGGGATGCTCGGTATGCCTGATATGGGACTGGTTACACTTACCGAAATGACTGCCGCTGCCGCCAATGTAGTGAAAACAGTCGATATTCCTGTCGTGGCGGACGGTGGCTGTGGCTTTGGCAACCCTCTCAACACGTATCGAACCGTGCGGGAATACGAGGCTGCTGGTGCCGCAGGGGTCAATATTGAGGATCAGGTTTATCCCAAACGCTGCGGGCATCTAGCAGGAAAGCAGGTCATCACGCCTGAAGAAATGCTGGACAAGATCCAAGCTGCGATTGATGCACGGCGCGATCCAGATTTTGTGATTACTGCTCGGGTTGACTCTATTGCTATTCATGGCATGGACGATGCAATCCGCCGCGCAAATCTTTATGCAAGTGCTGGCGCTGACCTCATTTTTATTGAGGCACCAACCTGTGTTGAGGATGTGGCACGCACTATCGATGAAGTGGATGCTCCATCCTGGATTAACCTAGTTGAAGGTGGGAAGACCCCCCTTATCCCGATTCCGCAATTGCAGGAAATGGGCGCGGCCGTTGTAGACTATGGTCCGTTGGTACTGTTTGCTGCTACTGCGGGCATAAGCCGCGCGCTAGATGTACTTAAGCGCGATGGAACCACGGAAGCACATCTGAGTGAACTTATGACTTTCGCTGAGCTCAACCAGCTAAACCGGATCGACGATTATCAGGCTATGGAGGCTCGATATGGTGTCAATTCTAAAAGTATAAATTTGGGTTCTGCCTAACTACCGCTTTGTTATATTCGGCTGAGAGCGGGAAGCGGTGATGCCATTCCTGCAGGTGGTTGGTAATCGTGTGCGTTGAGCATCATCGCAATCATGGCGTAATGGCCCACTAATGCGGTTAATTCCACTGTGCCCATAGTACCGAAGCGGCTAAGCACACGTTGATAAACTTTGGAGGTGACAGTGCGACATTCGTGTAATTCACGACAATAATCATAAATTACCGCCTCGTCCGGGTCGGTGAAGACCGGGCGGTGTCCAGATCTTACAGCCTCTATTACCTCTTCTGGTAGCCCGCTATTTCGAGCATGGATTTCGTGGGCATGCCACTCGTACTGGCAGTTCCAGTGTCGGGAGGTGATGAGAATTGCGAGCTCACTCAGCCGTTTTGGAAGGCTTGTCCCATAGCGTAACCGCTCTCCAACCTGTTGCCACTTTTCAAGGAAGTCTGGGCAATGTAGCGCCAGCTGGTATGGGGCCCCCACCCGGTCGTCGCGTGAGCGGCTCTTGACAAAATCATGCACGCGTTGCTGCTCGGGTGACATTGTTTCGGCTGTTAGTAACGGGATGCGGGGCATGAATTGACTTACAATCAGGTATTACGTGGTTAAAATTACTAGATTCTAATAGTCTTTATGTTCCTTAATTATTTAGATTACTATCTTTTGATAGCTTGATGATTGGGCATATTTAGGCACGATCTTAACACGGATTGTTTGGATCAATTGTTGCGGTGGCCCAGCCGCTTTCGAATGACCACGGGTTTCCGTCACACTATCACCGAGGGCAAGCGCTTTTTGTCTGCCTGCAGCGTTGGTTCTTTTGTGATAAGTTAGTCTCTATGACTACTCTTGGTCAAAAAATTCTCGGATTACTCCGCTTGATATGTAGTCATGTGCGGTGCGGGGAAATTTATAGAATACCTTTATATGCTATAGCTCCTTATAGGTTGCGCTAATGCGGTTTCTCGCACTTCGAAGTCCTAGTTTCAGAATGTATGAGGGCGGTGCCTTATTCTCCGTCAACGGGCAGTGGATCAACCGGGTGGTGATTGGCTGGGTCGGGTGGGAGATGACTGGATCGGCTACATGGGTCGGTCTTCTTTCGTTTTTCTTATTCGCACCTACGGTGTTAACGAGCCCGCTATTCGGCGTGCTGATGGATCGCATTCAGCTGCGTCCAGCAGCGTTGGTTAGCCACGGCATCGTCACGATGGCCGTTCTTGTGCTTTACTTCTTATACGCTGGCGATCTGTTGACGATCGGGAGTTTGAGTGCGGTTGCCTTGGTAATTGGTATTGCTGGCAGTGCGGAGCGCTCGGTGCGTATGACGATCGTGCCACGCATGGTAGATCTTGATGCTCTGCCTAATGCGGTGGCAATCCATGCAGCTAATTTTAATGTTGCGCGATTGGTTGGCCCCGCGATCGGCGGTATCATGATTGAGATGCTTGGCACAGGCACTACAATGTTCATTAATGTGCTTGTGTTCTTGCCTAATCTTGTCGCCATATTCTTTTTGACGGTACGTGAGCGAGATAGTTCGAAGGGCGAAGTGAAGAATTTCATGGCTGAGCTTTGGGCTGGCGCGCGGCATGCTGCTCTTCATCCAATTATCCGCGAGGCAATGTTACTGACCGCCCTTAGTTCGCTAACAGTCAGGGGAGTAGCGGAAATTGTTCCAGTGATTGCGGACGGGTTGTTCAATCGAGGTGCCGAAGGTCTTGGGCAGATGCTGTCGGCGGGCGGTGGTGGAGCATTGATAGCGGCGTTAACAATCTCACTGCGTTCGGCCAGTAGCTGGGCAGAAGGTATCCCGCTGATTGCGCATGCTGCTATCTTTCTTGGTCTTCTTGCGGTATCGGCGCTGGGACTGATCGATAACTGGTATCTCGCGGTTGCTTGTGTAGGTGTCACTGGGTTCTGCGGTACGATGGTCGGAATCAACATGCAGTCAGCGATTCAATTGCAGGTCGATGATGCCTTTCGGGGCCGGGTGATGAGTCTATGGATGGTCGTAGGGCTTGGAACCTCAGCTCTTGGCGCACTACTTCTGGGTAGCCTCACCGATCTTTTTGGCCTATCGGAAACTCTAACCAGCGTCGGGTTAATTGGCATTGCTGCGGTTGTTTTCCTTCGATACGTGTTGGCTCACATGGTGCGCTCTAAGTGAGTGGAGGCGGGCTAGCTTTTACGTTTATGCTCCGATGTAAGGTTATAGGACGGAGTAATATGCCTTGCAAATTATGGATGGGTTTTCGGTGCGACTGAATAAGGATATCTAGCACTTAAAGCTATCGATCATGGCGATGAACTCCTCATCGTGAATGCGCCGTTTACGCTCGCGAGTATGGGAACGAACCATGGCTAGAAGCTCTGAAATACGCTCTTCTGGAATCTTGACGCCCTGTTCTTGTGCCTTTGCACGCAGCGCATATGGACCAGAATAATGTCCTAGCAGGACCCGTTTGTGGTTGCCAAATATTTCGGGTTTCCACTGGCTGTAGCACCATTCGGCACCAGGCGGCGGGCGGTAGTGAACCTCGACAAGATCGGAAAAGACCTGATCACCAACGCAAGGCTGCTTGGCTGCAACCGGATATTTTGTAAGATCGGCCACAAGCTCGGAGAGCTCCTTCATCTGGTCGAGATGAATTCCTGCATCGAGCCCGTACCAGATCTGTAGCACGGCCGCGACTTCAGCAAGTGAGCCAATACCTGCCCGCTCACCAAGACCGTTGACCGAAGCATCGAGGATTTCAACTCCGCCTTCTAGTGCCGCATAGAGTGAAGCGGCCCCCATGCCGATATCGTTATGTACATGGAAGGCAAATCTCGCGTTGGGGAATGTGGTGGTAAGTTCGGTGAACAGATATTTGTAAGCTGGATAGATACCCATTCCGACAACGTCATCAAGACGCAAGATCTCGGCTCCAGCATCAATCAGATGAGTGATAATGTGCTTGAGCTCATCGAGCTCCATGCGCATTGGATCTGGGAGCAGTATTGCTGCGGTTGCCTTGGTAGATGCGATATAGGCAACGGATTTTAGGGTGAGCTCCAGAGCTTCTTCCGGACTAACATCGCGACCCGCAATGCGTTGATAGAGTGGGCGCTGCGGCTTGGAAAAACAAAGTGAGAGGTCAACAATATCAGCGCCGTGGTCGACGATCTCATCAACCACTTCTCTGCAGTGGTCGACGTTAAGTGATGCGGTTGGGTGTATTAATCCCTCGATCTCAACGTGTGGAAAATTCCGCTTGATCTCCATCATTTCTCGGGGCTCGTCATGATGGATTTGAAGCATGGAAACGCCAGCGCTGACCAGAGCTTCTGCGATTGCCATGACTTCATTAAGACTAAGCGACACGCCTTCGATCTGGCGGCCCTCTCGTAAAGTGAGGTCGCAGATCTGAATTTTGTCCGGAAGTTTAAGGCTAGAGCGCACTTCGTCACAGAAATTGAATGGAGAAATGCACCATTTGTCAGTCCAGCTCTCAAAAGAATCATTCACATATTTCATCTAGTTTATCTTTGTTCTGCTCAGGATCGATTAGTGCTTGTAAACATTATACCACGTGATGACGAAAATGGAGCACTGGGTGGTGCTTTTCATCGCGCAGCCCAGACCTATGCTTGCCGAGGCATGATAGATATGAGTGATACCTGTACAATTAAATGACTCGGGTTTTTCGTTATTCGCAATTGTGGTCGGGCACTGCTCTTTTCCTACTAAAGGAAACTAAAGATGTACCGCTGCGTTAGTCAGCCAGTGATTAGAAATAAGGTGGGGGATGATAGTGACGCGGTTTGAGGCTTGGTATTTGACGGGCCTCATGATGGCACTCTGGGCTTTGATGCCTGCAACCATGCTCTGGGACTGGGACGAACCGCTCTACGCGCGTACTGCGATCGAGATGTTTGAGGCTGGCAATCTGATGTTGCCAAAGTTCAACGGCGAGATATTCGCCCATAAACCCCCATTTGGCTATTGGGCCATGGGGTTGGGGGCCCAAATTTTCGGAGAAACTGAATTTGCGACTCGGTTCTTTTCGGCTCCGGCGTTGGCTCTATCAGCTTGGTTGATTGGCAGAAGTGGTACTTTGCTGTTTGGGGAAGAGGTGGGAAAGACCGCGATGGTAATTGCCTCCACCGGGTTAATGGGGCTTTACTTGGGCGCAGCAGCGATGATGGATGCCTATTTGTTGGCGGGGTACACGCTGGCAGTTTGGGTGATTCTGAAGGTCTTCGTGGAGGGACGCGTGTCCTTTGGTCTTTTGGCGTTGTTTGCTTTGGGCTGTCTGGAAACAATGTTGGTCAAAGGTCCTGTGGGACCGGTGTTAATTGGGGGGATGGCCTTAGGGGCATTTGTGTTTCTTCCTCGCGGCGAACGTCCTGGTTGGACCGTGTTTTTCTGGCTTGTGGCGGCTGGATTTATCGCGTTTTGCGGATTCTTAATGTGGTTTCTTTCGGCGAACACTGCTTCGGGTGGGGCATTGCTCAGCGAGGGTGTGGGCGTTCACATTATTGGCCGGCTGCTGCAACCGATGGAAGGACATGGTGGGCAAGGACTAGCAGGGTTCTTGATATTTTTGCCTGTTTACATCCCTGTTATCTTTTTGAGTATGATCCCCTGGTCAGCCTATTTTCCTGGGGCAATCCGGCATGTATTTACGGGGATGGAACGACGGAATAGGGTACTAATTCTGGCTTGGTTTCTACCTATATTTATCGTGTTTTCGATTGTTGCCACTAAGTTACCGCACTATATCTTTCCGGCCACGGCGCCTTTGGCCGTAGCAATTTCAGCCTGGTTAGATAGGCGCCCTAAGTCTCGAAATCTTGGTGGTCGTAGTCTGACAGCGGGGTTATATTTGTTAATGGCGTTTGGGCTTCTTTGGATGGCCATTACGTTTCAGGGGGTACTTTGCGGACCGCTCGTTGGGCTAGCGGCGGTTGGAGTTATGGGATTGGGAGGGCTTGTTTTTTATACAGCATCGGATCGTGTATCTATATTGGCGCTAGCTCTGGCAAGCCTTGCGGTGATGCAGCTGTTCTTTTGGGGTGGGTTGCGGGAAATTGAATCGCTGGCGAAGGTATCCCGCCTACTCGGCCAAGTCATTCAGGCTGAGGTTCCTGAGGATGCCGCAGTCTTGATGTCAGGCTACAAAGAGCCCAGCC
>CAUZRD010000079.1:0-9264 GCA_963582255.1 Alphaproteobacteria bacterium | reverse complement strand
AAGTTATTGACATAATAGGGTGTTAAAGTCCGGCCTTCGGCACCATATTTACGTAACCCTCTGACAGCTCACGGCTATTCATATCCTCGTGCACCCTGTTAGCAATTACCTCTACTGTAATACCCTGTTCGTTGCGGTAAGCAATAAATAGTACTCCTTCGTATTCTGTTCGGCCCATTATTTGTAGATGCGACAAAATGTCGCACCTGAGTAAATTTCCTGTTAACGTTGCTTGCGACAATTTGTCGCAACCCAATATTTTAGCTGAATCGGTTTAAGGAAGTCCCTCAATTATGGTTAAGATCTATAAATTATTGTTTTTATTAATTTTTATAATCTTATCGCCAGATAGTTTGCGTGAGGTACATGCGAGCGAATTATTGTCACAGGAGCAGTGGCGTCAGCTCCTTGGAATGTCAGGCTTACGCAGGAGCTTAGCGCTAGATTCTCCTATGGCGGAATTGCTTACTCGTAATATGAGTTATCGCATGTCGTCAAACTTATCTCCATCAACGGAGCCTTCAAAATCAGTTCCGGTCAAATCCGAAAGTTCGATAGCGCAATTTAATTCTGTCGCATCCATCGGCCAGAATAAGGACTATGATTTCTTCTTACAAACAACAGCGAGACACGTCGACCTTGAAATAGCTGACTCATTTGATGCAAGCGCGAAACGGTTGGACTTTGGAATTTTGGCTCGACGAATAAGCGGCAACTCCAAACCTACATATTTCGGTGTAAGTCTTATCGCTGAGGAAAATATTGGTCGTCCAAGATTTTCAGATAATTCCAGAATTGGAGATGGCATTGGCATAAGACTTGAGTCCGGTAAAGTATTGAACAATCACTGGTCTGTTTCAGGAAAAGCTGAATTTCTAGATTGGAAAGGCGATAAGAAAATGCGATCAATGAGCACTGATCGCCAAGTCATATCAAATTCCGTTCAGAATGAGCGTATTTACGCGAATCTTGATTTTATCCGCTCGCTCCCCTCACTTAATGGTCGGGGTAGTTGGAGGACAGGAATACATTATTTGTCCAATCATTTTGAAGATAGTATCAATAGTATGGGGCTTCCCTCGACAGAACCTTTCGGAAATTCCGAAAGATTAGGGATTGCTCGGACTAGTTACTTGCAAATGTGGCCTATTGCGCAGCTAACGAATACGACCGTTTACATTGAAGCAATGGTCGATTATGAATTTGAGAATAATATGGATAAATTCACCCAGGATAGTCTCACTTTGAGTGCAAAAGCAGGTATCGCATGGATTCCGTCGCCTTTGCGAAGGATACAACTTGAGTGGCAAAAATTTGAGGGGCAAAAAGGACTACGCAGTAGAGAAGGTATTATGCTGACTATTCTATTTGATGGCCTTTGAATCGGAGTGTTTTATTCTACGCAAAGTCTGTGGTTTATTTAAATAACCACAATAGCTAAAGTAACCCGACTAATCTGCGATTGGTTTATGGTAGGTAAAAGATAAGCAACTACATAACCTAATTTATAGACTTTTCTTGAGTTTCATCGTAACTGGTCGTAACCTAAAATAACTTTATGTTTGGTTGGTATGACGGTAGGTACGAGGAGAAAATGTCGAAAGAGCTATCTGAAATATCTTTCCGAAGATTGCCTCACGCTATATCTAAAGATGGTAATCCTTGCGCTGCGAAGCATCCCTTGGGCATGTCAGGCGCTCGGATTACTGCCTCAGTGGCGCTTGAACTGAATCTCAAAGGCGGCCAGCGCTCGATGCGATGTGCATTGGCGTGGGCCAAGGGATCGCAATCGGGTTGGAGAGTGCAACGTGATGTCTTTTCGTAAGCGTTTTCTGGCGGGTGAAAGCCTGACCGGAAGTTTCCTTAAAATTGCACATACTATGCCCGCTGAGGTTTTGGGCGTTCTTGGGTACGATTTTGTAGTAATCGACGAAGAACACGCACCGATAAATCGCGAAAGCGTCGACAGAATTGTCCTCGCCTCCAAAGCTCATGGTTTGGGCTGTTTGGTACGCATTCCCGATGCCGATCCGTCGGCAATCCTGTCTGTGCTGGACTGTGGGGCTGATGGCGTTTTAGTGCCACATGTGGATTCAGTACAAAAAGCAACCGAGATTGTCGGCGCGGCGCGATATCGTGCGGGCAACCGGGGCTATTCGCCAACGACGCGGGCAGGCAACTTCGGTTTGAACTCAATTGCGACCCATGTCGCGCAAGAAGATGAACGCGCTCTGGTGATCGCTATGATCGAAGACCCCAAGGCGGTTGAAGATATAGACGCCATTGTCGCGACAGACGGTCTGGACGGAGTGTTTATTGGCCGGGGTGACCTGACCGTTGCCTATGGCGAAACCAATCCCGGATCTGAGCCGGTCAAAGCTGCAACCAAGGCCATCTGCAAGTCGGCAAGAGAAAACGGTGTTGGTCTATGCGCGATGACGGGCGGAGCAAAAGATTTGTTGTCGCTTGTCGAGCTGGGAGTCACATCTGTGATCGTTGGATCCGACCAGACCTTCCTGCGAAATGCTGCACGCGACCAGTTGGCTGACATCAAAGCGGTATTCCCGAACAGGAAAGACTGAGGCATGGCGTACGATAAATGCAGGTCAGTATTCATTGATGTTCCAGTAGATGAAACGACCTCATATATGCATTGAGATCTAGTTGGAATTCCAATAAGGTTCAACCCAAAATCATGTGGATTTTTTGAACGCGCGTCTCTTGAGTTCGATGTTTGATCACTCGCAGTTCAATCTACTTATAATAAGTTTCAATGGAGGGCTTTGATGCTAAATTCGGAACCGGTATTCATCGACATCACAAAGAGGGACTATAAAAGGGGAATATTTAACTCCATCATTGCGCCGCGCCCAATCGGTTGGATGAGCACAATTGATGCAGAGGGGAATGCTAACCTCGCACCCTTTTCTTACTTCAACATTATGTCGAATGATCCGCCAGTACTGGTTTTCTCCTGCAATACTCCCGAGGATCGCCCGGTGAAAGATACATTGAAAAACATACGTCAAACTGGTGAATTTGTATTTAATCTGGCCAGCTATGACCTTGTAAAAGAAATGAATATAACTTCATTTCCACTTCCTGAAGGGGAAGATGAATTCATCCACGCAAAGCTTGAAAAGGCATCGTGCATTCACGTAAAGCCACCACGCGTTGCCCGGTCCCCAGTTTCATTGGAGTGCAAGTTGATTGAAACGGTTGTTTTGAGGTGTGACGAGGCTGGTACGGAAGTAAATGTAAATTTCGGAAAAGTTGTCGGAATGCATATTCAGGCAGGGTTTCTTGATGAAGAAAGTGGCAGCTTTAATACTGCCCTGGCAAATCCGGTCACGCGCCTTGGAGGCAAAGAATATGCCGTTTCACAACCGACATTTGAACTTGAACGTCAGTTTTTACGTGCCAATGAAAGCACCTATTGAGGTTCTAAAACATGAGTTACCGCGCGGCTTGTCTTAACCACTTTTCCGTTGAGGAAAATCAATCCTCTTTCGTTTCCGGGCAAAACTTTTCGGTCGAATGTCTAAGGAGTGATGGATCTTCCTCTCACAAGATCGAAAGTACCCACGAAAGCATTCTTGTTGTGTCCGACGTCGCGATCACCCTTATTTTCAAAGATGGCTCCACCCATATTCCTCAGCGTTCGCTGGTGATAATCCCGGAAGGGCAATACGAGATATCGTTTAGCGCCAAAGGGCGTGTGTTTGCACTAACAACTGGGCGAGTAGACCTTAAACAATTGCTTGATCAGTCCCAAAACGACAGCGAGCATGCGCAATCTGATCCGCGCGTCAAACCGATCGGGCAACCTTTTGGCCAATCTGAAAATGCTAAAAAAGGTATTCGCGTTTATGCGGTGGATGACATCCCTCATCCCGTTGGCAACCCCCGGTTGAAGTTTTTTCAAACCTCTACGATGAGCATCAATTGGGTTGAGTATCACGGCCCGCGAGCCCGCACAAAACTATCCCCCCACTCGCACGAAGATTTCGAGCAAGGATCCTTGGCAATTTCTGGCGCCTTTATTCATCATCTTCGTACACCGTGGGGCCCAAATGCGGATGACTGGCGTGAAGATCAACACTTGGCGGCACCGCCCGACAGCTTGTTAGTCACGCCGCCCGAAATTATTCATACAACCGAGGGCACTGACCACGGACATTCAACCCTGATTGATGTGTTTGCACCTCCGCGGCGGGACTTTATCGCCAAAGGATGGATGCACAACGCCGCTGACTATGTCGATCCAGAAGATGCTGCTAGCAATGATGAAGAAGCCTAGACAAAACTGGACTTTGCATGAACGAGGCGCAGTTTCCGACAAGACCATCAACCCGAATAAACCCATCGCGCGCCCGTCAAAGGCAATATGTGATTGTCATGTTCATGTATTTGAAACCACTGAGGCATATCCGTTTGAGAATGTTCCTGCCTACGAGCCACCCCTTTCGCCTTTGAGCCGTTTGCGTGAAACTGGCGATATCGCGGGCGTGTCTCGGTTTGTTTTGGTGCAACCTACTCCTTACGGACGTGACCCGGCACTGCTTCTGGCATCGCTAAAGACAATGGGTAACCGTGCAAAAGGCATCGCAGTGGCTGACGCAAGCATTTCGCTTCAGGATCTTGAGAAAATCCAACAGGCCGGAGTCGTCGGGCTCCGATTCATAGAGAATTTGCTCCCCAATGGTCAAAAAATGCCGGGAGCGGTTTCTGTTGAAGTTCTTATAGAGAAATTGGCACCGCTTCTCAAAGAGCTGGGTATGCACGCGGAAATTTGGGGGCCATTGCCAAGACTTACGGAATATTGGCCGAAGCTGGATAAGATCGGAATACCAGTGGTGCTGGATCACATGGGCGGAGTTGATGTCGCGTCGGGTCTATCAAACCCCGATTTCCAGAATTTGCTTGCGCGTGTCAAAGAAGGCAATATCTGGGTCAAACTTGCTGTTTGCCGTCGCGGCAATGGTGATAATGGATTTGATGCAGTGCGCGCTTTTCATGACGCATTTATTTCGGCAAACAGCGAGCAATTATTGTGGGCGACAGATTTTCCATTCGTCAAATACGCAACCACACCACCAAAAATGTCTGATCTAATCGCAATATTCAGGTCTTGGGTGGAGGATGAAGCGGTGATCGACCAGATACTCGTTCGCAACCCGATCACGCGATATGGCTTTGCACGAGACTAAGGCTAACTCTGGCGCGTATCAGTATCTGCATCCAAAAGCGTGTCTAAGAAATCAGAATTTTCATCCATGTGCCGTAGCAATTTCTTGGCATTTGGGGGCGCGATCCCTGCCGACGTAAACGGAATAACCTGCCTGACAAAGTCGAAAAGCTGTTTTGTGCCCTGCCCTAATGGATGAGTGCCGCGCAGTTCCACGGCTTGTGCCGCGACAATCAGCTCGATCGCAAATATTGATTTGCACAGCGTCGCCATTTCCAGCCCCCGGCGCGCACTCAGCGCTGCCAGAGACGCGCGATCCATAACACCGTTTGAGTGACTTGAACTTGGAAGTTCGTGGGCCATTGGGGCGCTGAGTATTCTTGCCTCAGCGGTGATTGATTTGTGAAACAGCGCAATGCCGTTGAACCCCGGCGCTCCGATCCCATCATCTTCGACCAATCCAATACAAAGACCAGACCAAGTTGTATCCACCATTTTGGCAACGCGTTCAGTGGAGCTAGTAACCACGGGTGGAAGCGCCAAACGCATGATGTCCAAGGCCATACAAAGCGTAATCATGTCAAAATTTGCAACTGCCGCCATGGCCTGATGCTCGACCGAGATGACCGGATTTCCCTGGCTGGAATTTGCTTCTTGTTCGATCTGTTGCTTGGCAAAGCACAAGCTATCATCAGCGGCACCGTGAATAAGCGCAAGCGACCGAAAGCAAAGCGGGTCTTGTAAATTTCTTGGGACACCTTTGTGATTAATAGAGCTATTTTTCAGATACTTCTGCAGCGCCAGCCCATGCTTTTTCAAGCCTAGAAAAGGTTTGGATTGCAAGGCTATGTCAGATATAAAGGATGGATTGGCTGCGTATCCTTCCATGCTCAGCCCGGCCACAAGCGTTGACAACCTTAGCAGCTTTGAGAAATCGGCAAATGCCAGCATGCCCATTGCGGTGGAAATCGCGCTTGAATTAATCAGTGCAAGCGCCTCTCCGACGGCAAGCTCAAAGTCATCGAAAAGTGCCAAAGCGATGTCTGACATGGAGGACATATCGCTCTGGCCCATCGATCCCCAGAGGTGAACGTCGATCTTCTGGTTTGAGTTTAAGGCAAAAACGATTTTTTCAGCAAGAACCGGCCGCACGCCACTCCGACCGCTTGCGAATGAGTTCAAAAGCACAAGGAGTGTTCCGCGGACAACTTCCTGGCTTGCAAGAGGACCATGGCCGACATTGTGGGTTCGCAACAAACGACGACTGAATTCAGCAGTGCCGGATTGACTGATGCTGGCAGATGTCTTTGGCCCGACACTGGTTGTCGCTCCGTAAATGCGCTCGCCCCGTTCAACGGCGTCGGTAAGTATCTGGCGGGCGTCGCTCATCCTTTGCGAAATAGCATCAGAAATCGCGATAGTTGCATTTGTTCGGGCAACAGCAACCAGCTGGTCTATGGTTAAGTCATAACCTGTGATGTCAACGGGTTGACGTTCTTCGGATGTTGCAGCGGTCATTAGTTAACTTCCCTAGTTTCACTTTCCAGCAAGAAGGGCGGGCCTTTCAGTCCCGGTCTTGCTCAACCGTTCGCTGCGCCGACGAATCATTTCAGCAACGAGCATCGCGCCCATTGAAATCATGATCATGATGACGGCAGCTGAAACCACGACTGGAGTCATTTCGTCGCGAATTCCCTCCAGTAATCTAACAGGCAGCGTAACTTGCTCGGGTCCTGCGAGAAAGATGGTAATGACTATCTCATCAAAGGATGACACGAAGGCAAATATGGCGCCGGCAAAAATCGCTGGCGCAATTGCCGGAAAAATCACTCGTTTGAATGTCATTATTGAAGAAGCACCTAAGTTCCTGGCCGCTTTGATCAAGGTTATATCGAAATTCTTGAGCGCAGCACTGGCTACAATTATTACATAAGGTACTCCGAGCGCGGTGTGCGCCAAAATTAACCCCAAGCGCGACCCGGTCAAACCCAGTTGGGAATAGAACAAAAAGCAGGCCACGGCGACGATCACCAGAGGCATAACTAGGGGCGCGAGCAACAAGGCATAAATCGCCTTTTTGAATGGTATGTCGGTCATGCAAAGTGCGATTGAGGCGCTTATTCCCAAAACAGTCGACAGTGCGGCAGAAGAAACAGCGATAATCATGCTGTTTTTGAGGGCCAACACCCATTTGTAGTTATCAAATAATTCTGAATACCAGCGCATCGATATCCCCGGCAGGGGGTAGCTGAAAAATGACCCGGAACTAAAAGACAGGGGCAGTACTATTACGATGGGTACAATCAGGAAGAAAAAAACGAGAATTGAAAAAACCCAACCCAATCTTCTCCAAAAAATTGAGGAATATAATAGTACATCCTTCATAGCATTAACGCCCCGTTGCCAAAGTTTTGCGCGAAAACCAACCGTAAATTGCGAGCAGAATGAAAACACTCAGGCACAGTACAATCGCAAGAGAGGCAGCCAGGCCCCAGTTGATGGTTCTGTTAGTGAAGAAAGCGATGAAATAACTAATCATCTGGTCTTTGCTGCCACCCACCAGCAATGGCGTGATGTAGTAGCCCAAGCAGACAACAAAACACAAAAGACCACCTGACCAAACTCCCGGCCATACCATTGGCAAATAGACCTTCAGGAATGTGTGCGGTATCGAGGCACCCAGTGAGTATGCGGCGTGCACATAGTCTTTTGAGACCCCGACCATAACGCTATAAAGTGGCAATACGACAAAAGGCAGCATCACATGTATGAATGCGACGTAAACTCCGGTTCGATTAAATATCAGGCTCAACGGTTTTTCGATTAGGCCGATCGAAATTAGGGCGTTATTAATCAGACCATTGGGCTGCAACAATATCACCCAGGCACTGGTTCGAACGAGCAGCGAGGTCCAAAAAGGCAAGAGAACCAACATCAAAAGCAGACTGCGTGTTTTGGCCGGTGCCATTGCGATACCATGTGCCACGGGAAAAGCGATCAATACGCAGAACAGTGTAACGACCGTAGACATCCAGAAGGTCCGCCCCAAGACTTTGATAAACAAAGCGCGGTTTTCGGGGACTCTGCTGATAGATCCGTCGTCATTTTCCATAAGATCGACAGCGGTCAACATGTAGTGCGGAGTGATCGGGCGGGCAGCGCGCTGCATGGCATGCCAATACTTAATTTCGCCCCAGCGTTCATCAATTTCCAAGATTTTCTGGCGATTAGGTGGTTGATCCAGTTTTGACGCCGCACGTGCCGACTCCATAATCAGCGCCCTGAAACTCGAAATTTCATAATTTAAACGACGTGCAGCCGCCGCTCTTTTGTAACCCATTTCCCGCCCATCAAGGGCAAGATCCTCCCCCAAGGAGTTAAAGACGGCGTCAGAAGGCAGTTCATCGCCCGCCCAGCTTGCAATTGCAACGCTTGTTTTTGGCATGCCTACCGAGACTTCCGGGTTATCAATGCCGCGATACAACATGTTGCCAATCGGCCACACAAAGAAGACGCAAAAGTAGATCAGGCAGGGTGCGATTAGCCCCAAACCAAACAAGAGATTACTTTTTTTACGTAATAGAGACAACATGCGACTTCTTTTCTGCCAATGTGTTTCGCTGGTCAGTGATGGGCCGCACCCGAAGGCCCAGCCCATCACGTTTTCTTCAGCAGCGATTGGTTACTGCGCAACCCAGGTATTAAAGCGATTGGTGAGGGTTTCGAGGTTATCCACCCAGAACTCATCGCTTAATGCGTGTTGATGCATCAGGTTCTTACCGGCCGGCAAATCCTTCAGTTTCTCCACAGGAATGAGGGTTGCAGAATCCTTGTGCAATGGCGCCATCCCCTGAACCGCGCCAAACTCTGACAGCGGCTTCGGCGTTGTCACAAAGTTAATGTAGTCATACGCGTCATCCTGATTCGGCGAGTCCTTTACGATGACCCAGTAGGACGTCGAATGGAAACCATCGTCCCAGCCCAAAGCCACGGGGGCGCCTTCTTTAGCCGCAGCCAGAACGCGACCCACATAGGATGTCGACATGACAATATTCTCGTTCTTAAGCAGTTCTGGC
>CAUZRD010000078.1:0-9341 GCA_963582255.1 Alphaproteobacteria bacterium | reverse complement strand
AGGCAATTCAGTGTCGCCGTCCCAGTTGTAAGTAAGTTCAATATGAGCATTTTCCTGACCTGGAGGAGACATAAAGAGGATAGTGAATCGTCCAGCCTCACTGTCCATTCGACGAGTTTCTTCTAGTCCCAATAGTTTATAAAATTCGATTGATTCTTGAAGATCTCTAACTCTGACCATTGTATGCAGGTATTCTATTTCCATCTTTATCTCCACAAAATGCTATAATTAATAAACTACGTATAGGTTGCACTAATATCACCTAAGGAACAATACTTTTCTTACACTAAGTAGTGTTTAACAAAAATTTCAGTTAAATATTTTTGGTTTTGCCCAAACATATTTCCATATTTAGTATAATAAAATTGGATATAATTATTATGTGCCGCATGTCTATTTGCGGCAGAATTGACGTTTTTAACACTTTGTCAAAATAAAAGTACATCTATCAACCCTCTCAGACAAACGCTAACGCCTTTGAAAGTTTCTAGACAGAACATTTCTACACCGTACAAAATTGGAGTTACTCACCCCATCTTTAACAACCGCCTAGCAGCCATTATAAAGCCATCATCAGCCCGCCGCTCAGCAGCCTGTGCGCACTCATGAAGGCGGTAAAAAGTCCGCCACCACATTCCCTTAGGCTTGAAGGTCTCAAACAACTCTAGGGTTGCATCGGTTCCCAGCCGCCGCCTATGTTTGTCTCGTTGACGCAGGGATCTATCCCAGAAACCTTCGTTCTTGCTGGAGTAGGGGGTTGTCACGCGTTCCGCTGAGCATATGCCCATTTGGGGTTTAAGGGTTTCAACGCCAAACCTTGAGAGGCGTTAAACTTCGTCTGAGAGCACCATCAAAAGTCCGAGCGTTGTAATCACAGCGGCCAAGCCTTCTAGCTTGCCGATAGGGATGCCAATCAATAAGGCGACCAAAGACGTAAGCAGCACCGCAATAATAGTGGCATTCAGCAATCCCAGTTCGGTAGTTGCCAGCCATTCAGGCAACTTGGGAAGTGTCGCTATTTTCAGTTGCGACGGCAATGTCAAAAGCGAAGCGGCATAAGCCCCGATTGCCATGAATGACAAGTGGCCGAAACTTAGTATTCCGGAATTGCCGCTATAAACCCCCATGCCAACCACGGCGATCAGTGATATGAAAAACACCGTCAGTATGCGTTCACTTGCAGTTCCGAAAATTGTGGCCAATACTGAAGCCGCAAGAACCAGAAGGATGATTGCAAATACGGAGACAACAATATGTTTGACTGGTGAGGTGGTCATCAGAATCCCTAGGATCAGTTGTCTCATCATAGTGAGATAATATTTTCATAGTCAATACATAATTTGCAATTGACAAATAATTTTCATTATGCAATCTATTTGAAAGAGGAAATCAAATGCACGTACGTGAACGCATAGAGCAAATGTCAGACGATCTGACTGCAACTGAGCGCAAACTTTGCACGGCGCTGTTGCTGGACTATCCGTTTGCCGGTCTTAAGCCAATTCAAGATCTGGGCAAATCCACAAGCACCTCGCCTCCGACGATCTCGCGCTTTGTTACCAAGCTGGGTTTTCAAGGGTTTCAGGATTTTCAGCGCCATTTGATAGGCGAATTAAAGCAGGGCCAAAAGTCGCCAGTTCACCTTCAAAAGACCAGCGCACCGGTCCACGGGGCCTTTCTAGAAAGCTTTCTAAAGCGCGCAAATGATGTTGTTGCAGGTGCAACCAAAGCTGTATCAGAAGCGCAATTCGAACGGGTCTGTGATTTACTGTCTGACGAGAAGCGCAGTATTTACATAATCGGCGGTCGGATGAGCGATCCGCTGGCCCAGCATTTGTCCCGCCACCTGCGCCTCATTCGTGCAAAAGTGTTCCACGTACCTTCGGATCCTGATGTCTGGCCGGAGTACCTTTTACGCATGGGCAAGCGCGATGTGTTATGCGTCATTGATTTCCGGCGCTATCAGGCCAGCTTGCTTAAACTGGCCGAAAAGGCAATTGGCGTGCGCAATGTACAGGTCGTGTTGATGACGGATAGGTGGCTTTCGCCAATTTCCCGGCAGGCCAGTGAAGTTCTGGCGGTGCCGATTGACAGCGGCACCCCTTGGGACAGTTATACTGGCGCACTGGCCTTGCTTGAAGCGTTGGTAACTCGAATTGCCGATAAAAACTGGGATCAGACAGAAGCTCGCATCAAAGAGTGGGAGTCAGTACGGCTGAATTTTGGAGATAACGACCATGATTGAAAACCCGCTTATTTTTGCAGCAACCTCCGATATTGCCGGTAAGGTACGTGGCAAGGCTTTTCCGGTTTCTGATCTGGAAAAGCGCCTGAAGAAAGGCGTCGGCTGGACGCCAACAAATGTAATGATCACCTGCTTTGACGCCATCGCTGAAAGCCCCTTTGGCGCGCTTGGGGATCTGCTGTTGATCCCGGACGCCAATACCACAGTGGAACTGGATTTTAAGGACGGCAGTGCGGTTGAGCGTTTCATGTTGGGCGATATCACCGACCTCGATGGCCAACCTTGGGATTTCTGTACTCGTTCGATTCTGAAAAGCGCCCTTGAACGGCTAAAATCCTTGGGCGGGGTTAGCCTTGTTTCGGCCTTTGAGCATGAGTTTCAGTTCAAGACTGGCGGCGAACAACCCGGCGAGGCTTATTCGTTGGCCGGATTTTCTGAGCGCCGCGCATTTGGCGAGACTTTAATGGCCGCGCTGGAACAGGGTGGATTGGTGCCTGATACTTTTATGAAGGAATACGGCGCCAATCAATACGAAGTTACCAACGGACCGGATCATGGTGTGCGATCAGCTGATCACGCTGTGATCCTGCGTGAGACCACGCGCTTGACTGCCAAGCGATTGGATGAAGAGGTGACTTTCACGCCGATCCGCGACCCTGAAGGTGTTGGAAACGGCGTACATATCCACATGAGTTTTCTTGATGAAAACAGCAAACCGGTCACTTATGATGAAAACGGAGTGGCTGGAATGTCGGGCGTCACCGCCTCGTTCATCGCAGGTGTTCTGAAATACCTCGACAGCATCATCGCCCTGACCGCACCTTCAGATATTTCCTATTTGCGTCTCACACCCCATCGCTGGTCAGCAGCGTTCAACAATCTTGGTTTCCGCGACCGCGAAGCGTCGGTGCGCATATGTCCGGTTACGGCGACTGATCCTTCCAGCATTGCGCGTCAGTATAATTTTGAATACCGCGCAGCCGATGCTGCGGCCTCGCCCTATCTGGCCCTAGCCGCCATTATTCACGCCGGTGTGCAAGGGATAGAGGACACCTTACCCGCGCCAGACGTGACCGAAGAGGACTTGTCGGTTTTGTCTTCAGAAGAACTGGACAAATGCGGTTATATACGCCTACCGGAATCACTCGAAGAGGCTCTGAAAAGGTTTGAGGATAATAAAACCGTATGCGGCTGGTTCCCGGATGAATTTGCCGCCGTTTACATCGCCCACAAGCGTGGCGAGCTTGCTTATTTGAAAGGAAAAGACACAACTGAGCGCTGCGAGGCCTATGAGGATGTCTACTGACATGGCAGACCCAAATGCCAACCTGTCGCTGGTTCCATTTGTAAGCGTATCAAAGATATGATCCGACGTTCGGGTGAGAACATTGCGGCCACTGAGGTCGAATATGTCCTGGTTGAATTTTCAGCCATTTACTGCATTTAAGTTATTGATATTATTGTATTAAATATAATTTTTATATCTCTACCCACAATGAAATAACAGATCAAACCAGACAAAGCTTTATTCAACAGGGTTACTTGAGCCTGTGCCAACCATTTTGGGGGCAGGGCAGTTAAGTATTCAAACCAAAGCCCCTGTTTGCGACTTCGCGATTTCTGTGACTTAGGTGGGGCAGCTGATTTGTAATCAATGACTTAGCTAGATATGTGACGTAAACTTCAATGTTTAGTTAGGTTAAAGGTTTCACTTAGGTTTCACCGTTGGCGTGAAAACTGTAAAAATTCTACTTATCAAGGTCTTTCAAAAAGCGATCCTACACCTCGTCCGATGCCTTGATGACTAACCATCGAATCCCAAAGCATCAGCAAGTATAGCTGCATGATAGAGATTATATTCCGTAAGAAAATTTCACTTATTGTTTTCAATTACGGCAAACCAATATTAGATTAGGTTTTACTGGTGTGTCTCTAGAGCCATTATGACATGAAGTGGTGGTTCATAATTATTAAAATTAAGTTCTCTTGCCACTAACTAATTTGACCAATCCGCCGGGCGTAAAGCGCAGAACAAAAATCATACCAACGGCAACGATGATGAAACGCATCTCCTCCATGCCTCGTATTCCGGCCATGGCTTCGGTTGCAAATATCAGGACGAATGCTGCGATGATGGGGCCGATTACGGTTCCTGCACCCCCGATCAGTACCATAGACAGGGCAAGGCTGAGCGTGCTAAAACTGAGCACTTCGGGTGATGCGACGCGCAAGTAGACCGCAAAAAACCCGCCTGCAATGCCGGTGAACACCGCACTGAGGACCAGAGCCAGTACCCTCTGACGCGTGATCGAGATACCACGTGCGCGGGCATAGTCTTCATTGTCACGAACAGCCTGCAGGGATTTCCCGAAGGGCGATTGCGAAAGCCAAAGCAGGAAAATTGTCGAGCAAGTCAGCAGGCTGAGGGCGGCGTAATAGTAGCCAAGCTTGTAGTCGCGGGTGAATTTATAGTCACCTATTCTTAGGTAGGGGATGCGCACCATACCTTCTGCACCGCCGGTGATCTGTGACTGGCTGAGGATCAGCTGCAGAGCAAGCTGACTGAAGGCAAAAGTGACAAGAACAACGTAAATTCCCTTGAGACGCGCCACCGGTGCCGAGATGATCAGCGCGACAAACGCGGCCGTTGCGCCGCCCATTGGTATTGCCAACCATGGGTTGATTCCAAATGTCTTGGCCATAACTGCAGTGGTGTAAACACCGGTGGCAAAAAAAGTCATATGGCCGAAATTGAACACACCGCAATAACCCAAAGAGATATCCCAGTTCGATGCGATGATTGCATAGATGAAGGCCAAGATGAACAGATGCCGGGTAAAACTGTCTAGCACGAAAAGTGGCACCAACAACAAAACAGCAAGGCTCAAAACAAGAAAAAGATTGCGTTTCATCATCACACCTTTCCAAAAAGACCGGTGGGTCGAAAAACAAGAACGGCGATCAGGAACACAAAAAGTAGGAACGGCGTCCAATAGAGTCCGACGACAAGGATCAGAAATGCCTCGGTCATGCCTATTACAAAGGCAGCACCCGCTGTGGCACCCAGCGACCCAAGACCGCCAAAGATCACCACGATCATCGCCTTGACCAAAGGTTCAGCCCCAAGCCCCGGCGTAATGAAACGGATTGAACCCAGCAAAATGCCCGATAACCCGGCCAGAGCCGCCCCTAACCCGAAGGCCAAAGCAAAGGTCATCGGCACATTGATACCAATTAGGGCTGCCGCATCCTGGTTTTGGCCCACAGCACGCAAGGAACGTCCAACGGTCGTCCGGCTGGTGAATTGCCACAGTGCGATCAGAACAAGCGGGGCGAGGACGATGATCAACGCTTCTTGCGCCGAAATAACCGCACCCAGAACCGACACGTCGCCCTCGATCATCCGTGGCAGCTGCTTCAGGCGTGCGCCCCAGATCATCTGGGCGCTCTTTTCTAGAATAATCATTGCAGCAAGCGTCGTCATCGTTGTGATTAGCAGCACGTTAGGTTTGCTATAAAACGGGCGAATAAGCAGAAACTCTATCACGATACCCAGGATGGCCGTCACCCCCAAACCGGCAATTAGGCCAGCCACTAGGCCCAATCCCATCGCCTCGCTGACAGTCCAGGCGACGAATGCCCCAATCATCATCAGGGCGCCGTGGGCAAAATTGAACACACCGAGTGTTGTCCAGATCAGGCTGAGGCCACTGGCCATCAGCGCATAAAGTGCACCCAGCACGATGCCGGACATCAGTGTTGATATAATTATCGCGCTCATTGATCATGTGCTCCAAAATACATGTCCATGATTTCGGCATGATCTGGAGCATTGTCCTTGTTGATCTCGCGTTGAACTTCGCCATGTTCGATCAAATAAAGTCGGTCGGTCACTGATAAGAGCAACTCTACATCTTGTTCGACAATAATCAGCGGCACATTGCGAGAGATATCTTTCAGTGCAACTGAAAGTTCCTCCTTGAGTTTCGGTGACAGGCCAAGCGTGGGCTCATCCAACATCAACAACCGTGGCGAACACATCAAAGCTGACCCAATCGACAACATTTGACGTTCACCACCGGATAGTGTCTTGGCCTTTTGCCGGCTACGTTCGGCGAGGTGTGGAAAGAGGGTTAGGACGTGGTTTAAAGCATGTGCAGCACCTTTTTGGGCGCGGTGGGTGAAAGCCGAAAGCTCAAGGATTTCGCGCACCGTCATTTCACCAAACAGCGTATTGCCTTGTTGTGCATGTACCAAACCTGCACCTACGATATCCGAAGGTCGTTTTCGGGTAATGTCCTTTCCATCAAATTTGTGTATGCCCGAGGTGGGGCGCAGTAAGCCTGATATGGAGCGCAAAAGTGTTGATTTGCCGTGCCCATTCGGGCCAAACAAGCCGATATTTTCGCCTACGTCCATATGGATTGATATACCGCGCAATACAGTTACCGCGCCATAACCTCCTGTCACTGATTGCACGTCCAACAGTAAGCTCATGCGGTGCGTCCCCCAAGAAAAGCTTCTATTACACCGGGGCGTTTGATGACATCGTTTGGCGCGCCTTCTGCCAGTAATGCACCCTGATTGAGAACAATCAGGCGTTCTGCAACCGACAACAGCAGACTGAGGACGTGCTCAATCAGTAAAATGGTAATGCCTTTGGCGTTGATCTTCATTAACATTGTATGAAGATCTGCGATCTCAGGTTTTGTCAGGCCCGATGCTGGTTCATCCAGCATCAACACTTTAGGCTTCATCACCAACGCAGAACCAATCATCAATTGTTTGCGCTCATAAACAGAAATTTCGGTTGTTAGCATGTCGGCACGTTCTGTCGAAAATCCAATTTCATCAAGAATTTTATCAGCGGCGTCGCCCGCCGGACCACGTCCGAGTTTGCGGCCGTATACAGCCGCAAGCGCAATGGTTTCACGAGAGTTAAGATCCGGGAACTCTGCGTCTTTTTGAAAGGTGCGGGTCAGGCCGAGGGTTGAAATTTTATGAGGTGACATACGGTCAATGCGCTGCCCTTCAAACCAGACTTCACCTTTGGTGACAGGAAATGGTATTCTGGACAGCACATTGAAAAGCGTGCTTTTCCCCGAGCCGTTCGGGCCGGCGATCCCCAAAAGCTCGCCACGGCGAACCTTAAAGGACACGTCGTTGACAGCCCGCAGCCCACCAAAGCTCTTGGTAACGTTACGAATATCAAGAATTGTATCTGTCATCGTATATTTTCGAAGTGGAGCGGTGCGTTAACGCCGCTCCAATTTCTTTTCCTTACTTCATCCATGAGGGTTCTTTAAACTTGCCCGTTGCATAGATTGGCGGGTGGAACAAAGCCCGTTCACCGTCCTGGATTTGATAAAATTGTAGTGGGATGCCCTCGTTTGATTGGACTGCTAGATGGGTCAATGGGTCAAAGCTCACGGCCCCCATGGCAGTTTGAGTCGTACTTGCGCCGATGGCCGCACCAATGGCTACCCGATCTGAAGGATCACCAACCTCCGACAACGCCGCTGCATAGATCATAACTTCTTCATAAAGAGCAGGACCATAAGTGCCAGGTTCATTGCCAAAGGCTGCTTTGTATTTGGCTAGAATCTCAGCTGCACGAGGATTTGTGGGCGTGTTCAAAACACCACCTAAAAGATTGTAGACGATGCCAGAAGATTTTTCCTTAGTCAATTCGATGAACTCTGGCACGGACGGGGCGTACTGAATAAACACCAGACTGTCAGTGGGATCTTCGTTGAACTGCGACACGAAAAGTGCGGCGTTTGACGACACATAGTCGGTGTTGATCAACACCGCTGGAGGATCTTGGCGAACCTTGGCAAGAAAACCGCGCCAGTCGTTGATTTCGCCAAAGGGCAACAGATCGTTTTCCGTAACTTCCCAGCCTGCCGCCTCAAAGGCGACCTTCATGCCGTCGGCAATTCCCTTGGAATAAGGGTTATCTGAAGCGATGATTGCCACTTTCCTGTTTGGTAAGTCGAGATCTCCGTCCGCGGCAAGCCCTTCAATGACTGGGACGATGCCAGTATTATAGCCCGCATAGGATGGGGTAAGTGACCAAATTGTGCCAAAATCTTCTGGGCTGGGCGCGATGATGCCCTCGGTTTGGGAGGAGTTACCAGAAATCAGATAGATCATTTCCTGTTCGGCCATCATGTCGATCTCGAAATTTGAGCCTGACGCGTAGCCGGTTACGATCGCTCCCATGTCACGATCACCAAGAAGGCGCTCGGTGGCGGTTGCCACTGCATCAGCACTTGCTTCGCCCACATCACCGACGACCAACTCGAACGTGTGCCCGGCAATGCCGCCACCCTCGTTAAGCTCATCTACCGCTAGTTGTGCGCCGTTAACCATTTCTTCGCCGTCCGAAGCTGCCTTGCCTGATACTGGTGCAAGAACACCGATCTTGACCACATCAGCCATCGCTGCGCCGGCCAAGAGGGCCGCCGCAACAGTGGCCACTGCCAGTAGTTTTTTTCTAAGTGTCATTTTTTTTCTCCTTTGGTTAAATTGATATTGTTGTCATGTCGCTGCCTTGCTCAGGCCTTTCAGAAACCGGTCATGATATGGATTGAACACCTCTGGGGTCCCCCCAGAACGGGTAGTCCTGTACCTTGCGAAGTCTGGTAATTCACTTTTCCTGTGAGACGTGGTCGCAAATTGATCCGCATTCATTTTTTCACTCCACAAATATCCAAGGCCGAGGCCGCGAGCACCTTGGTGGTCTCGATCAGGCTTTCCACATCGACACATTCATTGTCGCCGTGAAGACCGTCGCCACTAGGCCCATAAATCAGCGATGTTACGCCCTTGCCGGCGTAATGCGCCGCGTCGGTCACGAACTCCGTCCCCCTAATTTTAGGTTCTTTTTTCTGAATGACGCTTGCATTCTTCAGAATGGTTTGTAGCATCGGATGATCAACAGGAGTGTTCATTGGCGGAAAATGCAACCCCCACAAATCCCATTCGATCTTGGGTGGATTGTCCCGCATCCATGAATCCATCGCCGCAAAATGGCCGACAAATTCCTCGAATTCGCGTTTCACATCAGTAAAATCTTCTTGCGGCATAAATT
>CAUZRD010000077.1:0-9414 GCA_963582255.1 Alphaproteobacteria bacterium | reverse complement strand
GAAATGGCTGATTTTATGGGCCTGATGAAGCAGGCCAAGCAGCTTCAAGGTAAGATGCAGGAGATGCAAACCGGACTAGCTGATATCATGATCGAAGGAGCAGCAGGAGGCGGTGTGGTGAGGGTTGTGCTCTCGGGAAAAGGAGCTATGGTCCGTGTGGAAATTGATCCGTCGATGGCCAAACCCGATGACGTTAACATTCTTGAAGATCTCCTGATTGCGGCCCACAATGATGCCAAATCGAAATTGGAAACAGCTTTATCCGAGAAAATGAGTGAGCTAACTGGTGGCCTTCCACTCCCTCCCGGGTTCAATCTGGGAGGGTAGGCACCATGTCAGCACGGGTAGCTGGCCCGGAAATTGAGCGATTGATTCAGCTTCTGGCGCGTCTGCCTGGGCTGGGTCCAAGATCGGCCCGCCGGGCGGTGCTAACCCTTGTCAAACGCCGCGAGCAACTCTTTAAACCTCTTGTCTTTGCCCTCAGTGACGCCTTGGATAAAATTACCCTGTGCTCCAATTGTGGCAATATCGATGTGTCAGATCCCTGTCTTATGTGCACAGATCCACGGCGAGATTCGACTATTTTGTGTGTAGTCGAGGAAGTGGGTGATTTATGGGCATTAGAAAGAGCTGGTGCGATTACCGGCCGTTATCATGTTCTGGGCGGCGTTTTAAATGCACTCGACGGTATTGGCCCGGAAGATCTGTCCATCGGCTCGCTGATCGAACGGGCAAAATCTGGCGACGTGCGCGAGGTTGTATTAGCCGTGAACGCCACCGTGGATGGTCAAGCAACCGCTCATGTTATCACTGACCTTCTTAATGGAACCGGGATCAAGGTCAGCAAACTTGCCCATGGCGTGCCGGTGGGCGGCGAACTCGACTACCTAGACGACGGAACACTTGCTCAGGCAATAAAAGAGCGACGTCCAGCCTGAGCTACGAACCGCAGTGGTCTTCAGGTCTATTCAGCCGCATGACGGACTGCGTTATCCTGCTTAAATAAGATCGCAATCACTAACAACAAGAACAGCGCTAAGACTACCCCTACGGAGATGGCATCCAGGAAAGTAAAAACACGCCCGTTAAACACAAACAACATTTCATGCATCAAAATATCTTGACTGATTTGCGAGAAAAATTACAGACCATCATTACCGTTGCATGGCTGTTGACCAGCCCACATCGCTCGCTTATTCAGCATCATGGCTATTTATCAGATTCTAACCTTGCCACACCCAACACTACGTCGTGTTGCCGAACCGGTAACCAAGGTAGGCGACGAAGTGCGGGCACTGCTCGAGGATATGCTAGAGACCATGTATGCAGCGCCAGGGATAGGTTTGGCTGCGGTCCAAATTGGGATAGCCCGCCGCATTGCCGTTGTCGACTGCGCGCCAAAGGGAAATACTAAAGATCCTCTATGTATGATCAACCCACAGATTATTTGGCAATCTGAAGAGATGAGTGAGTACGAAGAAGGGTGCCTATCAATTCCTGAAATCTTCGAAAATGTTGAGCGGCCAAATATTTGCCGGGTAAAGTACCTGGACAAAAATGGTGAGGAATGCGAGCGCGACTGTGAAGAACTTCTAGCTACCTGTGTTCAACATGAGATCGATCACCTGAACGGTGTTTTATTCATCGACCACATTTCGCGGTTAAAGCGTGATCGTATTATCAGAAAATTTAACAAAGCGGCGAAAGAGCGTAAACGCGCTGACGGCGCCGCCTAACGGCAGAAAAATATGGCGCTACGTCTAGCCTTTATGGGAACTCCAGAATTCTCCGTTCAAATGTTGAACGGACTATGGGGCAGTGAGCATGAGATCGCCGCTGTCTTTACTCAGCCGCCGCGCCCTGCCGGCCGAGGGATGAATGCGCAGCTATCGCCAGTTCATACTCGTGCTCTTGAGCTTGGCTTGCCCGTCAACACCCCCCGCACGTTGAAAGATAACAACGAGCAGAAAAGTTTTGCGCGTCTTGAGTTAGACTGCGCAATCATTGTGGCCTACGGACTACTTCTTCCGCCTGCGATTTTTAACTCGCCAACCTACGGATGCCTTAATTTGCATCCATCTCTGTTGCCAAGATGGCGAGGGGCCGCACCCATTCAACGCACATTGATGGCCGGCGATGCTGAAACAGGCATGATCGTGATGCGGATGGATGAAGGGCTCGACACCGGCCACGTATGCTTGACTGAAAAAATATTGGTAGCACAGGATATGACAGCTGGAATGCTTCACGATATCTTGTCAAGAAATGGTACACGGCTGATGTTAACCGCACTAGATCAACTACAGTCAGACACACTTCAATGCACTGCGCAGTCCGATCTGGGGGTAACTTACGCGGCAAAAATCAACAAAGCCGAGTGCCGCATTGATATACAACGTCCAGCCAACGTTATTCACAATCACATACGCGCCCTCAGCCCTTATCCTGGGGCCTGGCTTGAAATCAAAGTCGGACCAAAACCAGGTCGCCTTAAAATCCTGAAATCCCGTGTTGTTGTTCTTAAAACACCATCTTCTAACTCTCCAGGTACTCTAATCGATGGCGATTTTTCTCTTGCCTGCGGCAACCATGCTATACAATTCGAAATTGTTCAGCCCGCTGGTAAGTCGGCTATGACGGGCACTGAGTTTATCCGCGGCGCGCGGATAAATTCTGGAACTAAAATCGTCTGAGTGGTAGCATTAACCCATGGCCCGTTATCGGCTCACGATCGAATATGACGGCACCAATTTTGCTGGATGGCAGAAGCAGGACGATGCGCTAACTATCCAATCGCGCATCACCTTCGCAGTTCACCAATTTTGCGGCGAAATCGTTACCGTGAACGGCGCCGGCCGCACTGATGCCGGTGTCCATGCAACCGGTCAGGTTGCTCATATAGATCTTAAGCATACCTGGCCGTCAGATACCGTACGTGACGCTGTGAACAACCATTTGCGCCCAGATCCAATCTCTATTCTCAATGTCTGTAAAGTCACAGAAAAATTTGATGCCAGATTTTCAGCAACCAAGCGCCATTACCTCTATCGAATTGAAAACCGGCGCGCGCCGTTGACACTAGACCAACTTAGAGCCTGGCAAGTCGCCGTACCGCTCAACGCTAAACACATGCATAATGCAGCTCAATCACTCGTCGGGCATCACGATTTCACGACATTTCGCTCAAGCCACTGTCAGGCTAAATCTCCTGTTAAAACGCTGGACGCTATTACGGTGATCCAGCGCGATAATATCATCATCGTGACAACGTCAGCACGCTCATTCATGCACCGACAAGTTCGCTCAATAGTCGGTAGTCTTAAGCTGGTCGGAGAAGGAAAATGGTCGCAAGATGAGATCGCTGAACGCCTTGCGGCTTGCGACCGTGCCGCGTGCGGCGTGGTGGCTCCTTCCCATGGGCTGTATTTGTCGCAGGTCGACTACTAGAACCTTTACCTATCACGCGGCATGCGTACCCTCACTAGAAATAGCGTTCCATCACCGAGCGGTAGATCCGGACCAGAGATTCGAGCTCTTCAATGAAAATATACTCATCACTCTGGTGCATACTGCGACCAACAAGGCCGAATTCGACCACTGGGCAGTACTGCACCACAAATCTGGCATCTGACGTACCTCCGCTAGTTGTTAGTTTTGCATCGCACCCCAACTCACTACTGATCACGTCAGTGAGTAACTGGACGAAAGATCCGGGTTCAGTGAGGAAAGCCTCCGCATTCGATGATATATCAAGGTGCCATGAAATATTCTGGCCGATTTCTACCGCCTCCAGCTGTGCGCGCAAATGGTCTTCCAGACTTATCGCCGTCCATTGATCGTTAAAGCGGATATTAAACTGGGCCAGAGACTGGCCTGGGATAATATTATGCGCAGGGTTTCCAACATCAATGGTAGTGATTTCCATATGACTTTCTGGAAAATGCGCACTACCATGATCGAGCTGATGATTGATCGCACCAAGTAAATTAATCAACGTTGGTATAGGGTTGGCAGCCTTTTTAGGATAGGCGCTATGGCCCTGCCTTCCAATAACACTGAGTGTGCCAGTCAAACTACCACGCCGACCGATCTTGATCGCATCCCCGATCATTTTCTCACAGGTTGGTTCACCAACAATGCATACATCTGGGATATGGCCATGTTCAGCCATCCAGCACAGAACGGGCTCGGTTCCATTCACCGATGGACCTTCCTCGTCCCCGGTAATCAGGAAACTAAGCGAACCATTACTCAATTTATCCTGCTCAACAATCTGTCTCGCAGCGCAGATGGCGCTGGCGATTGCACCCTTCATATCTTCTGCCCCCCGCCCGACAATCATTCCATCTCGAACCTCGGCGGCAAAAGGTGGTGAGCTCCACTTATCCTCATCACCAGTCGGCACGACATCGACGTGCCCAGCAAAACACAAATGCGGGAGACCTCTTCCAATCCGCGCAAACAGATTATCAACTGGTTCTGTTCCCGGTTTTTCAAAGGTCAGACGCGTACAAGAAAACCCGATTTCAGTGAGCTGAGTTTCTACCACATCAAGAGCTTCCCCGGCATTTGGAGTAACGCTCGCGCAGCGAATGAGATCACGCAGAACTGTGAGTGGCTTGGACGGGTTATAAATCAATCTCTTAGTAACTCATTGATCGAGGTTTTTGCCCTTGTACCCTCATCCACAGTCTTAACAATCACGGCGCAGTAAAGAGATGGCGTATTCGGAATGTCAGTGGGAAGAGCACCAGGAACTACCACGGAGTAAGGAGGAACTTCACCTATATATACAGCTCCACTAGCTCGATCGACAATCTTCGTTGAAGCACCAAGAAACACTCCCATCGAAAGTACCGAACCTTCGCCAACAACAACACCTTCTGCAACCTCCGACCGCGCCCCAATAAAGCAGTTATCCTCGATGATCACCGGATTTGCCTGCAGAGGCTCAAGAACACCACCAATACCGGCTCCGCCAGAAATATGACAGTTTTTACCGATTTGCGCACACGAACCGACCGTGGCCCAGGTATCAATCATCGAGCCCGGTCCTATATAAGCACCAAGATTGACAAAGGATGGCATCAACACTACGCCCGGTGAAATATGGGCGGAATGGCGTACGATACAATTGGGCACTGCTCTGAACCCGGCTGCCGCGAACTGACGTTCGTCCCAGCCTTCAAACTTCGACGCAACCTTATCCCACCAACCACCGCCACCTGGGCCTCCGTCAATCATAGACATGTCATTTAAGCGAAAAGACAGCAGCACCGCTTTCTTTAGCCACTCATTTATCTCCCACTTTCCATCAATTTTCTCGGCTACACGGACCTCACCACGATCGAGAAGATCCAGAGCAGTTGTCACCGCATCGCGTATCCGACCGGTCGTTTTGCTATTGATTGTATCTCGTGCATCGAACGCCTTTTCGATCAGAGATTGAGTGTCCTCGTTCATGATCTCACCTTTCAGTGATTTTGATGGTTGGCGCCAACGGCCAATTGTAACCGCTAGAACGGACGAAGGCAGCAGCGAAAACATCGGTTTATTTGGCAAACAAGCAAGAATATTGTTTTCAATATCAGCTCAGGGCTAATACTTCAGCGCGGCGCTGTATAGCGGATTTTAAAGCTTTTGGCGCCGCCAAGCTCAATCTTGCGAAATCGTGTTGGCGTCATGCCTTTGATTTCGCATTTTGTATGCTCCTCGATTTTAAAACGCGTCGACTGTGTACACAAAACCGTATCCCCATCCCAGATAAGCGGAATATTATCAGTGATGACAGCCAGGCCATCCTCATCGACAGCTTCACCAAAACTGAAGATAACGGACCCATCGAGCTCCTCCTTATAAGGACGCAAGCACTCCCCCGCTCCGACACGATACCAACCGCGCGACACCAGCACATCGCCATCAGGAATGCCGAGTGCCATCCACACTAAATGGCGAGTTTCATTGCAGACCTGCAGACCCACACCTGCTTGACGTGCTTTCAATTCTCTTAGGAGAGCTCCATAAAGCGCCGGCCCCAGTTCTTCGCTCAGCACACCACCATTGGCATTACTAAAGGCCTTCAATGCCGAGTTTGTCTGGCCACCAGCAACGCCATCAATCCGACCAGCGTCATAACCAAGCATTCCAAGCAGCCTTTGTACTCCGGCAAGCGCCGCTTGATCGCGGGTGAATTTGGCTTCTTCTGCAAGCGCCAATTCCCAATCATCCCCCTGAATTTTTGGGTTTACTTCGATGAAACGTTTCAGACGATAAGCAGAACTGGTGCATTCTGTAGCATTTGAAATTTGAAAATTATTGGAGCCAACACACAGCCAAATGCCCGATTCAAACCCGGTCACTTCGCTGTCATAATAAGTGGGCACGCGGATGTAAAAATAATATTTATCGGCATCCAGCAGACCTTCATCAACCACGCGGCACTTACCGGGGTAAATCTCAAGCCACCCGCGAGTTTCAACGCTGCTATTTGCGGAAACTCCGATCGCAGCATTTGCTACATAGCTGGTTTCATTACACAGGCGATAGTCCGCCCAGGCATCATTGGATTCAAACAATATGCAGGTGAGCAAGGCAAGAAGAATAACACGTATCATGACTGCAAACATTCCTATCTACCGCATCATACAATCAATGTTCCTACACCGTGTTCGGTAAACAGCTCAAGCAGAACCGCGTGTGGCACCCGCCCGTCGAGCACCACCACACCTTCAACACCGGCATCAACTGCCTGCATACAGGTTTCTATCTTCGGAATCATGCCGCCAGTTATCACCCCGGTTTCAAGCAATTTTCTAGCCTCGGCCCGCGATAGCTTGGTCATTAGTTTACCATCATCATTGAAAACTCCCGTGACGTCTGTCAGCATCAGCAGCCGTTTGGCATCAAGAGCACTGGCTATCGCCCCCGCGGCCGTATCAGCATTGACATTGTAGGTCACGCCCTCACGGCTCACACCAATCGGTGCAATAACCGGAATAATATCACCATCACAAAGTTCTTCCAGAATATCAGGACTGATTTCTTCCGGCTCACCAACAAAGCCAAGATCTAGTATCCGTTCGATGTTTGAGTCTGGATCGGTCATTGTCCGTTTCAGTTTGCGCGCGATCATCAGCGAGCCATCTTTACCAGAAAGACCTACGGCCCGTCCGCCAGCTTTATTTATTTCAGTAACAATCTGTTTGTTGATCGAACCAGCAAGTACCATTTCAACTATTTCAACAGTTTGTTTGTCTGTTACCCTGAGCCCACCATCAAATTTTGTTTGAATCCCCAGCCGGTTTAGCATGTCACCAATCTGCGGCCCACCGCCATGCACCACTACCGGACGCATCCCCGCCTGCTTTAGCATCGCGACATCCTGCGCGAACAACCCTGATAATCGGGCATCACTCATGGCGTGACCGCCATACTTTATCACCACCGTTTCATTGGAATAACGCTGCATAAAGGGTAATGCCTGGGCAAGAATATGCGCCTTGCTAAGGGAATCAATCTCGACGTTGTTGTCGTTGATGGAATCGCTAGTTGCCGTCATGATTTTAGGGGGCTCCAAATCTCACGCCATGAATTATTGTAACCATGTGATGGCTGCTTAACCACATTATCCAATTAGCACAACGGTGTAAGACATTATTCAGATATGAGAGAAGAAATCGTAGCACTCAGTTCATCAACCCCACGACGTTGGCGTGAGGATGTGGCAAGAATATGGGGATGGGCTGCCCCATGTTTGCTGAGCTGTACTGACATTGTCTCAATCAACCGCTCCAGCGTGGAGCTTTCAACTTTATCTATTTTAGTCAAAACTGCCTGATAGGATACCGCAGCCTCGTCAAGAATGCTCATAACCCTATCATCTGCGTCCTTAATACCGTGGCGGGCATCGATCAGCAAAAATACTCGTTTCAGTACCGCGCGCCCTCGAAGATAATCAAAAACCAATTTGGTCCATTGACTGATCGCGCTTTTGGACGCGCGCGCATAGCCATAGCCTGGCATATCCACCAGATAGAGCTGTTCACCCTGGCAGAAAAAATTTAACAATTGCGTCCGACCTGGCGTATTGGAGACACGAGCAAGCGCCTTTCGACCCGTCAGAGCATTGAGGAGACTTGATTTTCCAACATTCGACCTACCGGCAAACGCAACTTCAACCCGGTCACTGTCTGGGAGGCCGTCAATATCTGCAACAGAGAGAAGAAATGACGCTGGAATAACAAACAATTTTACGCCAGCGGCCAGTTCATCTTCACTGAATGTATCTCCAGCACTTGTTTTCAGCATTACTGTCTCATATTTTTGATCGAAGCAGCAGCAAATATCAGTGCCCACGACCACATAAGGTAACTAGGAGTATAGGTCTTCAGCTCAAGACGGCGCGCTTCCACCATCAGTCTTGCCCGACTTTTTGCTTCGGATTGCACTAAATAGACCTATGATATTGTCCCATAATTCAACCTTCACACCCATGCGCTTCATGATGACATATTGTTGCAACACCGATAACGAGTTATTCCACGCCCAATAAATCACCAGTCCGGCAGCGAACTGCGCCAAAAGAAATGTGAAAAATACAGGCATCCAGTTGAAGATTTGCGCCTGTATCGGATCTGGTGGCGATGGATTTAACCTCATCTGCAAGAACATCGTAAAACCCATGATCAACGGCCACACGCCAATCATCAATAGGTTAGGCGGATCCCATGGAATGAGCCCAAACAGGTTGAACAGTGATGTTGGATCCGGTGCGGATAGATCCTGAATCCAACCGAAGAACGGTTGATGACGCATTTCAATAGTGACGAACAGCACCTTGTAAAGGGCGAAGAACACAGGGATCTGGATGATGATCGGAAGACAACCCGCCATCGGGTTGACCTTCTCTTTCTTATAAAGTGCCATCATCTCCTGCTGCTGCTTCATCTTGTCATCTTTGTAACGCTCGCGCAGCTTGGCGACATCGGGCTGTAACTTCTTCATTGCGCTCATCGAGGCGTAAGCCTTGTTAGCGAGCGGGAAGAACACCAGCTTGATCAGAACCGTTGCGATCAGGATGCCAACACCAAAATTTCCGACCATGCCATTCAGCCAGTCGAGTAGCAGAAACATCGGCTTAGTGGCGAAGTAAAACCAGCCCCAGTCGACCAAAAGATCAAAATTCAGCAGTCCGTATTGCGCTTCATATCCATCAACAGCGCTCACCTGCTTGGCGCCTGCAAAGGTTTGCGAGGTCACTGTTTCCGAGCGGCCAGGAGCGATAGTGACAGCAGTACTAAGAAAATCGGTCTGAAAGATTGGCTCGTTACCATAAGAGGTAAAGCGCGCTTTATAGGGAACGCTCTGATCGGGCGCGACAACAGCAGCCCAATATTTGTCGGTAATTCCGAGCCA
>CAUZRD010000076.1:0-9462 GCA_963582255.1 Alphaproteobacteria bacterium | reverse complement strand
TCTCACTAGATGTTATGACACACTCAGTAAGAGCTATGAAACCTCGTATTAATGATCTAGATGAGCGATTGATGGCCATGGCTTTGTCTATTGGCGGACGCAATCTTGGTAATGTGTGGCCAAATCCAGCTGTTGGCTGTGTGATTGTGAATCCAAACTGCGATAAGGGTGAAGAGTTAACGACAATTATTGGGCGCGGTTGGACTGGAATTGGTGGGCGTCCCCATGCTGAAACGTTTGCGTTGCGTGAAGCTGGCTCGGCAGCCCGTGGTATGAGCGCCTATGTCACACTTGAGCCTTGTGCACATCATGGTCAAACGCCCCCATGCGCCGATGCTCTGATTGATGCTGGCGTTACGCGTGTTGTTACAGCATTTGAAGACCCTGATGTGAGAGTCACAGGTAGAGGACATCAAAAACTAGCCAAAGCCGGAATTGAAGTTGTTACCGGCTGCCTTGAAATGAAAGCGAGGGCACTTAATGCTGGCTATATCTACCGTATTAATTTAGGGCGACCTCAAGTGATGCTTAAACTTGCTATGTCACGTGATGGATTTATTGCGGCGCGTGTGGGTAAGCGTACTCAAATTACCGATGAGCATGCAAACAGGATTGTCCATATGATGCGCGCACGAAGCGATGCGATATTGATTGGTGGTGGAACGGCAAAAATAGATGATCCTGAGCTTACATGCCGTCTTGCTGGTATGGATGCATTCTCGCCGGTTAGGATTGTTTTGAGCCGAGCAGGGGAAATTTCACCAGCATCCCGTCTTGTGCAGACGATCAATAAGTCACCATTATGGGTGTTTGCACACCAAAATCTACCTGATCGCCAACGCCAAAATTTACTCGATATTGGTGCGCAGGTTTATTGCATTCCCGATAGTAAGCCTGGCCAATTATGTCTAAAAACGCTGCTATGCAAGCTTGGGATGCTTGGTATTACGCGCTTGATGGTTGAAGGTGGAGGTAAGATTTCTACAAATATGCTTGCAGAAGATCTCGTCGATGAATGTGTGATCTTTCGCTCATCGATTGATATCGGTCCGGAAGGTCTTCCGTTGTTTCCACCTAAAGCTCAGTGGCCAATAAATGATCCATCTTGTTTTGAGCTTATATCCAATCACGTTGGTAAAAACATTTATCAAAACAATTATCGGCGTATGGGACGAGGGATCTAATGTTTACAGGGATTATTTCCGATATTGGCAGTATCGCTTCCGTTGAGCCAATGGCTGGAGGTTTTCGCATCACAGTTTCATGTAGTTATGATCCAGAAACAATTTTTCTCGGTGCCTCAATCGCCTGCGCCGGAGTTTGTCTGACGGTAAGCAAAATTTCTGATAATAAATATGGTTGTGATTTTAGCGCCGAGGTATCACAAGCAACATTATCGTGCACTACCCTTGGTAGGCTTGGTAACGCTGATCGGATTAATCTGGAGCGTTCTTTAAAAATAGGTGATGAACTAGGTGGCCACTTGGTTCAGGGCCATGTTGATGGTGTTGCTCTGATTGAGCATATTGGTGATGAAGGTGAATCAAGGCGTGTCAGGTTTAAAGCGCCAGGACCACTTATCCCATTTATAGCCCCCAAGGGATCAATCGTCCTTGATGGTACCTCGTTGACGGTAAATATGGTTGATATCGATGTTTTCGAGGTAAATATCATCCCATATACCTTGAATGTAACCACGTGGGCTGAGCGTATGAGTGGAGATGCAGTCAATTTGGAAATAGATCTCCTAGCGCGTTATATCGCAAGGTATGAAGACACTAGGATAAGATGATGGATGATTTACGTATATTGATTGTTGAGGCGAGATATTATCAAAATATCGCTGATGAACTGATAGCTGGGGCAATTGATGCCCTTGAAATAGGCGGAACAAGCTATGATCGTTTCCAAGTTCCTGGAGCGTTGGAAATTCCTCAAGTTGTCAAGTTAGCTATTACCCACGGGGAGTATGATGGAGTTGTCGTATTAGGTTGCGTGATCCGCGGTGAAACATCCCACTACGATATAGTTTCCAATGAATCGGCTCGGGCAATCATGCAATTGTCACTAGATAACCATATGCCGATTGGCAATGGAATTCTCACCGTCAACAACCGTGATCAAGCGCGTGCACGAGCTGACCGTAATGGCCACAATAAAGGGGGTAAAGCGGTTATGGCCTGCCTTCGTGTCGCTCAAATAAAATCTAAGCTAATAGCTCACAGCTGTCATGCTGTTCGATTTGTCCCCCAGCATGACTAATCCTGGTGCAAAGGCGCGCTCCATAGCTCGCTTGGCAGCTGTTCAGGCACTTTATCAGATGGATATTGCAGAAACAGATCTTTCAGATGTCTTTTCCGAATTTTATGCTGGTAAAATTGCACACGGAATTGATGGCCTAGTTCTAGATAGCGGTGATTCAGCACATTTTTTGTCTATCGTTAAAGGTGTTGTTGATGCGCAAGGTGCTCTCGATCCAGCAATAGACAGAGTGCTTGATGAAAAATGGTCATTGATGCGCTTGGATGCGACATTAAGGGCAATATTGCGTGCAGGCGCTTTTGAACTCGATCAACGTCACGATGTGCCGTTCAAAACTGTTATCAATGAATATATCGAGTTGGCGCGTGCATTTTTCGACGACACAGAGCCAGGTATAGTCAATGGGGTTTTGGATACACTTGCCAGAAAATACCGCGATATTGCGTGATGTATGGAGACCATGATTTGGCGATGGCGCTTAATGAACGCGATTTGATTGAGAATATATTTGCGCCTTTGACGCGGCAGGGCGATGGTTCGGTAGGACTAACGGATGACGCAGCGTTTCTGCCCCCCAATGGTTTGTGTGATCTTGTTATTACTCAGGACAGTTTAATTTCCGAAGTTCATTTTCGTGCAAATGACAGTCCTAAAAATATCGCGCGCAAGTCACTTCGTGTCAATTTATCTGATCTGGCGGCCAAGGGAGCGGTTGCCCACTCCTATCTATTATCTATTGCTTTGCCGAGTAATTGTAAGCGCTGTTGGGTCGAAGAATTTGCTGCTGGACTTGCTTCCGATCAAACGACTTATGGAGTTAAACTTATTGGTGGAGACACGGTCCGGTCTCCACACGCATTGATGATTACTATCACTGCTTTGGGCTATATACCCCGCGGTAAGATGGTGCGTCGCGTAGGTGCAAATCCAGGTGACAACATCTATGTCACCGGCACGCTAGGTGACAGTACACTAGGGCTTGCTGTCCTGAATGAGTTTTCTCCGGCCCTTCAGGTTCTTGATGAAGGAGCGCGCTTGCATTTGTGTAATCGATACTTTCTTCCTCAACCTCGAACCGCACTTGCTCCGGTTTTACTAGATCATGCAAGTGCTGCCATGGATATTTCAGACGGATTGCTTGGGGATCTGACGCTTCTAATCAATGCATCGAATGTCTCTGCTAAGATAGACTTGAATGCTTTACCTATTTCACCCAGCGCTTCAGCAGCCATTGCAAATGATGAAAGTCTGCGCAAGCGCGCGTACACCGGTGGTGATGATTATGAGATCCTAGCGTCAGTAAGCCCTGAAGCTGCATCGAGTTTTGAAGATGATGCGGCGCGCGTCGGGGTTTCCGTAACGTGCATCGGACATATTGTTGTGCGGGATGATCTTCTGATTTTGCAAGATAGTAACGAACAGGCTATTAAAACCGATCGACTGTCATTCAGTCATTTTTAAACACAGTCACCTTTCTGATGGTTAGTAGGCCTGCATTTTTAACTGTGTGACGATGTGTGCGTGTTGCCCGCTAGTCAAATTTACCGGAGGTAGTCTATTGAGTGGCGTTACAGCGTCGGTCGTATCTGACCAGATTGATGACACTAAATCACGACGTAATGCTCGTATTCTTGCGATCGCGCAAATGCTATATGGCTGCCATGCAGTTGTTATCATAACCTGTTCTGGCGTGGTTGGGCTTATGCTGGCCGAAAATAAATCTTTGGCGACACTACCAATTTCTATGTTTGTGCTTGGGACGGCAATCCTTACGGTTCCTGCTTCATTGTTGATGCGGCGTCTTGGCCGGCGCTTCGGGTTTATGGTTGGTGGTGCATTTGGTGCTACGTCCATGGCCTTGGCCTCTATTTCGATCTGGTTCGCTAGTTTTCCTATGTTCTGCTTGTCTTTGATGTTGCTTGGTGGATATCAGGCATCCAGCATGTATTACCGATTTGCAGCGGCAGATGTGGCTAGCGAAAGGTTTAAGCCCAAAGCCATCTCCTGGGTACTAGTTGGCGGTGTTGCCGCTGCCATGATAGCTCCCCAGTTGTTAATCCACACAAGAAATTTATTTGCGCCAATAACATTTGCCGGAACATTCGCTTGCCTAAGCCTTGTTAGTCTTTGCGGCATGATAGTGTTGTCCTTTGTCGACATTCCGCTATTGCCAAAAACTATTCGGAAAAATCAGGGACGGCCGCTGGCAGAAATTATGAGCCAACCTAAATTTATCATCGCAGTTATCTGCGCGATGGTTAGTTATTCAATGATGACATTGCTGATGACAGCGACTCCGATTGCAATGCTTGCGTGTGATTTTAGCATTGAGGATGCTGCTTTTGTGGTGCAATGGCACGCAGTTGCGATGTTCGCACCTAGCTTTTTTACTGGAAATCTCATCAACAAATTCGGAACTAGGACAATTATTCTTTCTGGGTTTGCTATTTTAGCCGTGTGTGGTGTTATCGCTCTTAGTGGAATTAAAATTGAGCAATTTACTATTGCCCTCATTCTATTAGGGCTTGGCTGGAACTTTGGTTTTGTCGGTTCGACTAATCTTGTAACCGAAACTTATCAGCCGGAGGAGCGTAATAAAGTTCAGGCGGCAAACGACTTGTTGGTTTTTTCATCAGTTGCTGCTACTTCGCTGATGTCTGGTGTGCTGTTGCAGAATTTTGGCTGGCCAGTCGTGGTCTCAGCTCTGTTTCCTTTCATCGCTTTGGCCTCATGTTTGTTGATTTGGAGTTCGTTCAAGCACAACCATACGGTGGCAAATTAAGAAAAGTTACTTAACCTTCACCTACCTGTTGCGTCGCATATCAACTTTTGGCATGTTCCGGTGACTCTTTCGAAAAAGCCTTATAAATACACAGGCAGGTGGGCAATATTTGCACGACTGCGGTGGGGGCTCAGATCAGATAGGATATATAAAAATGGACGAGATGATTTGGCTCATCATTGGGTGTGGACTAGTTGCCATCTTGTATGGTGTCTGGGCCATTCGATCGGTTATGGCGGCTAGCGCCGGCTCAGAAAGAATGCAGGAAATTGCGCAAGCGATTCAAGAGGGGGCTAGCGCTTATCTTAAACGTCAATATACCACGATAGCCATTGCTGGCATCGTAATCTTTGCCATTGTTGCGTATCTTTTGTCCGTTCCTGTGGCGATTGGATTTGCTGTTGGTGCGACATTGTCCGCCGCCGCCGGCTTTATCGGTATGTTGGTTTCTGTGAGAGCAAATGTGCGCACTGCACATGCAGCCGGCAATAGCCTTGATGACGGTCTTAAAATTGCATTCAAATCTGGCGCGGTTACGGGCATGCTCGTTGCTGGTTTGGCGCTTTTGTCTGTTACTGTTTATTATGCAGTTTTAACCGATGGCATGGGGCACGCCAGTACTGATCGTGAGGTTATTGACGCGCTTGTGGCACTAGGATTTGGAGCCTCGCTGATTTCTATTTTTGCCCGACTTGGCGGTGGCATTTTCACCAAAGGCGCAGATGTTGGCGGTGATATGGTTGGTAAGGTCGAGGCGGGCATTCCTGAAGATGATCCACGCAATCCCGCAACTATCGCAGATAATGTAGGAGATAATGTCGGTGATTGTGCTGGCATGGCGGCTGATTTGTTTGAAACCTATGCGGTGACAGTCGTTGCTACCATGGTTTTAGCGTCTATATTTTTTGGCGGATCTCCGATTGTCGAACAGCTCATGATCTATCCATTGACGATTGGAGCTGTGTGCATTTTAACATCGATTGTCGGAACTTTCTTCGTCAAACTCGGTGCATCAAAATCAATTATGGGCGCTCTCTATAAGGGTTTCATTGCAACAGGTATTTTATCACTTATCGCTTTGTGGCCAGTGACTGAATATGTCATTGGCATGGAGACCACGTTACAAACCCCAAATATTAATTTTACAGGATTTGATCTTTTTCTGTGCGGTGTAGTTGGGTTGGTCGTAACCACTCTGATTATCTTCATCACTGAATATTATACCGGGGTGCCACATCGACCAGTCCAATCGGTTGCGAAAGCGTCGGTGACTGGACATGGCACCAATGTCATCCAGGGCTTGGCGGTTGCGATGGAAGCAACGGCTTTGCCCGCGCTAGTCATTATTGGTGGCATTATTGTGACGTACACGTTGGCTGGTCTTTTTGGCATTGCGATCGCAGTCACTACAATGTTGGCACTAGCTGGCTTTGTGGTTGCTCTCGACGCATTTGGACCTGTGACAGACAACGCCGGTGGTATTGCGGAAATGGCTGATCTTCCTGAAGAAGTTAGAGCCACCACTGATGCGCTGGATGCTGTAGGAAATACTACAAAGGCTGTTACCAAGGGATATGCTATCGGATCGGCAGGTCTTGGTGCTCTTGTCCTTTTCGCAGCCTATACAGAAGATTTGAAGTACTTTATTTCCAAGCCTGCTGAGTTCCCGTACTTTGAGGGCGTTGTTTTAAATTTTGAGCTCTCTAACCCTTATGTGATGGTTGGCCTGTTTTTTGGTGGGCTCTTGCCGTACCTGTTTGGATCAATGGCTATGATGGCGGTTGGCCGTGCCGCCAGTGCCATCGTTGAAGAAGTGCGCCGGCAGTTCAGAGAAAAGCCTGGTATCATGGAAGGTAAGGAGCGTCCGGATTATGGCGCAGCTGTTGATCTTTTAACTCGCTCGGCTATTAAAGAGATGATTGCTCCATCTATGCTCCCGGTGTTGTCGCCGCTTGTATGCTTCTTCTTGATCGATGCAATTGCAGGTAAATCTGCGGCGTTCTCGGCCCTCGGCGCGATGTTGCTCGGTACTATTGTTACGGGCCTATTCGTGGCTATTTCGATGACAGCGGGTGGCGGTGCTTGGGATAATGCCAAAAAGTATATTGAAGATGGTAATCACGGCGGGAAGGGTTCTGAAGCGCATAAAGCTGCGATAACCGGTGATACGGTTGGTGATCCCTACAAGGATACGGCTGGCCCGGCTATTAACCCGATGATTAAGATTGCTAATATTGTTGCACTTTTAATGTTAGCCGTGCTTGCGCACTGATACTTTCAAACTCTGTTTAGATAATAACAGCGAGCATCATGTTTATGATTCTCGCTGTTATTGTGTTGGCTAGGTAGTTTTTATTGATTAAGCGAGAGGCACTCTAACTACCATCTTTAGTAGTCCTGATTATTTATCGTTGCCTTTAGCACTAATGCTGCCGAGTAGATCTTGGATGATGCTTAATTCAGTGCCTCTAGTAGGTGTGGTTTTGGTAATAAAATCAAACACTTTACCGTCCTGAAGGCCGTAGTAGGCAACGCGGATAACTTGCTCTGTTCCATTAAATTCCAGTGCATAGACCTTGCGTTCAGTTTCTTCTGGTTTGAAGAATGCTGTCGTCTCGAACACGCTGGAGATATAATAATAACGCGGGGTTGCATGAGAAGATTTAGCCGATGGTGTGCCCAGAATCTCCTCAACTCTCATCCGTGACATCCCTATGTTGATCTGTTCGAGTGTTCCTTCCTGGGGTCTAAATCCTCGATAATCACGTGCAGGTGTACAGGCGTAGGATAGTGTCGCGATGCACAACGCAACAAGCGCTCTTCGACGAGAGAGCGGTATTCGATTGTGCAAGGTATGATCAATATCATATGCAATTGGCGTTTTAGATCTGGCCATATAAGCCAGCTAGACGAATCTCTGCCAAACTGCAAGGTTTTATCTGCTGATTTTAGGAGTACCGGATGCTGCAGTTGTTCAAAAAGAAAAAATCTGACAAAATTGATCCCCTTCCTTATTACCGTCAAATCGTAGCTCATGCGCGGCAAAGTAAGCTATACGAAAACTTTGGTGTAGCCGATACACTCGATGGGCGCTTTGAAATGCTGTTGCTTCATATGTTTCTTTATCAGAGAAAACTTGGTGTACTGGGTGAGACTGACCTTGCTCAGGCGATAACTGACTTGATGTTCTCGGACATGGACCAGTCATTACGTGAATACGGAGTTGGTGATATTAGCGTTGCCAAGAAGATCCGGCCGATGGCTGAAGCGTATTCAGGTCGGATGGCCGCATATGGTGGTGTTCTGGACGGTGAAATGGCGACTAGTTTGGAAAATGTTATAGCAAGAAATGTATTCCCAGATGAGGATAACCCATCGAACGTGCTCAAACTTTCGGAGTATATGCGTGGGTTGGGCGATATTTTAGCTAAAAAGTCGTTGTCCGAGCTAACTGAAGAAACAATCCATATAACCTACCGGAGAACTGCTAGTGAGAACTAAAAGTAAGCCACTCTCATTTGCTCGGGCAAAATTTTTAATTGATGATAAATCAGTTCTTGGGCGAACATTTTTTGTTAAAGCAAATACTGAGGAATTAAAATCTATCGCTGAAACACTTGGTCTTGTAGAGGTGAAATTTCTTGAGGCACAACTCCTAGTCGTTGGACTTCAAGCGAGTGGATTTGAAGTCAAGGGTACCTATACCGCTAACTTCATGCAGACATGCGTTGTCACGCTTGAACCATTTGAAGGTGTGATTGAAGGTGACGTGCAAGAAACTTATGTGCCGTTTAATGGCGTTTCAAACTTAATGGACATCGATAATAGCACTCTTGGTGATGGTGAACCGATTACTGATGGAGAAGTTCATCTCGGAAAGCTGATTATTGATGTTTTATCCCTTGACCTTGATCCTTATCCACGCTTGCCTAATTCTAATGATCAAAAGTTTGAACTTGGCCGTGAAGCAGAAACCCTCAAAGAACAAAAGAGTCCATTTGATCAACTGGACTCTTTTAGAAAGTCCATGTCAGATTCATTATAGATATTTCTGTTGTTAATAATGAAAGGTTTTAGTTCTGGTCGTTAAGGCAGGGTTGCTGCGGCTCTTTTCATTCTTCATAGTAAAATCTAAATTCTGTATCTGAGTATTTTTCAGAAAATTGTAAAGCTTTTGTAAAATCAAAATAGTTTAATAATTTTACATACTTGGCGGTTGCAGATGACAACAAGCTGTCTCGTCAAATTTAGGTAATTGGATTGTTTACCCACACATGTCGCATACTTTAACTATCGCAATTGATGCTATGGGCGGGGACAATGAAGCAGCGTTCGTTATACCTGGTCTGGATATTGCTCTGTTACGCAATCCAGAAATTAAATTTATTTTATGTGGCAATGCCGATCTGATCGAACGT
>CAUZRD010000075.1:0-9469 GCA_963582255.1 Alphaproteobacteria bacterium | reverse complement strand
AGGTGTCAGTAGGCGGTGCTGTGCGCCGCGCCCAGACCTGTCCACATAACGGGGCCGTCAAATTGACCGTCGCAGAAATACAGCCAGAAAACCCGTCAGCGTAGGCATTTTTGAGTGCGGTTTCAGAGCTTGGAAACACGCAAAGCGCTGAATTAGCTATTACAACGCTGCGGCAAAAATCTAGATCGCCAGATGAGTCCTTGATGCCCGTGAATCGCGAAGGTGCTTGGTTCGCCAGATCCGCAATCACCTCGACAGGGATACCGATCCCCGTCATTTGTGGAAAATTGTAGAAATAGATTTCAATTTTTCGCGCACCCAAAGCCTGGTGCAGCGTCATATACCAGCGGGTCAATCCTGCATTGGAGACGGGTGTGTAATAATAAGGTGGCAGGATTAGCGCAACGCCATAACCCAGATCATCCGCATGTTTCGTAAGTGCAATCGTGTCGTGCAATGAGGGTGTACCTGTGCCGACCATCAGCTGATTGGTTGGGCAAGCTGCAGCCGCCCATCCCATCACAGTGCGCCGTGCAGTAGTATCAAGAGAATTTGCCTCACCGGTGGAGCCAAGAATATTGAGCCCGTCGCACCCGTTCGCAAGCGCCCACTGGCAGTGCTCGACAAACAAATCTTTGATAGGCGCACCCGCCTCGTTTATCGGGGTCGGAACCGCCGCAATAATACCTCTCATTAGATTACCTCGTTTTTTTGTTGGGAAAGCTCTGTAATTTGCGGTGGGTCGCTGACGGGGGCGTTACCCTTTTTCCACCCGCCCGGTTCAATCAAACTGCCGTCTGCTGCGCGAAACGCTGCATCATTTAGTAAGATAAACGGCAATTCCTCGCCTTCCACCTCATCTGCATAGCGAATGGCATCGACCGGGCAGATGCTTTCGCACATTCCGCATTCGATACATTCTGTCGGATGGATGTAAAACATCCGCTCACCTTCATAGATGCAATCGACGGGGCATGACGTGGTGCAAATGCCGTCCTTTATGTCGATACAAGCACTTGTGATGACCAGCGTCATATCTCAGCTCCCTGTCCAGATTGGGGCACGCTTTTCAAGAAAAGCCGTTACGCCTTCATTGGCGTCCTCAGAGTTCAGAGCGGCAATCAGTTCGGGCGTTTCACGGGTGAATGCGTCGTGCACTGTCATTTCTGACGTTTCGCGCGCCAGTGTTTTGATCGCGCGGACTGACAGCGGCGCAGAGGCTAGAATGTCGGCAACCCATTCGTCCACTTCGGCATCCAGATCGGCCATTGGCACCACCGCATTGAGCAAACCGTAACGTGCCATTTCAGGCGCCAGAACCATACGGCCCGTCATCATCATACCCACAGCAATGTTGCGCGGGATCAGGCGTTGCAACATCACCATGCCACCGTCAAGTGGAACACGACCTACCTTAGCCTCGGGCAATGCGAACCGCGCCGTGTCCGCTGCGACGACTATGTCGCAACCCATCACCATTTCCAGTCCACCACCGAGAGCCAAGCCATTCACACGTGCGATAACGGGGGTTTTCAGCGTGCGACGCAGGGCGATCCCTGAAAAATCAGCGCTGATGTGTTTCCAATAGTCTAAACCACTTTTGCCAGTATTATCTTTCAAATCAACCCCGGCACAAAATGCTTTTTCACCTGTGCCAGTCAGCACGACACAGCGAATATCTGTGTTTGCCTCGACCTCGTCCCAGATGTCGGCCAGTCGGCGGGCCGTTGCCATATCAATGGCGTTCATTCGTTCTGGTCGGTCAATTGTAACACGTGCCACATGACCTTGGATGTCAAAGGTGATGCTCATTCAGCTGCCTCGTTGCTAAGCCGTGCGGCCAATTCCTGCAATACTTCGTTAGTGTGTTCGCCAAGCTTTGGGGGCAGATGGCGTACTTGCATTGGCGCCTCGCTGAGATGAACAGGTGATCCAATGACGGTGATATCACCCAACACGGGGTGTTTGATCGGGCAGAGCATTCCGTTAATTTCGGTCTGTGGATCATCCAGCGCTTCGCTAAGAGATCTGACAGGCGCGCAGAGTAAATCTTGCGCCTCAAGCCGGTCCAGCCAATACGTCGAAGTGTTGGTAACAATCTGATCTTGGAACGTCTGTTGCAGCAGTGGTTTGTTCGCCCGCTGCACATCCAAAGTAGGATAATCCAGTGACATATCAGGAAGCTTCAGCGCGTTACAGATATCTTGCAATGGGTTGGTTTTGAACGCGCCTACTATTACAATCGTACCGTCCGCTGTGTCGAATATACCGGTCAGTGGCATCGCGGCCCAGTTCAGCACTTCACGGTGTTTGGACCATTGTACAGCCTCCTGCATCTGCATCGCGATCATACTGTCATACAGTGATACGCCAACCTTTTGTCCGCAGCCTGTTTTTGCCCGCATCAAGAGAGCGGCTAGAATGCCCTGCACCAGATGCATTCCGGCGGAATAATCACATATCGTTGTGGGGTAGATAGACTTGGGAATTGACGGATCTTGTGTCTTTTCCATGACACCCGACATGGCTTGCGCCAGTACATCCTGTCCACCTTTGAGCGCATAGGGACCAACGGGGCCATAGCCCGTTCCTGAGGCGCAGATGATGCGTGGGTTTATCGCACTAAGCGCTTCATAACCGAAACCCAAACGCTCCATCACGCCTGCACGAAAGTTATCTACGACGACATCCGCAGTACGCACTAGATCTAAGACCTGCTGACGCCCTTCATCAGATTTGGTGTTGATCTCAACGGATCGCTTGTTGCGGTTAAGCGATGCAAAGACAGCATTGTTCATGGCCATTTCATCACTTTCTCCAAAGAAATTCCGGCTGAGATCACCCGTATTTGGGCGTTCGATTTTAATTACATCAGCACCAAAATCGCCCAACATCTGGGTCGCACAAGGGCCAAGCATAACTTGGGTAAAATCGATCACCCGAATACCGTCAAGGGGTAAGTTATCTTGTGACATTTTTAGTTCTTCCTATTCTGCAGCAACGTTGTCTTGGATTAGTGCATTCGCCGAAGGCACATCACCAGGGTCTGCCCCCTGGGCACGCATCTGTTTTTGGATGGCTTTATAGTCGACATCCCGAAGGGCGAGATCGCTGTTCAATGCCAATGCCACGGCTATTCCAGCGGCCTCTCCCTGTGCCTGACAGGGCGGGATTTCGCGGCTCGTTTTCTGAGCGTCACTTTCCACGGAATAGTGGCGTCCAGCAACAATAAGATTGTCGATGCCTTTGGGTAAAAGGGCGCGGTAGGGCGTGTAATAATCGCGACCACGACATACGGTATCGTCAAAATAGCGGCGCGATTTCACGTCATCTTTGTTGACCACATATTCGCCCTGGAGCATCCGCGTTTGGCGCACGCCCATCTGTTCAGCGGCTCCTAACATTACGGCGTTTTCAAAACCGGGGATGTTCTCCTTGGCAAATGACAGCAGGGCCATCATTCGGTCGCGGCCTTCACAATCCGCCTTGACCATGTCTTCAACAGACATCCCGTCATAGCCCGGCATGTGTGGGCAATTGCACCAAACCACACCCGGAAGCGGTGTTTTTAACCACCACATCCCCCATGCGCCACCGATCACGCGGCGTGCCTGTCGGTCAAGTTTTTTATAAAGTTCTGGTTCTGCAAATTCGAATGCCACGGCTTTGTCGGTGTCGACATTGGCAATGCGAAACACTGTAGTCACGATGAACTGGCCTGTTGAATAATCTGCACCCGCGGCCACGCCTACGTCCAGATCGCCCGTAGCATCAACGACATATTTCGCGCGGATGGCTTGGCGGCCAAGTTTGGTTTGTGCAATCACGCCAGTGATCTTACCACCTTCGCGCAGCACATCGGAAAACCAGCTGTGCGTGCGCAGATGCACGTTGGATTCGCGTACCATATCAAGGCTGACGCGCTTCCATGCATCAGGGTCGAATGCCACCGCATGAATAATTGGTTGTGGCATCATCGCTTTGTGAAAATCTATGCAGCCCCAGCGAGACCATTTCTGCCACATCTCCCAATTGGTTTGGCAGTCTTCGCTTGGCGGATAAATTGCGCCACCCTGCTTTTCCATACGGTCAATAAATTCGCTAACAACACCAGTTGTGACAACTTCATTGCCCTCGTTCACCATGTCGTCCAGTACCAGAACCATACCTCCCGATGCCATGCCACCCAGATGATGGTACCGTTCCAGTAGCGTAACTGAGGCCCCGTTGCGCGCTGCCGAAATAGCTGCCGCGTGACCCGCGGGTCCGGCCCCGACGACGACGACATCACAATCTGTAACCACTGGAATTTGTTCACGCTCTGTCTGGACGAATGTTGTATAACGATCTGACATCTTATATCCTTTATTTTGAATCCGCGCTCACCAGCGGATGATGAGCTTTTCTGCAATCGTGACGCTGACAAACAGCAAGACCGATAGGCCGGACGAAATAAAGACGGTTGCGTAAAGAAGCGGCGCGCGGAAATTGAACGTACTTTCGATAATTAACGCGCCAAGCCCGACATTTGCGCCGATCCATTCGCCAACAATGGCCCCAATCACGCAAGTTGTTGAGGCTATTTTAAGGGCGGAGAACAGGAATGGTAGCGAAGACGGTAGACGTATTTTCCAGAAGACTTCTGATTTTGAGGCTGATAAAATACGCGCTAGTTCAAAGGCTTCCGGCGATACTGATTGTAGACCCCGCACCATGTTTACCAGTGTGGGGAAGAAACAGATCAACGCGGCGATCACGATTTTGGCTGTCATGCCTGGTCCAAAGATCAGCACCAAAATTGGGGCAATCGCGAGGATTGGGATAGTGTTGATGAACACTGCAATGGGAAAGAATGCGCGTTCCACCAGACGGCTATGTACGAAGGCAACAGCGATCAGAATCGCGGCGAGATTGCCGATGAAAAATCCGGCTACACTTTCCATGAACGTCGGCCAGAAGTTACGCATTAAAAGCGGGAATTCACTGTAAAATACATCGGCCACATCGGAGGGCGCAGGTGCTATATAGGTAGGCACATTGAAGATTCGTACGCCGAGTTGCCAAATCACCAGCAGTGCAACGGCTGTGCTGAGTGGGATAGAAAAATTATACAATCGCTTTGCCGTATGGCCCGACAGGTGGTGGCTGGGCTTGGCATCGGCGATGGCGGTTTCTGACGTAGACATCAGCAGTCCTCCAGAAGTTTTCGCAGTTGACTGCAATAGCTGTTAAAAGCCGGATCTTCGCGCAGCGCTATTTCGCGCGGCATTGGCAAATCAATGTTGATAACATCCTTTATGCGGCCCGGGTTGGCTTTGAGCATTAGCACCTTTTGTCCAAGAAAAATCGCTTCAGGAATGGAATGGGTGACGAACAGGATTGTGGTTCCAGTCTCTTTCCAAATATCCAACAATTGAAGGTTCAAATGATCGCGCGTCATTTCATCAAGCGCGCCAAACGGTTCATCCATCAAAAGCAATTTAGGTTGGCAAACGAGAGCGCGGGCAATCGCTACGCGCTGGCGCATTCCACCTGATAATTCATGGGGCAAAGCATCTTCACGACCCTTTAGTCCAACCAGTTCCAATAGCTCGCGTGGTGTGCGATCCCCTGTTGACAGTTTTATGTTACGCTTGCGTCCAATCTCTAGCGGCAGTTCGACATTCTTTAGTGCGTTGCGCCATGGCAGCAGCGTGGGGTCCTGAAACACAAAGGCAAATTCACGAGCCAGTCGAGCAGCTTCAGTGGATTTACCAAGGATTTCGACAGAACCACTTGCGGGCGGCACCAGATCAGAAACAAGGCGCAGCATAGTCGATTTGCCACATCCTGACGGCCCAAGAATAGTATAAAAATCACCCGCCTCGATTTCAAGGGAAATATCTTGGAGTGCGGTAAATGCTCCAAAGTTCACCGACGCCTCAGAGATGGAGGCCGCAATGATGCGGCCCTCCTGCTTTTGTGTTAGACTTCCGTCTACTCCGTTCATCCGATTGCTGGGCGAACAGCGGCCGTAGCGTTCAAAACATCTAACGTCATGACATCCTCAACCGCAGGTGCGCCATTGGCGAATTGGCCTAGGTTTTCATAGATGTCTATCTGTTCCTGCCAGTTTTCAACGGTCATCTGACCCCAGCCATTTTCGCCGGTCTTTTCGTTGAAGCTAAAGCCCAGGACGAGATCGACGGCTTTCATTTCGGAGTCTCGATCAAGGTTTGGATAGCGTTCGACCAATGCATTGACAGCGGCCTCGGGGTTGGCATATGCCGCGCCCCAGCCACGTGCAATGGCACTGATTGCCGCGGTGATCTTGTCGCCATCCTCTTCAAGAACGCTGTCAGTTGTGTAATACGGGTTGGCATACAGCTGAATGCCGGCATCCCAAAGCATCAAATCGACACGCTCATCGCCGAGCACCGACAGCGCTCCAACGTTGGTTTGCCAGCCAGAAACTGCATCGACTTGACCAGTCATCAACGCGCTCATATCGCCACCCATTACGACAATTTCGACGTCATCCTCGGAGATACCGTTTTTGGCCAGCATCGCGCGCATAAGTATCTGTGCGGTGCCCTGTGTTCCAATTCTTTTGCCAATCAAATCGGCGGGCTTACGGATTGGATTTTTGGTTAACGAAAAATATGTGAATGGATGTTGTTGGTACCCTGCTGCAACACACTTGATAGGCAATCCGGCTGAACGTGCCAGCATCAAGGATGGTGAGGAGGAGATTGACGCAAAGTTGTTTGCGCCTGACGCGACAGACGCAACGCCATCAACGTTTGGACCACCGGGTATAATTTCCAGTTTAAGACCTTCCTCAGCAAAATAGCCAAGTTTGTCGGCCATTACTTCGCCTAAGATGCCATTTGAGGCTAGCCAGCCAAGTTGCATCTGGATTTTGTATTCGCCAGCCGCTTGGGCTGCTACGACAGACAGGAGTGATCCAGTAGTGGCCAGTCCGGCTGCTGCACTCATTCCGGTAAGAACACCCCGTCGGTTCAGATCGTAATTTTTCATATGATTAAACTCCCCATTATATATTGATTCTTTGAGTAACACTTGAATACTAGACAGAGGAGGTACGATGCGCATAGGGTAAAACTTGCTTAATAGCGCTGCGTTTTAAGCATCGCCCCTGAAGGAGGAGAATAAATGTGCACAATAAGTTCTTGATTTATTTGGATGAAGTCGCTCGGCAAGGATCAATCCGAAAGGCCGCCGCGGTCCTGAATGTTGCATCGTCATCAGTGAACCGCAAAATTATCAACATCGAAGAAAACTTAGGCGTGCGTCTTTTTGATCGTCACGCCGATGGTGTCGAGTTAACAAGCGCTGGGACGGTCTTACTTGAACATTGTCGAAAAACGATCCATGATTATCAAAAAATCCTGTTGCAGATCGAAGATATTAGTGAACTGCGGTCTGGCCATATTCACATCGCAACATTGGATTCAGTTGCTCATAATTTGCTACCAGTTGTCCTCGAGCAGTTCTCCCGAAATCACCCAAAAATCACGTACACAATCCAGACCGCACAGCCTGAACAAGTAATGTTAAGCGTTGCCGATGGAGATGTGAACATCGGCATTTCTTTTTGCAACGAGTTGTTGCCGGGCGTACGTATCCATTCTGAAAAGGCCACACCAATCGGAGCCATTTTGCGTTCCGACCATCCGCTCGCAGAACGTGATGCATTGAACATCGAAGACCTTTCTGCGTTTCAGGTCCTGCGTTCATATGATGGACAAGGGGCCCATTCATTGCTCAACGACGCAATGTCGGATATACAATCTGAATTGCCCCTACAACTGGTTACAAATTCGCTGCCGCTGGCACGCTCGTTAATATTGAAAAATCGCGGTGTCGGTATCTATTCAAAACTTGGTTTTCTGGACGAAATCGAACAAGGAAAATTACGCTACATCACAATTCTGTCGCCAGTGCTGAAAAGCCTGAAAATGGGTTTACTAACCTCGTCGCGCAGCAACCCGTCTCCGGCCACCCATTTGCTGTGCCGTTCGCTTTCAAAGACCCTCAAAGCGTTAAAATTGGATTCTTGATTATATTCTATTCGTCCGTAATTGGAGGGCGACAAACGTTTTTGACGCTTCGAACAACCCCCGGCCAACAACGCCAACTTCGCCTGGCTGCTGCATATGTACTCTTGCCTGGTAGCGAAGGGTAACATGGGGCTTTTGTTTGCTAATGGCTCTATGAGTTCAGCCACCGGCGGCGAAGGTAATATTCGCTGCTTACGAACTCATGAGGACATGGCGGCAACTGCGTAGTCGGAAGTCGGATCAGGAGTTTCTGCAGCGATGGCCGACAACTGGACAATGCCTACATCAGGCGGTTTAGTCTGACGTTTTCCGTAAAAGCGGTTCTTTTTAGCCTGAGGTTGATATACAAAGACCGGTCAATTCAGTTTATTATCAATAAAACAAGGTGAGAAATGCAAATTCAGGGCCGGAGAAACCCGATAATGATGTCGCAAGCATGCTTTCTTCGGGTGCGAAGCCATTTGGTATCCTCGAGGTCCTGGTGGAAGACAATTGATAGGGTATGACGATTTGAAATATGCACATAGCTCAGGGACAGAATCGATACATATAACTGAACGGGATCGACACCACGTCTGAACACCTTGGCTTTCTGGTGTTGTCAGACAAACTTGACGGGCAAGCGGCTAATCCTTAATTCTGGTTGATGACAGCACATAATCCATTCAAGTATTTCAAAACTTCGCCCAAAATCATCCGCTTGGCGGTGATGTATTACGTGCGTTACCCGCTGAGTTTCCGCCAAGTTGAAGATATCTTGCATGAACGTGGAATTGATATTTGTTACGAAACTGTACGGTTCTGGGTAGATCGGTTTGGTACAAAATTTGCTAAGGAAATTCGAAAGAAGAGGGTGGGTCAACACTCAAACTGGCAATGGCATTTAGATGAAGTCTTCGTCAAAATAAATGGAGAACGCTTTTACCTATGGCGCGCTGTTGATCATGAAGGGGAAGTTCTTGAATGCTTTGTTACAAAGCGACGCAACAAGGTTGCAGCGAAGAAGTTTCTCATAAAAGCAATGCGTAAACACGGCTCACCAAAGATTATCACAACGGATAAGTTACCATCTTATGGCGCCGCTTTTCGTGAGATTGGAATTGCTAACAAGCAATTATGTGGGGGCCGGTCCAACAACAGATGTGAAAACTCACACTTACCGTTTCGGCGGCGAGAGCGAGCAATGCAGTTATTTAAAACAGCTGCCACGCTCCAGAAATTTGTCAGTTATCATAGTCAAATATACAACCACTTCAATCATGAGAGACATCTTCAAAACAGACAGACTTACAAACAAAAACGCAGTGCCGCTCTCATTGAGTGGTACCAAATCTGCGCTTCGTAGTTTTATGTGATTGTGGCACCTTGAGATGAGTTAGGCTTTGTCTGACAATACCATAAATAAG
>CAUZRD010000074.1:0-9642 GCA_963582255.1 Alphaproteobacteria bacterium | reverse complement strand
GCGTCTGTCAGCAACATGATCGATCAAAGTCCAGTCGGTTTCATGACCAACTGCTGAAATCACCGGAATAGTGCAGGCTGCGACAGCGCGCACCACCTCTTCTTGATTAAACCCCCATAAATCCTCGATACTACCGCCTCCACGCGCAATAATAAGAACATCAGGCCGTGGCAATCCACCACTGCCATCCAGCATATCAAAACCACGGATAGCCGCGGCGACCTCACTAGCGCTGGTATCTCCTTGGACTCGCACCGGCCAGACCAAAACATGAGCCGCGAAGCGATCACTTATCCGGTGGAGAATATCCCGAATAACCGAGCCAGTTGGCGATGTCACCACTCCAATCACCTGCGGCAAATACGGCAATACCTGTTTACGGCCTTCATCAAACAATCCTTCAGCAGCTAATTTACGGCGACGTTCCTCAAGGAGCGCCATCAGCGCACCAATGCCAGCAGGCTCTAAATGATCAATAACAATCTGATAGACTGAGCGACCGGGATAGGTCGTCACCTTTCCCGTTGCAATTACCTCCAGTCCCTCTTCCGGTTTGACATCCAGCATCTGATAGACGCCGCGCCAAATCACCGCATCAATCCGGGCATTTTCATCCTTCAGCGTGAAATAGCTATGGCCAGAGGAATGCGGGCCGCGAAATCCAGATACCTCACCGCGCAGACGCACGCGGCCGAATGCATCCTCCATGGTACGCTTGATCACGCCGGAAAGCTCAGAGATCGTCAGCTCTGGTATATTGTTGTTTTCGTCGAACTCATCCACAGCTTCAGCTCCAAGGCTCGTTCGAAATTACCAACCATGATAGAAAATCGTTTAGGAAGGTACAGGAGAATGCCATCAAGTCACCCACTATTGAGTTACATATGTGCAAAACGTCTGGGAACCCAATACTTTGATACCACCCCCATCCAACAGGTCGCAAAGACAATAGTGTAATGAAAATTTTACTGATCGGCAGCGGCGGACGCGAACATGCACTCGCCTGGGCAATCTCGGCAAGTCCCCTTCTTGATCACCTATATGCCTGCCCCGGGAACCCCGGTATCGCAGAGCATGCTGATATCGTGAATATTAATCCTAATGATCATGCTGGCATTATTAGATTTTCTGCTGAGAATGCCATTGACTTGGTTGTTGTCGGTCCGGAAGCTCCGCTTTGCGCCGGTCTAATCGATGACCTGTTAGCCACTGGGATTAAAGCATTTGGCCCAACCAAGGCTGCTGCGCAATTGGAAGGCTCGAAATCTTTTACCAAAAGACTTGCCTCTGCCAACAACATCCCGACCGCGGGCTACATGAGTTTCTCAGATCATGACTCAGCCCTCGCATATATCCAAGAACGCCCCTATCCAATGGTAGTTAAGGCCGATGGACTGGCAGCTGGCAAAGGCGTGACTATCTGCACAAGCCACATCGAGGCTTTTACCGCAGTCAATGACATATTTGCTGGTGTTTTTGGCTCAGATTCTTCAGTCGTCATCGAAGATTTCTTGGTGGGTGAAGAGGCAAGTTTCTTTGTTTTGAGCGACGGGGCCAATGTACTCCCCCTCGCCTCCGCACAAGATCACAAACGCGTCTTCGATGGCGACAAAGGCCCCAACACCGGCGGCATGGGTGCCTATTCACCCGCACCCGTTATGACCGATAAGATGATAGATCAAGTGATGGACCGCATTATCACGCCCACCATTGCAGCCATGGCCCGGGCCAACGCACCCTTTTGCGGAGTCCTTTATGCAGGATTGATGATCACGGACGATGGCCCACAGCTCATCGAGTATAATGTCCGCTTTGGCGATCCCGAGACGCAGGTGCTAATGATGCGCCTTAAATCAGATCTCCTTCCAGCGCTGATGGCAACCGTCGATGGCGACCTGAAACATTTTCATCTTAGCTGGCATGATGATGCCGCGCTCACCGTTGTCATGGCCTCTGATGGGTATCCCAACAGCTATCAAAGCGGGCAACCCATCAATGGTTTGGACGAAGCCGGCAAGCTTGGCGATGTAAAAATTTTTCATGCCGGCACCGCACACCGCGACGGTGAGATCATCTCGGCTGGCGGGCGGGTGCTGAATATCACCGCTAAAGCCCCCAACATTGCTGAAGCTCAAGCCCTAGCTTATCAGGCAGTTGATCTTATCGATTGGCCCGGCGGCTTTTGTCGACGAGATATTGGCTGGCGTACCATTAGCTAACGGCCCCCCACATTCAGCAGCTCAAGATCTGTCACTCTTTCACTACACACGCTTTAGTATAAAAAACTGACGCATTAACTCAAGTGCGGGGCGCTCGGACAAACCACCATAGACTTCAGGCGCATGGTGACAGGTAGCTGAGGTAAAAAAGCGCGGGCCATGTTCTACACCGCCCTGTTTTTGGTCACTAGCACCAAAATATAACCGGCGAATTCGAGCAAATGATATGGCAGCCGCGCACATCGCACAGGGCTCCAATGTGACGTAAAGATCACAGCCCATAAGCCTCTCAGAGCCTAGATTTCCTGCTGCCTCTCTAATAGCTATTATTTCGGCATGGGCAGTTGGATCGCTGCATGAACGCATCCGGTTTCTAGCTCTAGCCAGCAGCTTGCCCTCGCTCGAGAAAACTACCGCTCCGACCGGGACTTCATCGGCGTCAAACGCACACCTCGCCTCTTCCAGCGCAATCTCCATCGGGCTTTGAAAAACTACCATCATTAACTCTTGTTCAGCTTGATTGTCTCCGGACAAGGCTCCACCATGCAGCACATGGAAAGAATCGGTCAAGAACAGGGTGCTGACAATAAAACACGCAGCAACCGCATCGCCAAGGTTATCGCTCGCTCGGGCCTATGTTCACGCCGTCAGGCCGAAGTCTGGATCAGTGAAGGCAGAGTATCAATCAATGGCAAAAATATTACCTCTCCCGCCGTGAACGTCACTAACAAAGATAACATTAGCGTCGATGGCAATTTACTCCCAGCACCTGGGCCACCTAGGCTGTGGCGATACCACAAACCCTCTGGTCTAGTGACTACAAATCGCGATCCGGAAAACCGGCCAACTATTTTTGAACGTCTGCCAAAAGATCTACCCAGAGTACTCACAATTGGCCGCTTAGATATCACTACCGAAGGACTACTACTATTGACCAATGACGGTGACCTCGCTCGCGCGCTTGAATTGCCAAAAACCGGGTGGTTACGCCGATACCGAGTGCGCGTACATGGCCGGGTCGATGAAGCTGCGCTTACCAAGCTAAAAAGTGGTGTCGTCATTGACGGCATAGCCTACCGTGAAATTGATGCTCGATTGGAACGAACCCAAGGGGCAAATGCTTGGCTTATAATGAGTCTGAGAGAGGGGAAAAATCGTGAGATAAAAAACGTATTGACCGCCATCAATTTACGGGTAAATCGTCTGATACGTACCCATTTTGGCCCCTTCACACTAGGTAAGCTAGAACGTGGGGCAGTCGAAGAAGTGCCAAGCAAGGTATTGCGTGATCAACTGCCAGCTAACTTCCAGGAAAGCCTCAAACCACAGAGACTGTTCGATGCGTATCATAGCCGGTAAAGCCCGGGCAACACACCTTGACACCCCTGCGGACCTATCAATACGGCCAACCAGTAATCGCACTCGCGAAACCCTATTCAATATTCTGGAACATGGGATTAAGAACTTTTCCCTGCCCGGCGTCCGGGTGCTCGATCTATTCGCTGGCACCGGCACACTAGGGCTTGAGGCTTTATCTCGCGGCGCCAGCTTTGCTGTGTTCATTGATGACGATGCGGCCGCTCGCGGATTGATTAGATCAAATATGGAGCGTACCCATATGAACGGCAACGCGCGCATCTCAAGACGCAATGCGGCCAATCTTGGCCCGGTCGGGAAATATCAGAAATTTGATCTGGTATTTGCTGATCCACCCTACCGAAAAGGACTAGGAAGTGCGGCGGTAAAATCGTTGGTGATCGGTGACTGGCTTAATCCCAGCGCCATTGTCGTGATTGAAGAAGCTATCGATGCGGAATTTTCATGGCCCGAAAAACTCACCGAACTCGACCAGCGCTTACTTGGCAAGACGAGATTGCACATCGCGCGTTTTGACTCAGACGCCACTAGCTCACCTGCGTAACCAATAGCATGGGTGTACTAAACCTGCCATTGCGCTTCAACGCCGCTCGAACAGCTTCTCCAGATCGTCCAGCGACAGTGAAATATAGGTCGGTCGGCCATGATTGCACTGCCCAGCCCCCGGCGTGATCTCCATCTCACGTAACAGCGCATTCATCTCCTCGGGCTTGAGCGCACGCCCGGCTCGCACCGAGCCGTGACAGGCCATCTTCGCCAGCACCTGATTAATCTGCACCTCAATACCCTCAACTCCTTTATGGTAGGCCAACTCGTCAGCCACATCACGTAATAGAGCTGATATATCGGCTTTAATAAGAAGCGCCGGTACCGAGCGCACCATAACCGCCTCTCCAAAGGCTTCAACCTCAAGGCCAACCGAACTCAGCATTTTGGCCGCCCCGATCAGTCGTTCACGTGAAATCGGATCAAGATCAACAATCGCGGGTACCAACAGACCCTGGGTTTCCACTATGGAATTTATACGGCCAGCTTTCATACGCTCATAGACCAGCCGTTCATGGGCTGCATGCTGGTCAACGACAATTATTCCTCGATCTGTTTCAGTCACAATATACGTATCGTGGAGTTGTGCCCGGGCTGCGCCAAGCGGGTGCTGCAACGCATCATTCATATGGCTTGGTGGCGGCGCAGCCGGCAACCATCTATTTGTCTCCCCAACAGACGAATCAAACATTGCCTGACCACCCTCGTCAGAACTCGATGGCAGGTTAGAAGCGGGCCCACCCACTCCACCTTCAAAGCTCTGGCCATGGAATTTATTTGAGAACTCCGATACATCTCGGTGGACGGGCAAGGCCGATGAGAGTGCAAAATGCGACAGCGCACTGCTCCCATCAACCACTCTGAACTCGGCGCCCGAAAGCGCCTTGCGCAGCCCGCTCACAATTGCGGCGCACACCAACCTCTCGTCACGAAACCTCACTTCAGTTTTTGCTGGATGTACATTTACATCAAGCTCATGCGCCGGAAGACTAATGAAAAGAGCTACCGCCGGAAAACGCCCTCGCGGAATAAAATCACGATAAGCACCTGAGATGGCCCCGGCTAAGGATCTACCCCTCACGGGTCTACCATTCACAACCACATATTGCATCAGCCGATTGGATCTGTTGTAGGTCGCAAGTCCAGCAAATCCATTCAGTTTCAAGCCACCACGCTCATAAGAAACTGGCACACTATGGTCTGAAAACTCGCGGCCTAGCACCGCACATACACGCTCTCCAAGCTCGCTTTCATTATCCCCCGCCGGCCATCTCTGCGGCTTCAATTGATCACACGACATGGAGAACCCGACCTCGGGATAAGCCAAAGCAAGGCGGCGAACTACATCAAAAGCCGCCATGGACTCAACCCGTTCTCTCTTGAGAAATTTGAGGCGCGCCGGCGTCTTCCAGAACAGATCGCGAATTTCAACCCGTGTCCCCTGATTTGACGCCGCCCGATGAAGTTCACCAACAATGCCACCCTCCACGCAAATGCCAACACCCTCACCACCACGCATACGCGAGGTGATTGAAAGTCGCGCCACCGAGCCGATGGCCGGCAACGCTTCACCGCGAAATCCAAGGCTATTAATATGTACGAGATCATCGCCATTAAGTTTGGACGTTGCGTGCCGCTCTATCGCCAGCACCAGATCCTCTCCGCTCATTCCGCAGCCATCATCGACGACATCGATAGCATCGCGACCGCCTCCGGTCAGTGCGACCAAAATTTCACGTGCACCCGCATCAAGCGAATTTTCAACCAGCTCCTTGACCACGCTTGCCGGACGCTCAATCACCTCACCAGCTGCGATCTGATTGATAGTAGTCTCGCTAAGGCGACGAACTGGCATAGTTTGAATGTCCCTTAAAGGTATAAATACACCCGCACACCTTCCGGCAACTCCAAGAATTCCCGAAAATCCTATAGCAACGAGACTACTGGAATTCGTGCGCGGTGTTCAAAAAAACCGAGCTAATCATCCACCCTAATCAAATTCTTTTTTCCCACTACAATCACGATCATGTTTTCCGGCTTTAAAAGTCGTGCCGCCACCCTGCGCACATCGTCAATCGACACCGCGTTGATAAATGAATTACGCCGGTTGATGTAATCAACTCCCAGATCACTAAACTGGATCGCAACCAATTGGTCGGCAATCTTAGAGTTAGAATCAAACCGTAGCGGATAAGCACCAGTCAGATAGCGCTTGGCAGCGCTAAGTTCTACTTCGCTTGGACCGTTAGCAGCCATTTCGGCAATCACATCAGTAATCACATTAAGCGTGATCCCCGAACGATTAGATCGGGTCGCAGCACCGCCCACAATAACCCCAGTCCCCTGGAAGGGGTGGAGATGAGAATAGACGGAATAACTAAGCCCTCGCTTCTCGCGCACTTCGTCATAAAGCCTAGAATTAAACCCACCTCCGCCAAGAACGTAGTTCATCACATATGCCGGGATGAAGTCCGGATCCGACCTGAGCAACCCTTTCATCGCGAAGCGGATTTCGGTTTGAGGTATATCGAGCTCCACCATCACAGCCCGAGGTCCTTCAATCAGTTCAATTTCAGCGACATCAGCAAAACTACTATTCTTTTTCAAATTCCCAAAAGTACGATCGAGCAAAATCTCGAGTTCGGAGGCTGAAATATCACCGACCACACCGAATTTCATTCCCTCAAGCGCCATATGATCTTGGAAGAAGACACGGAGATCTTCGCTGGTTAGCAACGACATGGTTTCAGACGTACCATTAGCTGGTCTGCCATATCTCGTTGCACCATATGCTGCCTTGAAAAGCTGAAGTTCCGCTATACGGCCAGGAGTTGCCGTTTCACGCTTAATTTTTGTAAGAATTGCATTCTTCATCCTCTGGACTGGCTCTTCATCAAACCGTGGCTTAGTCATCGAGATAGCCAGAAGATTGAACGCTTCGCCATGAAACTCTCTCAGAGTCTCAAGCTTTCCAGAGAACTGATCTAGCGAAGATTCAAACGTTATCCGGATGGCGCGATTATCGATCTCGTTACGAAATGCCTGACTGTCAAGATCACCCGCCCCCTCATCTAAGGTTGTCGACAGAAGATAAGATAACCCCTCCTTGCCTTCTGGATCATGGTAAGATCCGCGAGGAATTACAAAAGATAATGCTATGATGGGAATAGAGTGATCTTCAACCAACCATGCTTCGATGCCTCCGGGACTAACAACACGCTGAATTTCTAACGCAAGACCTCCGACAGGACATGCAATCACAGCGCACAGCGCCAATATCACAGAGAAAAACAAGCGCCCGAATATCAGGCTTAAATTGCAGCCGTGGCTCACTCAAAAATCTCCGGCGGTTCATGATCGGAAATCAAAAGTCCCACAACTGAACTTTCCTTGTGCAGATAAGTGCGTGCTGCCGATACGGCTGCATCAGCGCTAACTGCCTGCACATCCGTAGGCCACGAAATCACATCATCAACCGTAAGGCCGGTGGCAAGCGCAGCACCAAATGCGCGGGACATCCGGCTTTGGCTATCCTGATCGAACACCGTATCAGCGATCAACTTAATTTTTGCGCGCTCGAGTTCTTCATCTGTGAAGCCTTCCGCGAACACCCGGTCCAACACCTTATCCACGTTACGTTCAATAGCTTCCATCGACACACCGGGCGACGGTGTCGCGTAGACACTAAATTCCCCGTAATCGAGCGCCGAACCTGAGTAATAGGCACCAACATCCACGGCGACTTTTTTGTCTATTACCAAATCTCGGTAAAGCCTACTTAATGATCCATAGCCAAGCACCTGGGAAAAAACGGTGAATGCCGAGCGAAATTCTTTCGGGGCAGTCGAATAGGAAGGAACCAAGTAGGTGCGCCGCCAGCTGTTAACCGATACCTGAGCATGCTTGAGCATAACCCGGCGTTCAGCTATATGTGGTGGCTCACTCACCCGCTCGCGCAAGATCGGCACGGCCCGATTTACAACCGCACCGTAGGTGTCCTTACTGAGTAATCTCACTTCGTCTGGCGTGATATCGCCAGCGACCACCAAAATAGCATTAGAAGGCGAGTAGTAGCGTTCGTAAAACGCGATTGCATCGTCCAGAGTTAGTTGCATAATCTCATGCTTCCAGCCGATTACGGGGCGCATATAAGGATGGTTGAGATAGAGTGCAGCATCCATCTGCTCCGAAAGCCTGGCGCCTGGACTATTACCATATCTGCGTCCACGCTCTTCTAATATGACCTCGCGCTCCACTTTCACATCATTCTCCAAAAGCCGAAGATTGGCCATACGGTCAGCTTCTAGCTTCATCAAAATCGGAAGGCGATCTTTGGCGATGCGTTGGTGATAAGCCGTATAGTCATAAGATGTGAACGCATTTTCAGTACCTCCATTAAGCGCCACCTGCTTGGAGAATTCTCCCGGGGCCCGTGTCTCGGTGCCCTTGAACATCAAATGTTCAAGAAAATGGGCAATGCCCGATTTTCCGGGCGGCTCATCAGCCGATCCAACCTGGTACCATACCATGTGGGTGATGACCGGCGAACGATGATCCTCAATCACAACCACCTGCATCTGATTCTCAAGTGTAAAGCTACTAACCTGAAGGCGGATACCCTGAACATCACGTGCCATGACAGCCGTGAAAATATCAGCCAAGGGGAGAACTAAAAAACCAATGACTAATGAGATCATCAGGGACAACCCGTTTCGGGCCAGACTTCCGAGTATTAGGGTTTTGACTTGCAATCCTCGGTTCCTTACATGGCCGGAGTCACCGGTCAGAGACATATTCTGTTTGTCCAGATTATTTATCGCAACCACCATAGACCTTCCTACGGATAAGCTTGTATTCAGCTTGCCGTGATCAGATATTAGGAAGCTAATCAGTATTCGCCAAGGATACTGTCAAGTAAACCCGACGAAGGTTGCCTTTTCGCCTGAGAAACAACGGGCTGGGGCAGTCTGGGTGGCGCAACCAATGGAACCCCCGCCTGGTCTTCCAGCTGTAGCTGACGCAAGCGATCTGCTTCGCTGTACGGTTCAAGGGCTTTGTTGCCCTTTCCTTCAATGCCAAGGACTTGATCAAGGAACTTACGTTCCTTGGTGGCAATACCTTGATCGAGGAGCAACTGCGCGCGCACATTCGAATTATTTATCCCCGTATTTAGGCGCGACAAAAACACCTTCTCACCCGCAGACCTAACAGATAACTCCCGCTGGTCAGTCAAACCCGTAATTGCCGCGCGTGCAGCCAAGCGCGGATTGATGTCCCCGATCTGAGCCGCGCCAGCATGAGGTGGACGCAGATTCATATCTGGCGGCATTACCAACGGTGCTTTCGAGATCACGAGAAATTCATCGGGAGAATCTGCATCTAGAATACTGCCCGTCTCATCAAGACCTGAGCACCCTGAAAGGGCTATCACACTGATTAGCATGATGCCCCTCAAGTATTTATCAATCACCATATTATATCCCGCATCATCCTTTAATCA
>CAUZRD010000073.1:0-9723 GCA_963582255.1 Alphaproteobacteria bacterium | reverse complement strand
ATCGTGCCCGCGAAGAATTACAGTGCCGATGCCGCTGTATATGGCGCTGCTGCGCTCCCCCTGCATCAACTATTACTTGCCGAATAAATATATTAGGAAGGGAATTGTATGAACCTGTCACCAATCGATATAGCGGTTATCGTGCTTTATGCCGTCAGCCTATTTGCCATTGCTCAAATAGTATCTAGAGAGAAACTCGGTCACCAAAAGAATACCCAAGACTATTTTCTTGCAAGTAAATCCTTGCCTTGGTGGGCAGTGGGCGCCTCTTTAATTGCGGCAAATATCTCCGCCGAACAAATTATTGGTATGTCCGGATCGGGCTTTGCTATTGGACTGGCCATCGCCTCTTACGAGTGGATGTCGGCTATTACCATCATCATCGTGGGCAAATACTTTCTGCCGGTATTCCTCAAACACGGCATTTTCACCATGCCGCAGTTTCTTGAAAAGCGATACGACCACCGAGTGCGCACCATCATGGCGGTATTCTGGTTGGGCGTTTATGTATTTGTAAATCTGACAGCCATTCTTTGGCTAGGCGCATTGGCTATTAATACGGTAACCGGTTTAAGCCTAACCACTGGCCTAATTGGCCTGGGCGTTTTTGCCGGCGGCTACTCTATATACGGCGGCCTAAAAGCCGTGGCGCTGACAGATATTATTCAAGTAGTTCTGCTGGTGCTGGGCGGATTGTTTATTGCCTACATTACCCTAGACACCATTTCTGGCGGGCTGGGCCCAATTAGCGGTTTTATGCTGTTGATGGAACAGGCCCCAGATAAGTTCGACATGATTCTAAGCAAAGACAGTCCACACTTTGCCAGCCTTCCGGGCATTTCTGTTCTTGTCGGCGGTATGTGGGTTATGAACCTTTCGTACTGGGGATTCAACCAATACATTATTCAGCGCGCATTAGCGGCCAAAAATATTAGAGAGGCCCAAAAAGGCATTGTATTTGCTGCCTTCCTGAAAATATTAATGCCGCTTATAGTGGTGCTTCCTGGCATAGCCGCGGTAATTCTTGCGCCTGATTTGGCATCCCCAGATCAAGCCTACCCTGAGATGATGAAATTGATGCCTGTTGGTCTATTAGGTTTGGTTTTTGCGGCACTGCTAGCGGCAATTGTGTCTTCACTGGGCTCTATGGTTAACAGTATTTCAACCATCTTTACTCTGGATCTATATTCCTTTTATCGTAAGGGACGATCTGAAGAGCAGCTGGTTCGCGTTGGCCGAATCACCAGTATCATAGCCCTAATTCTCGCCATGATCAGCGCGCGACCTTTGCTCGGGAATTTTGATCAGGCCTTCCAGTACATCCAAGAATTTACCGGCTTCTTTACACCCGGCATTGTGGTGGTTTTCTTACTCGGTTTGTTCTGGCCAAAAGCCAGCACTGCAGGCGCTTTAGCTGCAGCCATTGGCTCAGCGGTATTCTCTATCGCGCTTAAAATATTCTGGCCTAGCCTGCCCTTTATGGATCGTGTCGGCTTGGTATTTGTAATCTGCCTAGCCGCTGCGGTAATAATTTCCTTGATGCAAAAAAACCAGGAGCAATCTCACGGTATATCAACGGAAGGAATAGATTTTTCTACCACTAAGAGCTTCAATTATTCGGCCCTAGCGGTAGTAGTTATTCTCTGTGGATTATACGCGGTCTGGTGGTAATAACCGCAGGGATCACCGGCGCCCTTAAACAAAAAATCCCGCTACCGAGCGGGATTTTTTTGTCAGATGAAAAGCTCTGAGTTACTGAGCGTAAACCTCAGACACTTCAGAACCATAGGATCCCAGCTGCTGACCTGGTAACCATCTCCATAGCATTTCTTTTTCGAAGGTCTCAGTTAGAGCCCAAGGGTCGTTGACCGTCAGGAAGTAATGTATCTCTCCTGCTTCATCATCAATAACAAACCGCCCCTGAACGGTTAGATCCGGATCGGGTCTAACCAGACCCACTATACCAATATTGATCGTCATGGCTGAGTCTCCGACAAAGAGAGGTCGTCATGGAGATATCGGTTCTCTAAATTAAACCGGGCCTCCCCAACTCCTTTAACCCCAGCTTTGTATATTAGGAGACTCCCGTCTACGTCAGTATCTAAATTTTCATGCGCGATACCCTGCATAGCAGTAGTTACGATCAGGTAATCGAGGTTTACTCCTGCAAAGCACAAGCAAGAAGGGTTTTGGGCTGGAATAGAAAAAATTTGGATTACATCTCCATCGGGGCAAACACCTTCAGGAGTCGCTGCAAAATTTATTTTGTTCGACACTTTGCCGATTTTTTGATCAAAATCGTACGCATAAAGCTGCCGCTGAGCGGAATCAGCGAAATACATTTTTTTTGAATCTAAGCTCCAGCAAAGTCCGTTTGATATCTGAATATCTGACAACAGGTTTGAACATGACATGTTAGCTGACAACCGATAAAGTCCACCAAGCTGCGGGGGCCACCCTGCTTTATCTGCGCTCTCATCTAATTCACTATCAATCATTGAGCCAACCCGAAAATGCTCCTGCCGATCAACTCAACCGTCATTTAGTCGGGAGCGGGGATTATCTGCTTCAATTGGACTTATCCACTTAACGCACTGAGCTTCAGGATTAAATAGCGCAATCCCACTTTTAAATGCAGCGATCAGCCAGCCGTCTTTATTGGTAAACCCAAACGAGCATAACCTTTCTGGAGTATCCCAAGATCTTAGCTGTTTTCGCTCTGGCTGGTATTGAAATATCCTCGATGACTCAATATCCGTCCACCAAATCGCTTGGGTAATAACATCCCAGATAACACCTTCACCCAATTTTTTTCCAACCTTTAGAACTTCACACAAGCGCAATTCAGACGCTTGGAGCGCTTCTGAGGAGGGGCCAAGGGCCAGTGGAACAATCACTTTATTCTCTGACTATTAGAAATTTGAAAACGCTGGGAAATATCAATAATAAATCATGCGCCTACTCTGGTTTCTATTCTTGCCGCCGAAGCAGATATTCGAGCAAGCCGCGGGCAAACGAATTTGACTAATGCGTTCGCCCAAATATTTCCTGGCGTGTCATCGCGTATCCCATCTAACAAACTTGAGCCGACACCCTCGATATACTTGAACTCAAATGGACGATCGCCAGTCAGGCGTCCAATTGCGATATTAGACGCACCTCAGAAATGTTTACCTGAAGAAGGTGTCTAATTTCGCTTCCAAACCGTGACGTCATGGGGCTTGATTGATCGAGAGCCGAGCAATATTTGCGCACCTTTGTCGAGCGGTAGGTCCTGTTTCTGTTCTGAATAGTTAAATGCAAACATCAGGTTCCCGCGTCGAATAATACGCAGGTCTATTCCGAATTCATTCGTTTCTATGCCGAGTTCTTGGCAGTTCATCCGGAAAAAGTCTTTCAAGAAAAGCGTGTCCGTTAGGGTACCGATGTATGACAGGCTCCCACAACGTACAACGGCGGGCAAGCCATCGTCGTACTGTGCCAGCACGTCTCCGTCGATGACTTCCAGCTCTTCACGCCAGATGAGGCTCTCATACCGCTTTCCATTCCAACAAAGCCCTTCGATGCAATCAGGTCGCAGAGTCTCAATCGACAGGACTCGAAGCGGGGCGATTTGTTGTAACTCACCTGGCGGTAGATTCCCAGGAAAACTAAACTCGCTAGTTTTGGCACCGGACCGCGGTCCAAAAATGAAAGAGGCGTCACTGGCCTTAAATTTCTTAATCAATGCGTCGCCTATAATCGGCAAACCGGGTGCGATGACCAACTTGTATCCACTAAGGTCGGAGTCTGGATTTACAAAGTCCACGCTTACTCCAAGTGAGCGCAACGCGTGGTAGTAGTCGAACTCGATGTTGGCAAACTCATAAGATTCGCTTTGTCGTTCGATGGCACTGACCCAGACGCTTTCAGCAGCGGTAATCATCGCAACATCCGCTTGTTGTTTGGTTTCATCCAATAGTGACAGCTTGGCTACATCGGCGATTGCCTCCTCGACTTCGGGCCAGGCTGCGGACTTCGAATTATCTTGTCGCAATAGACCCGCGTGCATTTGCTCCTGCCCAAATAGCGCCTGACGCCAACGAAAGTAGGAAACGCAGCCAGCGCCGTGCGCAAACGCTTCAAGAGTCCAAAGCCGAATCATGCCCGGAGCAGGCCGCGCGTTATTGTCCGCCCAATTGACCGGTCCGGGTTGTTGCTCCATAACCCAAAAAGGGTCTTTGCTAAAACCACGCGTTTGGTCGTGGCTGTAAGCCGACGCATCTGGGTGGCCGGTCCGCATGTACTTGCGTAGCTCCTCGGCGGAACTATTCTTGAGTTGCTGATCGACGCGACCTAGCGGATAGCTATCGTGGCTCGAAAAGTCCAGGGGCGCGGCGAGGGAATAATTGTCGACGCCAGTGTAGGTCATGGGCATGAAATTGTGTGTGACGAACTTGCCGGGAGCGTATGCACGAATCAGTTTGGTCATGCTGTCGTTAAAATGACAGACCTTCTCGGATGAAAAGCGACGATAAGCCAGACGATGCGCCGGGTTCGTTTCCGTAACTGCTCCAACAGGAAGCTCAATAGCCGAGAAATTCTGGTACTCCATTGACCAGAATACGTTTCCCCATGCGTCATTCAGTGCGTCAATCGACGCGTATCGCAGGCTGCACCATTGTTGAAACGCTGAGCGGGCTACGTCCGAGGCACTAAGGTTGGTATTGTGGCAACAAATTTCGTTATCGGTTTGCCAGCCTACGATAGCGTCGTGTTTGCCATAACGTTTGGCCATCAATTCTGTTATCCGCATCGCTTCGTCGAAGTAGACATCGCTTGAGAAGTCGTAGTGCCGGCGCGATCCAAAGCCGCGAGTACGTCCTGTATCCGGATCGACCGGAAGTATCTCCGGAAACTTGTCAACCAGCCATTTTGGCGGTGTCGCTGTTGGTGTGCACATGACCACGCTTAAGCCCGCATTGGCGAGAGTCTCGACCGCGTTATCGAGCCATTCGAATTGAAACTCACCGTCACGCGGTTCAATGCGTGACCATGCGAACTCGGCGATACGAACATATGTCAGACCAAGTTCTGACATCATTTTTGCGTCTTCTGACCATTGTTCTTGCGGCCAATGCTCGGGGTAATAGCAGATTCCGAAGATAGTATTTCTCCTAGTGTTTTGAAAGGGGGTTAACGTGCGGTTTGGTATGCATAGTTTGTGTATTTCTATAGGCTGAGGTCAGCGCATTAGCCTTTTCGGAAACGACCTCGGCCGAATCGCCGGCGCGATAGATCTCTGAGCCAATGCCAAAACCGTCCACGCCTGCGGCGACCCACATTCCCATCTCCGCGACACCCACACCGCCGACAGCATACACACGGCAGTTGTCGGGAAGCACAACCTTCAGCGAGCGCATATGATCAGGGCCGTAAGTACTCGCCGGAAATAGTTTTAGATGACGTGCACCGTAAGAGATGGCATTGAATGCATCCGTCGCCGTCGCAATACCTGGCATCACCACTGCATCAAAGCCGACAGCGCGTTGAATAACTGCCTTGTCTGTATTGGGCGCGACGATAAGATTACCGCCGGCGGCAACAACGTCGTCGACGTCCGACGCAGAAGTTACGGTGCCAGCACCGACTAAGCAGTCTTCCGGCAAGACCGCCACAAGCTTGGCAATACTGTCCAAAGGGGCTGGGGAATTAAGCGGAACCTCGATGCAACGAATACCCGACTTGTACAATACTTGTCCGACGGCGACCACTTCGGTCGGTAGAATCCCGCGCAAAATTGCGACCAGAGGCATTTCCTGAAACAGATTGAGGGTCGGGGTCATATTGTCAGAGCCTCATCGACAAATTTGTAGCCCATTAGCGCCGCGTCGATTCCATCCATAGTAACAGCATTTCGACCCGTGGCTCGAATTACGCGGTCATACAGCTCCGACTGAGTGGGATTGCCAATTATCACGATCTCGCCAACTGCGCCTTTATGCTCAGTTAGCAACCCTTGTACGTCGCTACCAATAATGAGTCCGGAAAGATAGCTTCTAGCCTCGTTATTAGAAAATGTATCTAGTACTTGTCGACTGCGCGCCCCAAACAGAGAATGCAGGAACATGCCGCCATGGGTTTTCATTTGCTCGACCCCAAGGTCGAACGCTGCGGTATCAACCTCTGCGTTGTCTGCATTCACAGAGAACCCGGCGAACAGGATGCTTTGATTTAGCAAAAGACTGAATAGCTCGCCACTAACAGCAGTGACAAATGATTCCACTACTCCATCGCAAATAGTGGCCCATTTGGTATGTGTGCCGGGCAGGCACAACAGATGAGTGCCTTGCTGTCGTATCGGATTGGCCGCTAGCCATCCGAGTATTTGCAGCTCCTCACCGCGCATGACCTCGGCCGCATCAGAGTCTTCTGAACTTCTTAATCCGGGTACGATTTTAAGTTCGATATCGCGATCGGCAAAACCAAAAGTTTGCTTGGCAATCTCGGAAACTGATATTGGGCAGCTGAGGTAGGGCACCGAGTGCCAGCCAATATTCGAACCGACCATCCCGGATAGAATCACCCTGGCCGGAGATCGTGACTGAAGCCAGGGGGCAATTGTTTTGAACAATTCGTCAGCTGGTGAGCCTTGAAGTCTGGCGATGCCCGGTCCGTTCTTGACCTCTCGGGCAGAAATAGACGAGCCATCCACATCGCAAAGCACCGCTCGCATATTGGTTGTCCCCCAATCGACGCCTATTATCTGGTGCGACATGCTTTAAATTCCCCCCGCTAAGGTTTCACAGAAAATCCCGGCACCTGAATAGCCGATGAACCCTGGTGTTAATTCAACAGGCATCATGTAATTTCATGTTTCATAGGAATACTGATTACTCACCACTCAGCAACACTACCGTCAGGGTGCTCCCAGACTGGATTACGCCACTGATGCTTCATCTCTTTGGATTTTGTTTCGACGACTTCTTCATCTATCTCAATACCAAGACCAGGGCCTGTCGGTATGATGAGGTAGCCATCTTCGACTGAGAGTACAGATCGGTCCACAATATAATCAAGAAGGCCCACATCACCGTTGTAGTGCATGCCCGTGGACTGTTCTTGAATCACCGCGTTGTGCGATACCGCGTCAACCTGTAAGCAAGAAGCCAGCGCTACCGGGCCCAAGGGACAATGGAGTGCCAATGCTACATCGTAGGTTTCCGCCAACGTCGCTATTTTGCGACCCTCAGTAATGCCACCGCAATGACTCAGGTCAGGTTGCACTATATCGACCCATCCAGCTTCGAGAATAGGACGGAAATCGTAGCGACTGAAAAGCCGCTCACCCACAGCGATTGGAATCGATGTTTGCTGCGCGATATTTTTCAGCGCGTCCATATGTTGGGGTAAAACGGGCTCTTCGATAAACAATGGTCGAAATTGTTCCAGTTCGTGGAATAGAACCTTGGCTAGGCCCCGATGCACTCGCCCATGAAAATCTATAGCGATGCCCATTTCCGGCCCGCCCGCCTCGCGAGCATCGGCAACTCTTGCAATAACCTCATCAACATCCAATCCGGTCTCGATGTGTTGAGTCTCCGCCGTGCCGTTCATCTTAAACGCTGTAAAACCGGCCTCTTTGGCTTTTTTGACTTGTGGGCCGATATTACTGGGTCGATCACCACCCAACCAGGAATATGCACGTATTTTGTGGCGAACCGCACCGCCAAGAAGGTCCGATATAGGAGCATCGTAGTGCTTGCCTTTGATGTCCCAAAGAGCTTGGTCAATGCCAGCGATGGCACTCATTAGCACCGGGCCTCCGCGATAGAAGCTGCCCCTGTAAAGGCGCGTCCAAATCTTCTCAATATTTCGCGGATCTTGGCCGATCAACTCTTCTTTCATTTCCTCGACAGCGGCAAGAACCGTATGAGTTCGCCCCTCCAGTACAGGCTCACCCCAACCCGAGATTCCGACGTCAGTCTCAATCTTTAGCAGTGCCCAGCGCGGCGGAACCGCCCAGGTTTTTATCGATGTAATCTTCAAAGTCTGTTCCTTAAGAATAATTTCTTTTTAGTAACCACATTCATAATTTTCCTTTTCTAATGAGTACTCCGATTCGACGGCTCATGTTTAGCGGCAGGGCCCTGGTGAAATAGCCAAGGCAATTTGCCGGGTTTCCAGCTCGTCTACTGCAGTGTAGAAGTGGTAATGCGTGTCATCAGTGCGATATATGAACGGCTTGTGGGCATGGGTTGCATCGATACTTCCGGCGGCGCCAATAGGTAAAATCGGGTTGCCATCGTAAGGTTTCCAGCCAAGTGGAAATTCCGCAGCCGTGGTTATTGCCAGGCCATCCTGTGCATTGCTGCCGTCCCAACTGTAATAAGCCATATACCAATTGTCGCCAACGCGGTAGACGCTTGGATCACCGGTTCGACCGGTTGAATCCCATCCACCGGCTTCGCGGCTGCCTACGATTAGGGGACTGTTGTCATCATCAACTGCCCAGTTCATAAGGTCGTTCGACGTGGCGTAGCCGGTGAACTCCTCATGATTGTCGTCGACTACTCCCGACGCATTAAAGAACATGTAATAGATAGCATCTACCTTGACGATACTTGCATGCCATATATCATCGGCTCGCCAGCCCTCGCCTTCAGGTCCGATGATCGGATTGTTTTCGTATCGCTTCCATGACGTAAGATCGGTCGAAGTGGCAAGGTTCAGTGTCTTCCGCCCCGCCTCGTAGCCTTCCTCGCTTGTACCGATGTAGAACAAAAAGTAGGTTCCATTCTCGAGCCAGATTAATGGCCCCGTGGTGCCTTTATCGCCGGTCGCTCCACTGGGCTCAAAAATGGGATTGCGAGGGTCTTTTTCCCATTGCCGCAGATCGTCGCTCCAGGCCAACCCTATGCGAGGTAGACCGACAGAGGCGTAGCCACGAATATCATCGTTTTGTAAATCGTAACCGGTATAGACCATGCCATAACGCCCGGTCGACGGGTCCTGCCATACCGCTGGTGACTCAATCATGCCCGCGTCCCAAGTATCTCGGTTACCGAGGCGCATAATAAGTCCGCATTTTTGCAGCTCCGCTCCAGGCGGAACCATCATGGCAGACGACTCGGGTAGGTTTTCACTACTGCAACCGATGCTTATCATCAGTAGTAGAATTACGGCAAGTGGTCCTGCGAGCCTTGAACTAGCCGAAGAAGCCGTCGTTTCAGTGGGTCGTCGGCATGCTCCGGACGCCGGTTCTTTAATACTTCTTATTACCTTAAACAATGCCACCTCCTCCCACTTTTGGTTGCGCCCTGGTACGCGCCACATTGGCCCTGTACATAGAGGACCGAAAGCATGTTATCGGCTCAATAGCACCTTCTTTCTGATAGCGAGCCATTTTCAGAATGGGTGTAACGTCGACCTCATAGGCTGATTTCAGACATTGGTTGGCCATCAGTGCATCGTTGCCTTCCTGAAAATGACTAAGCGCTTTCCGATCTATGAGCAATGCCTTTACGTACGCGCGAAGCACCTCATTTGCCGATGACATGAGACTCTCTGCCGGGTCGGTAACATTGTGCGACTGGTCGAGCATGTACGCAGGATCAAATCCGTCGCGCTGCAACTGCTCAGCGTCAACCAGTTCATTGAAAACCAAAAAAAGCTGAAACGGATTTATAGAACCGCTATCAAGGTCATCGTCGCCGTATTTACTGTCGTTAAAATGGAACCCAG
>CAUZRD010000072.1:0-9755 GCA_963582255.1 Alphaproteobacteria bacterium | reverse complement strand
TGTCCCCAGGTTTTGGCCGTTCTGGTTTGCCGTCGCAGGCAAATGAGAACTGGTATCGGTTACGCTGGGTTTCATCCTGAAAGACGACCCCACATACCGTGTTGGGATACCGTTTGTCATCGACTCGGTTTAACACCACCTGAGCCACGGCTTTCTGCCCATTAACCGGCTCTCCGCGCGCTTCGTAATAAATCGCCGTGGCGAGGCAATAACGCTGTCGCGCCAACCTCAGGTCATGAGAAGGCCCTTTTTCGACCCGGGGTTGCGAGCTAATTCATCTGCCTCCACAAGATCACCACGGCTTTCAGAATTGATGTAGCCAACTTGATCTAGCAGAGCGTCAAACAATAACTGTAACACCGCACTTCCATCTTCTTGGCGTACCAAAGAAATACTGGCAGGCACCGGAATTGCATCAAATACTGGATCAAGCCTGTGCGCTTCCGGCTCATGAAATAACGATCCAAAGACTAGAGAACTAGCATGCATACCTCCGCGCTCACGCACCGAAATAAACTCTCGAACATCTCCGATTGAGGCCAACCGCACTGGGGTATCACCAACCACTACCCGGCGTGCGGTCAGGGGAAAACCACTCTCTATTGCGCGTAAACCAGCACCGCTGAAATCATCAGCCAAAGACGCCCTCAATATTACCATATCTTCTGGTGGTACACCGCGTTTTTCGACTAATCGCTGCTCGGCGACACCATGTATTAATGACTTAGACTGGGGAGCAGACTCGCCACGACGCAACTGCGGGTCCAGACTAACAACGGTGACCGGCTGCGTCAGCTCAATCGATAAAGCAACAGATGCTTTAGTAGCTAGATCTGCGTCAGATTTTATAGCAGTCTGCAATCTCTCTGAAAAAAGCCGTGGGTTAAAAGGCCCAGCAGGCCAACAGCTCCAACGATACTACACGCCACACCGCAAGGAAGCTCCGCAAAAACAGATGATCATTAATTCATACAAACAGCTAGAGCTTTAATGCCGCTTGCGCAGCAGCAAGCCGTGCGATCGGAACCCGAAACGGAGAACAGGAAACATAATCAAGCCCAACCTCAGCACAGAATTGGATTGACGCCGGATCACCACCATGTTCACCGCAAATCCCCATCTTGATCCCACTGCGCATAGCACGCCCACGCTCGGCTGCCATAACGATGAGAGCACCAACACCCGCCCTATCAATACTAATGAACGGATCTGTTTCCAAAATTCCACCGTCAACATACGGAATGAGAAATCTGGCCGCATCGTCACGACTGATGCCATAGGTAGTTTGGGTAAGATCGTTGGTTCCAAATGAGAAAAACTCAGCCGTTTTAGCAATCTCACCAGCTTCAATACATGCCCGCGGCAACTCGACCATGGTGCCTATCTGATAGGAAAGACTCACGCCCATTTCTGTCTCAACCGCCTCTGCAGCCCGCAAGATAGCCTCTTTCACGACATCAAGCTCTGCCTTGGTTGAAATAAGCGGTACCATGATTTCAGGTTCCACCGCCTGCCCGGTGGTTTTTGCCGCCTCAATAGAGGCTTCAAATATCGCCCGAGCTTGCATTTCAGGAATTTCCGGATAGGTAATAGCAAGCCGGCAACCGCGATGGCCCAACATCGGGTTTGATTCAGCTAACTCGTCAACCCTCGCACGAAGAACTTCTGGATCAGCGTTCATTGCCTCGGCAACATCTCGAATTTCAGATGCCGTGTGAGGGAGAAATTCATGCAGCGGTGGGTCGAGCAACCTGATAGTAACTGGCAGACCAGCCATCACCTCGAACAGAGATATGAAGTCCTGACGCTGCATCGGCAGAATTTTTGCAAGTGCCGTTCGACGCCCCACTTCATCTCCAGCCAGAATCATCTCCCGCATCGCGATGATACGATCGCCCTCAAAAAACATATGCTCCGTACGACACAGTCCAATCCCCTCAGCACCAAAATTACGCGCAACTTCTGCATCAGCCTTGGTTTCCGCATTAGCGCGAACACCAAGCTTGCGAACGCCGTCCGCCCACGACATTAGAACCTCGAAATCGTCCGAAAATTCAGGGAGCAGCATTTTTACTTCGCCAGAAATAACCCGCCCGGTAGCGCCATCAATAGTGATAATATCTCCGGCGGAGAATATCGCATTTCCGGCAGTCAGAACACCACGCTGGTAGTCAATCCGGATTGCCCCGGCGCCCGATACGCATGGCCGGCCCATTCCGCGCGCGACCACCGCCGCATGAGAGGTCATCCCACCCCTGGTTGTTAAAATTCCAGCTGCTGCATGCATGCCGTGAATATCTTCCGGGCTGGTCTCAACCCGAGCAAGGATGACGGTGCGTCCCTCATTCGCAAGCTTTTCCGCTTCATCGGCACTAAACACAATCTCACCAGACGCGGCTCCCGGAGACGCAGGAAGCCCAGAAGCAATCACATTCACTGCCACATCAGGATCAAGAGTTGGATGTAGAAGCTGATCAAGACTGGATGGTTCGATACGCTCTATTGCCTGTTCCTTGGTAATAAGACCCGCTTCAGCCAGATCAACTGCAATTTTCAACGCCGCCCTAGCAGTGCGCTTGCCCGAGCGCGTCTGCAACATCCACAACCGGCCATCCTGTATCGTGAATTCTATGTCTTGCATGTCGCGGTAGTGTTTTTCCAGCAGGTCAGAAATATCCCGCAGTTCGCCAAACACTGTCGGCATCAAGCCCTCAAGCGAGGGTGAGTCCGAGCCTACCGCCTTCCGCGCCCGTTCAGTAATATTCTGCGGGGTACGAATACCGGCCACCACATCTTCACCCTGAGCATTGACCAAAAATTCGCCATAAAACGCATTTTCTCCGGTTGACGGATCACGGGTAAAAGCAACGCCCGTCGCACTTGTTTCACCCAGATTACCAAAAACCATCGCCTGTACATTAACCGCCGTGCCCCACCCATCGGGGATACCATGAAGGCGCCTATAGGTAATGGCACGATTGTTTTTCCAAGACCCAAAAACCGCCGAGATTGCCCCCCAGAGCTGATCATGAACAGCCTCGGGGAATGGCGTGCCAAGCTCCTCAGCAATACACGCCTTGTAACGCACAATCAGCTCTTTCCAGTCATCCGCAATAAGATCTGTATCAAGAACATATTCTTTTTGATGCTTATATTCTTCAAGAATTTCTTCAAATAGCTCACCATCCATGCCGAGCACTACATCAGAATACATCTGGATGAACCGGCGATATGAATCATAGGCAAACCTTTCATCGCCTGCACGCTTGGCAAGCGCTGAAGCCGTCTCGTCGTTCAGCCCCAGATTGAGTACCGTATCCATCATACCCGGCATCGACGCGCGGGAACCCGAGCGCACAGAAACCAACAGAGGATTGGAGGTGTCACCAAATTTAGCCCCAACAGTCTGCTCGATCTTATGGAGGGCATCATTAACCTGCGCGGCCAGATCATCAGGCAAGTTATGGTCATTGCCGTAATAGGCGGCGCATACGTCTGTCGAAACCGTAAATCCCGGTGGCACCGGCAAATTTAAGGTACACATCTCCGCAAGATTGGCACCCTTACCTCCGAGAAGATCGCGCATTGAAGCTGCGCCCTCGGTTTTTTCACCACCAAATGAATAGACCCATTTCGTCATCTTCTGTGTCCCGGTCGCGGCACCGCTGTCCCGTGCCTCTTATTTCTTCTCAGCCTCAGCGCAGTTTAACCTTCAATCTTAGAGAAATCGGCAATCGCGTGCGTTGCCGTTCGAATCAAGCTCATGAGCTTCAAACGATTAGTGCGCAGCACCCTATCTTCATCATTGACTATCACGTCATCGAAAAATAGGTCGACCGGCGTTCGTAATTTAGCAAGCGCACGCATAGCATCCCCGAAATTCTCGGCATTTATAGCGGCAGCAACGTCTTCCGAAGCAGTTCCAACCGCTTCAAATAAGAGCTTCTCAGCCTCAAGCGAAAGTAATTCTGGGTCAGGCATGCCGGAAAAGGCCTCATCTCCATCCTTCTTTTCCTCAATTCTAAGAATATTCTGCGCCCGCTTGATCCCTACTGTGAGATTGGCACCGTCATCTGTTTGAAGAAAAGCCCCAAGTGCCTCAACCCGGCGCACTATCATCACAAGATCATCCTGACTTCCAAGCGAAAAAACAGCATCAATCAAATCATGCCGTGCACCCGTTTCGCGAAGGTAACCCTTAAGACGATCGGCAAAGAAGGAGAGGAGGTTGTTGGACTTCTCTAACTCCCATTCTTGCACCGGCACGCTGAATTTCAGTTTGCCAGACATCAACTCAGCAGCAACTCCGGCCACTTCAGTTAACTGTGCGTTCAAACTCTCCTGATTTACATCCCCAGAAATTTGGAAAGGTACCAATTGCTTCTCAACTTTGTCCCGAGGCCCACTCAGTAGTTGAGCCACCGCGCGTCGACCAAGCACAACAAAAGTTGGCCACAATAGGATCCGTAGCTCGTTTTCCAGAATGATCCGGATAACACCAAGCGCCGCACGCCTAAGCGCAAACGGATCCTTACTTCCAGTCGGCTTCTCATCAATTGCCCAAAATCCAACCAGGATATCAAGCTTGTCGGCAAGCGCCACCGAAATCGACGTTGGGGCTTTTGGGACACTGTCGGAAGGTCCTTGCGGGCGATAGTGATCACGGATAGCATTGGCAACAGCCTCTGGTTCTCCTTGTTTAAGAGCGTAATGGCATCCCATTACACCTTGAAGTTCCGGAAACTCTCCCACCATTCCACATAGAAGATCCGCCTTAGAGAGTTGCGCTGCACGTGCCGAAATATCACGATCAGCACCTACTATAGGTGCAAGTTCGCCAGCTAACCGCACAATCCGATCAACCCTCTGGCCTTGCGTACCAAGTTTTTCGTGATAGGTGACCGCTCCAAGTTTTTCACCATAAGCAGTGAGCGGAATTTTTAAATCTTGATCCCAAAAGAATCTTGCGTCATGAAGGCGCGCGGCGAGAACGCGCTCGTTTCCGGAAACAATCTCCGTGCCACCATCTCGGGCCTCAATATTGGCAATGACGATGAACTTGTTCGCCATCTCGCCACTCTCAGCCTGCTTAAGCGCAAAATATTTCTGATTGACCCGCATCGATGTAGTCAACACCTCGGGAGGCAACTCCAAAAATGCCATATCAAACGACCCAATCAGCGCCACCGGCCATTCGACGAGCCCCGCCACTTCATCGGCAAGATCTGGATCATCCATCAACTCAAGACCCTGCGCTAGTGCAAGAGATTTTGAATCGGCCAAAATCGTCTCGCGCCGCCGCTCACAATCAATTTCAACCTTTGCCGCTTCGAGTTTGACTGCATAATCGTCAAATCGTGCAACGGTGATGGCGCCTCCGGCCATCATTCTATGCCCAAAAGTAGTGTTGCCAGCCTTAATGCCATCGATTTCTATCGGAACCACGTCTGGCTTTTCCGTCTTCGATCCGAATGTTGCAACTATCGAATGAAGCGGGCGCACCCAGCGCAATTGTCCATTACCCCAGCGCATGGATTTGGGCCACGGGAACCCCCGCACCACCTGCTCTAACACTTCTGCGATAATATCCGGTGCCGCATGCCCCGGCTTGTTGATCTCGGCAAAATAATAGAGTCCCTTGCCATCATCACGCATTTTACACGCATCAATCGATGGTAGCCCAGCTGTGCGCAAAAATCCCTCAATTGCTTTGTCTGGCGCACCCACACGTGGCCCTTTTCGCTCATCACTAATATCTGGGCTAACCAGTGGGAGCCCTTCCACCACCAGGGTCAGCCGGCGTGGTGTTGAAAATGATTTTGCGTCTTCATAAGAAAGCCCCGCATTAATCAGGCCGTCTGTCACCAAGCGGCGCAGATCATTGCTCGCACGCGATTGCATACGCGCGGGGATTTCTTCTGAGAACAGCTCTAATAGAAGATCTGCCATGATCAGACCGCCAACACTCCACTTGCAGAGAACCGAAATAGCAATCACACACGCTTGTGTCACCCCGTCGGGCCAATATCCAAGCCTGATTGCTCGCTTTAATTAACGTGAGGACTATGCGCCTTTCGTCCAAACGGCGCTCCATCCAGCTCATATATATCGATTTCATCGCCAATCTTGACATCATCAATAAGGCCAACAGTGAGGGGAATTCCAGCATCCGTTGAGGCATTAGCAATACACCTCTTCTCCCAGTTTTCCTGCCCTATCATGTGATGAATGAGCGATATTTCTTCGATTTTTCCTTTCACTATCTGAGCATTATCCCATGTGGCCCCACTACAGGTCGAACAAAAAATACGCTTGGGAAAAGCCGCCTTACCACAACTCGAACAGCGCCAGATGTTTAATCCGAGTTTCATACCTCAGCCTCCAAAATTGCTGCAGATGCGGTTCCGCCATAGCGATATAGGGTCATGCCATATCCAGTAACAAGACCAAACCGTGCCACCTTGATCTGCCGGTCACCGGCGCGCCCATGCAGTTGGCGGACAACCTCAGTCACCCCGCTCAATCCTCCAGCATTGCCAGGTTGCCCCGCAGACAGCATGCCTCCCCAAGTATTGACTGGCATATTGTTCTCACCAATTTCCCGGTTTAGGAATGCCTTTACATCACCGCAAGGGATCATGCCAAGATCGTAGAGCTGCGCGACTACCATTGCCGGATAATCATCATAAATAGCGCTAACATCAACTTCCTCCGGACCAATGCCGGCCTTGTCCCAAAACTCGCCCACAAAGCTAGAAATCCCGGTTTTCGTTCCATCGCCTTCCTGATTATCGTAGTTAAAACTCTGCATCAGCGCACGAATACGCACCGGAGAACGGCCCTTGGGAGATCTATCTGGAGTTGAGACTATCAGCGCCTGCGCACCAGCGACAACCGGCACACAATCATAGCGTACCAGAGGATCCGCGACCGGCGGTGCGCTCAGATACTCCTCAAGACTCAACGGGGTACGATATACCGCATAGGGATTGAGGGCCGCCCAGCGTCTCTGCGCAACGACAATCTGTCCATAATCGGCTTTTTCCAAATCATGCTTTTTCATTTGCCGGCTGGTGACCAACGCATACACCCCATTCGGCCCACCATGACCTAATGGTGCCAGGTGGTGCAAAGTCGCGCTGTTGTATGAATTCGCAACCTTAGCATAGCCAATCAATCCGGTCGCATCACCCGCCAGCACTAAAATATTCGACGCGGCCCCCGCCTCAACGCCGCGCATGGCATGGCCGAGCATATTCATCGCAGAATTTCCACCATTGGTATCCTGCAGCAACCATTTGAGCGATAACCCCATGCGCCAGGCCAGATCAATCGCATGGTCGGGCTCTAGCGAAAACGACGCCACAGCCAGCCCATCAATATCGGAGAGTTCCATCCCCGCATCATCAAGCGCGGCGGTTACTGCATCACGCATGAATGTGAAGACCGTTTGCCCCGGCTTGGGGTGGCGCGTGTAATCTGATTGACCCGTCGCGATGATAGCCGCGTCCATATTTCCTACCTTATCTTTGATTGCACTTCGAAGTGTGTTCAGGCATGCAGAATGTCAGATATATAGCAAAGCCAAGTCAAGCGGCACATAGAACAGGCGGCGCATGAAGATGAAGGCAATAGATAAGGCATGGGGGCTGCTGGAGCGAGAGGCAGCGCGCATTGCAAAAATATCTCTAACCAAACTCTTTAGTGATGATGAAGACAGGTTTGACCGCTTGTCATTCAATTACTGTGGATTACTGGTTGATCATTCAAAAGAGCATATCGACCAGCCGTGTCTAAAGGCCTTAGTGGGACTTGCCCAGGCAGCAGACCTTGAAAAACATCGCGATCAGATGTTTGCCGGATTTCCAATCAATTTCACAGAAAATCTGGCGGCCCTGCACATGGCTCTGCGCGAAGGCATCAGCCCCGAAACATCGGTAAACGGTCAAAATATACTTGAGATTACCGGCTCAGAGCTCAATCGGTTTCTTGCCTTTGCCGAAGATGTGCGCCGTGGGCGCGCTACAGCCGTAAACGGCAGGAGATTTACGGATGTGATCAATATTGGCATTGGTGGAGCTGATCTTGGCCCCCGCATGACAACCTCTGCCCTTTCTCACTTTCACGATGGCCCACATCTCCACTATGTATCCAATATTGATACAGCTCATTTTTACGATGTGAGTTCCTCTCTCGACCCACAGACCACTCTAGTTATTATCGCATCAAAAACTTTTATGACGCTGGAGACCTCCTCCAACGCGCAAACCGCGCGCAACTGGCTAGTAAGCGCAATTGGTGAGAATGCTAGTGCTCATCTTGCTGCCGTTTCTGCCAATCTGACCGCGACCCAAGAGTTTGGGATTGACCCTGCAAGGACCTTTAAATTTTGGGATTGGGTTGGTGGGCGTTATTCGCTCTGGTCAGCCATTGGCTTACCACTAGCAATCGCGATCGGCGCAAAGAATTTTCGTGCCCTCCTATCCGGCGCAGCGGCAATGGACCAACATTTTACCACCGCAGAACTTGGTAAAAACTTGCCAGTCCTGATGGCACTGATCGGTATTTGGCGCCGTAATTTAGAAAACATGCAGACATTGGCTATCATTCCTTACGATCAGCGTCTTGTCCGCTTTCCCGCCTATTTGCAGCAGCTCGAAATGGAATCCAACGGCAAGTCTGTGTCAACTACGGGCCATGCTGTTGATCATGCCACCTCACCCATTATATGGGGCGAACCTGGCACCAATGCCCAGCATTCATTCTTCCAGCTACTACATCAGGGAAGCGACACTGTCCCTGTCGATTTTCTCATCGCGGCCACCCAACCCAATGAGGCTGGCGATCACCATCTAAAACTCGCAGCCAACTGTTTTGCTCAATCCCAAGCGCTGGCCTTCGGCCTTAATGAAAAAGTTGTGCGTGAGCAAATGGCCGCAGACGGGACTGAGACAGAGTTTATTGACCAGATCGCTCCCCACCGCGCGTTTGCCGGGAACCGCCCCTCTACCACAATTCTTTATCCGCGCCTCGATCCTGAAACCCTCGGTAAGCTAATCGTACTGTACGAGCACAAAGTCTTCTGCCAGGGCATAATCTGGCAGATTAATTCTTTCGATCAATGGGGCGTGGAACTTGGGAAGCATATAGCGGATAGACTTTTGCCAACCCTCTCCCAAAAAGACATGCCGCAAGAGGAAGATACATCAACAAAAGGGCTCGTCGCCGCATTTCAATTACTCCGACAGCCTCTTGTTTGACGGTTAAATTCAGCGTCAAATTAGGCTCACTCAGTTTGCCATCACCACCGGAATTTCAGCATGATGAATAATATGGCGTGTAGCCCCACCGAATAGCATCTGTCTCAATCGACTGTTGGTGTAAGCACCCTTGACCAACATATCACAATTTTTCTGCCGTGCAGTTTCTAAAATAAACTCACCGACATTACTTGCCACTGCCTCAGCTGACTGCTCTTCAGCATCAATACCGTAAATCCTCAGGAATTCGCACAGCTGCACACCACTTGGACCGGAAATTTTTGGCCCGCCCTCAACAGTCAGAACGAACACTTTTTCTGCCATTCTCAATAGTGGGATAGACGCTGTAACCGCGCGCGCAGACTCGGCGCTACGGTTCCAGCCAATCAGAATTCGTTGGCCAAACTCCCTATCAACCTTCATATCTGGCGGCACTACAAAGATGGGCCGCCCTCCCTCAAACAGCACCGCTTCGGTAATTGTAATCGACGGGTT